>NZ_CP077091.1:5625000-5950000 GCF_014268595.2 Pseudomonas hamedanensis
ACCGAGAAGATCGAACCGTTGAAAGCGCTATACATCACTGCGATTCCAACTCCTTCCAGGCTTCGATGATCTGAAGCAAGCCGCTGTCGAAAACTGCGTAACTCTTTGAATATCAAGGAGTTTTCCGTTTCGACTGCGCCGGAAGTGGGGCGAATTATAGACTTCCAGAATCTGCCGTCAACCGTTAATTTCGCTTTTCTTGAAGATTTTGCCTTTTAGCCAATAAACGCGGGATTCGACGTGTAACGGGGGGCACCCGCAACAACAGAAGCACACCGCCTATAAAGGCATAGATCGCCCACTCCTTGAGATCGGCACGCACAATCCACAGCATGTGCAGCAACCCCAAGCCCAGAATCACATAGGCCAACCGGTGCAGTTTTTTCCAGCGAATCCCCAATTGCCGCTGACTGTAGCGATTGGAAGTCACCGCCAGCGCCAACAATCCCAGAAAAGCCAACGCTCCGACAATAATGTACGGACGCTTGCGCAGCTCAACCCCCAACTGCGACCAATCGAACCCCAGGATAAAAGCCATATAGCTACATAAGTGCAGAACCACATACGCAAAACACCAAAGCCCCAGCTGCCGGCGAACGGCAATCCACCCCGCCCACCCGGTCAGTTTCTGCAAAGGGGTCATGCTCAGCGTGATCAACAGCAATACCAGCGTCCCCAGCCCCAACCGATCTACCAGCACCTTACCCGGATCAGGCCCGAGCAAATCCGCAAAAGCCTGATAGAACCACAGCAACGGCCAGATCGCCGCCGCAATGAAAACGCCCACTCGCCAGAACGGATAACGCATCAGTAGTTCTTCCGCAGATCGAGCCCTGTATATAAAGAAGCGACTTCTTCCGAGTAGCCGTTGAACATTTGCGTGTCACGCACATTCGGTTTGAACAGACTGTTCGGCAATCGCCGCTCCCGCGCCTGGGTCCAGCGCGGGTGATCAACCGTCGGATTCACATTGGCATAGAAGCCGTACTCATCCGCGGCGATGCTTTGCCAGGTTGTCTTCGGCTGCTCACTGACCAGGCTGATCCGCACGATAGACTTCACGCTTTTAAAGCCATATTTCCACGGCACCACCAACCGCAGCGGTGCGCCGTTCTGATTCGGCAGTTCCCGGCCATACATGCCCACAGCGAGGATGGCCAACGTGTTCATTGCCTCGTCCAGGCGCAAGCCTTCGACATAGGGCCAATCAATCAAGGCAAAACCGGAGCGCTGCCCGGGCATGCTCTTGGGATCCTGCAAGGTTTCGAAGCGGATGTATTTGGCCTTTGAGGTCGGCTCGACTTGCTTGAGCAACGCCGAGATGGGAAAACCGATCCAGGGGATGACCATCGACCACGCCTCGACACAGCGCAGGCGATAGATACGTTCCTCAAGTTGATAAGGCTTCATGAAATCTTCAAGCGCATAGCGTCCCGGCTTACCCACCTCTCCGTCTATCACCACGCTCCACGGTTCGGTTTTCAGCGATCCGGCGTTCGCCGCCGGGTCGCCCTTGTCGGTACCGAACTCATAAAAGTTGTTGTAGTGAGTAGCGTCCTTATAAGGCGTGATCGCCTCATCCTTGACGCTGACCGCGCCCCACTGGGTAGAAGGAAGCTTTTCGGCGAACCAGGCCGGCGCTTTGCCCGGTTCAACAGCGGAGTAACGAGAAGGATCCGCGGCACTGGCCCAACGCGGCAGGCTGCTGACAGCAATACCGGCGGCGGTAGCACCGAGCAGTTGGCGACGGGAAAGATAGATGGATTCGGGCGTGACATCCGACTCATGGCAGTCAGATGCTTTGGGGATCTTGATCAACATGACAACTCCGCAGCTTTGGAGGACAGGTGCACCCATAGACTGCGGAGTATGCGGGAAATTACATCACTCGGCGTTTTTGTGACGACGAAGGCGCAACAGGTATTGCACCGGGCCGGAAGCAGCGTAGGCGAGGAACACCAGCAGCAGAATGCGCGGCGGATCGCTGAACACAACCGCGAAGACCAGCACCACGGCGAGGATCGCCACGAACGGCACACGCCCTTTCAAGTCCAGCTCCTTGAAGCTGTTGTACTTGATGTTGCTGACCATCAACATGCCGGCCGCCGCCACCATCAACGCAACCAGGAACGACATCTTCGAACCCTGAATGCCATAGTCGCTGAATGCCCAGACGATACCCGCCACCACACCCGCAGCTGCCGGACTGGCCAGACCGATGAAGTAGCGCTTGTCTGCCGTACCCACTTGAGTGTTGAAACGCGCCAGACGCAACGCCGCGCCAGCTACATAAATGAAGGCGACCATCCAGCCGACCTTGCCCATGTCACCCAATGCCCAGCCGAAAGCCAGCAATGCAGGCGCGACGCCGAAAGCAACCATGTCTGACAGGGAGTCATATTCGGCGCCGAACGCGCTTTGCGTGTTGGTCATGCGTGCAACCCGACCGTCGAGGCCGTCGAGCACCATGGCAACGAAAATCGCGATCGCGGCGAACGCGAAGTACTTGCTCGCATTCGCCGAGTCGCCGGCACTCAAGGCCGCCTGGGCGCTCATCGAGTTGATGATGGAATAGAACCCTGCGAACAGGTTAGCGGTGGTGAACAGGTTCGGCAGCAGATAGATACCACGATGCCGGACTTTACGACCTTCAGCGTCGTGCCCTTCTTCGATGTGTTCATCGATGGGCAGGAGGCTTTCGGCGTCGGAAGCCTTGTTCGGCTCTTCGGGACGTTCGCTCATGGACATTACCTTGCAACGGTGTGGAAAAAATTCGACAGAGGCTTGAGGACGACAGTTCGGCCACAAACGATGCAGCTTTATACCAGAACCGCCGTCTCAAACGAAAAAACGCGGCCAGGGCCGCGTTTTTTCATACAAGGGACGCTGACTCAGTTTTTGGCTTTGTCGACGATCTTGTTGGCACCGATCCACGGCATCATGGAGCGCAGTTGCTCGCCGATGATTTCGATACCGTGAGCGGCGTTGTTACGACGCTTGGCGGTCATCGAAGGGTAGCCGGTTGCACCTTCGCTGATGAACATTTTGGCGTATTCGCCGTCCTGAATACGTTTCAGGGCGTTGCGCATGGCCTGACGGGACTCGGCGTTGATGACTTCCGGACCGGTCACGTACTCGCCGTACTCGGCGTTGTTGGAGATCGAGTAGTTCATGTTGGCGATACCGCCTTCGTACATGAGGTCAACGATCAGCTTCAGTTCGTGCAGGCATTCGAAGTAGGCCATTTCCGGCGCGTAGCCAGCTTCAACCAGGGTTTCGAAACCGGCTTTGACCAGCTCAACGGTGCCGCCGCACAGAACGGCTTGTTCGCCGAACAGGTCGGTTTCAGTCTCGTCCTTGAAGGTGGTTTCGATGATGCCGGTACGGCCGCCACCAACGCCAGCGGCGTAGGACAGTGCAACGTTCTTCGCGTTGCCCGAGGCGTCCTGATAGATCGCGATCAAGTCAGGGATACCGCCGCCCTTGACGAATTCGGAACGCACGGTGTGACCCGGAGCTTTCGGCGCGATCATGATCACGTCGAGGTCGGCACGCGGAACAACCTGGTTGTAGTGGATCGCGAAGCCGTGGGAGAAGGCCAGGGTGGCGCCTTTCTTGATGTTCGGCTCGATTTCGTTCTTGTACAGCGAGGACTGGAATTCGTCCGGGGTCAAAATCATGACCAGGTCGGCAGCCGCCACAGCAGAAGCAACGTCAGTCACTTTCAGGCCGTGAGCTTCGGCTTTGGCAACGGTGGCCGAACCTTTACGCAGACCGACGGTAACGTCGACACCGGAGTCTTTCAGGTTGCACGCTTGAGCGTGACCCTGGGAGCCGTAACCGATGATGGCAACTTTCTTGCCCTGGATGATCGACAGGTCGCAGTCTTTATCGTAGAAAACTTTCATGAATTTCCCCTTATATCCGGCCGTTCAGGCCATGCGCTAATTTGGTTTAGATGCTGAGTACTTTGTCGCCGCGGGCAATGCCGGTCACGCCGCTACGGACGGTTTCCAGAATCGAAGCGGTGCCGATGGACTGAATGAAGCTGTCGAGCTTGTCGCTGGTACCGGTCAATTGAACGGTATACACGCTGGCGCTGACATCGACGATCTGTCCACGGTAGATATCGGTGGTGCGTTTGATCTCGGCGCGCTGGGCGCCAGTGGCCTTGACCTTGACCAGCATCAGTTCGCGTTCGATGTGAGCGCTTTCCGACAGGTCCACCAGCTTGACCACTTCGATCAGCTTGTTCAGGTTTTTGGTGATCTGCTCGATGACCTCATCGTGACCCACGGTGGTCAGCGTCAGACGCGACAGGGTCGGGTCTTCGGTCGGGGCCACGGTCAGGCTTTCGATGTTGTAGTTGCGCTGCGAGAACAGGCCGACTACGCGAGACAGAGCGCCGGGTTCGTTTTCCAGAAGCAAGGAAATAATGTGCCGCATGATTAGGTACGCTCCGTCTTGCTCAGCCACATATCGCGCATGGAGCCGTCTTTGATCTGCATCGGGTAGACGTGCTCGCTGGTGTCGACCGAAACATCGATGATCACCAGCCGATCCTTCATGGCGAACGCTTCGGCCATCTTCGCCTTCAAATCTTTCGATTCGGTGATGCGTACGCCAACGTGGCCGTAAGCTTCAGCCAGCTTGATGAAGTCAGGCAGCGATTCCATGTAGGAGTGCGAGTGACGGCTGCCGTAGCTCATGTCCTGCCACTGGCGAACCATGCCCAGCACACCGTTGTTGAGGATGACGATTTTCACCGGCAAGCCATACTGCAAGCAGGTCGACAGCTCCTGGATGTTCATCTGGATACTGCCTTCACCGGTGACGCAGGCAACGTCGTCGTCGGGGAAGCTCAGCTTGATGCCCATTGCGGCTGGCAGACCAAAGCCCATCGTGCCCAGGCCACCGGAGTTGATCCAGCGATTAGGCTTGTTGAACGTGTAGTACTGCGCCGCGAACATCTGGTGCTGACCGACGTCAGAGGTCACAAAAGCGTCGCCCTTGGTCACTTCGCAGAGGGTCTCGATCACGGTCTGCGGCTTGATCTTGCTGCCGTCGCCCTTTTCATAAGGGAACAGGCCACGATCGCCACGCCATTCATCAACCTGCTTCCACCAGCTGGCCACGGACTCCTTGTTCGGGGTCTCGCCGATTTCCTTGAGGATTGCGACCATTTCGGTCAGGACGCTCTCGACCGGACCGACGATTGGCACGTCGGCCTTGATGGTCTTGGAGATTGACGCCGGGTCGATATCGATGTGGATGATCTTGGCGTTCGGGCAGAATTTCGCCGGGCCGTTGATCACGCGATCGTCGAAGCGCGCGCCGACGGCCAGGATCACATCGGCATGGTGCATCGCCAGGTTGGCGGTGTAGCTGCCGTGCATGCCGAGCATGCCGATGAACTGACGGTCAGTGCCAGGGAAACCGCCCAGGCCCATCAAGGTGTTGGTCACCGGCAGATTGAGCATTTTGGCCAGTTCGGTCAGCGGTGCGGAACCGTTGCCGAGGATCACGCCGCCACCCGAGTAGAGCACTGGGCGCTTGGCCGCCAGCAGCATTTCGGCCGCCTTGCGGATTTGCCCGGAGTGACCGCGAACGGCCGGGCTGTAGGAACGCAGCTTGGCTTTTTTCGGGAAGATGTATTCGAACTTCTCGGCCGGGTTGGTCATGTCTTTCGGGATATCGACCACGACCGGGCCCGGGCGACCGGATTGCGCCAGGTAGAATGCCTTCTTCATGACTTCCGGGATTTCCGAAGCGTGCTTGATCATGAAGCTGTGCTTCACGATCGGCCGGGAGATACCGATCATGTCGGTTTCCTGGAACGCGTCGGTGCCGACCATGGTGCTGGGCACCTGACCGGAAATGATCACCATTGGAATCGAGTCCATATAGGCGGTGGCGATACCGGTGATGGCGTTTGTGGCGCCAGGACCTGATGTCACCAGTACCACGCCGGCTTTACCGGTGGCACGGGCGTAGCCGTCAGCCATATGGGTTGCCGCTTGTTCGTGACGAACCAGGATGTGAGTCACTTCCGGTTCTTTGAACAGGGCATCGTAAACATGCAGGAGAGCACCACCCGGGTACCCGTAGATGTATTTGACGCCTTCGTCACGCAAAAAGCGGACGAGCATCTCACCGCCAGATAAAAGCTCCACGTTGTTCACCTCTAAAACGCCAGAATACCGTCCACAAAAAGGGGCGGGTCTTAATAGGTTTACTTCTCGGCAGAGCATGAGCGACGGTGGTCGCCGACTACGTCAGCACTGACTGAGCAAGTATTGGGATCGTCCCAAGTGTTGCGGGCCTTTCCCACCCAGCGCGAGGTAACGCGTTGCGGGTGTAACAGGTCGGCGCGGATGTGCGCCTCATGATCTACCGAGTGGGTCTGCTTCTGGCAGTCCCTCTACAGCGGACTTTGGATTCTTCTGTTTCGCCCTCTGCAAGTCAAGTCGTCTGTGTGGTTAATTGTGGGTAAGCACATGAGAACGCAAGAAAAAACCTGAAAAGCGCTACTCTGTTAGCGTCAATTGCGCATTTTCAGCAAGGAATCAGCATGCGAACGCTCCTCCTGACTCTGTTAGTCGGCCTCAGCCCTTGGTGCTCGGCCGCTCAAATCTACAAATGGGTCGACGCCCAGGGTGTCACGCATTTCGATGCGCAGCCGCCTCAGGGGCAACCGTCCACCACCGTGCAAACGCCCTCCTCACCCGCGCCAAAACCAGCGCCGATGTCGGGCGGCGGGGTAATCGGTGATCAGAAAACCATCGATGACAAGGTCAAGAAACAGGTCGCCGAACAGCAGGCGCAGCTCAAGGCATTTTGCGAACAGGCACGCACGAATCTGGCGCAACTGCAGAACAATCCGCGGTTGCGTGAAGAGGTCGAGGGTGACTTGCGGCGCCTTGACGACGCGCAACGTCAGGAGCGCATTGTCGAAGCGAAGAAGCAGATTGCCGAGAATTGCTCGTAATCGCTGCGAAGGAGCTGTGTAGGAGCTGCCGAAGGCTGCGATCTTTTGACTTGTTGGAAGAGCAAGATCAAAAAATCGCAGCCTCGTTGCACTCGTCAGGTCCTACAGTCGCGTTCTGCGTGAAGCAGTGATCAGCAGGTCAAACTCTTTAAGCAGCACCTGCAACTGACGATCCTTGCCGCCAAGATTGCGCTGGGCAAATACCATTTCAGCCATTTCCTGAATCCCCGAGGCGTTCGGCAACGGCAGATCCTGTTCGAGGATCATCTTCATGCGTGGCAGGAGGATCCATTGCAGCCATTGCTCGAAGTCCAGCGTGTCGACCGAAAACGGCTCGACACTGCTGAGTGCTTCAGCCGACGGCGGGATCTCATCCCACCAGCCCTGGGTACGTAGTTCACGCTCGATCAGCAACAGCTGATCGGCGATTTTCGGGAAACGCGCATCCATCACAGCGAAACCTTGGCCTTCTGACGGGCCAGTGCGGCGCCGGCGGAATCGCCTTGCTTCTCACGGGCCTGAGCGATGATGTCCCACAGGCTGGCTTGCAGATCCGGGCGGCCGTTGGCCATGGTCAGTGCACGACGGGCGAATTGCTCGGCCTGCGGCGCATCGCCCTGGGCCATACGTACTTGCGCCAAGCGATAAAGCACTTGCGGCTCGCGCGGGGCGACACGCTGGGCACGTTCCAGACTGGACGACGCACCGTTGAGGTCGCCACCGGCCTGCTGCTGTTGCGCGGTGGTCAACAGGGCGAGCACCGGGCCGTCCAGCTGTTCATCCGCTGACAGGCCACCGCCACTGCTGGCCGAAGGGATGCCACTAGGCGACGACGGCATACTGTAGCTGCCCGAATTGACCGGCGCAGAGTCCACCGCCAAAGGGTTATACGGACCAGGCGTAATGCCGCCGGATGCCGGGCCTGGGACGATCGGCGAAGTGCTGATCGGCGCCGAAGTGGTCGCACCACCACCAGGCACCATGACCACGACACCGGTATCGCCCTGAGGAATCGCCTGAGTCTGGCCCTGTACCGGACGCTTCACCGTCGTTTGACGGAAACCGCCGTTGGCCGAAATGCGTTCGCTGTTGGACACGGCGGTACCGGAGTCGACCACCGGAATCGAACCACGCTGTACGGTAGAGCAGCCGCTGAGCAAAGCCACGGCGGTCACCGCTGGAATCAACCACTTGTTCACTTGAAGCCCTCTTTGCTTAATTCATCCAGCCCTTGACCCAATCCATCACCGACTCGCCGGAAGCGGGCGTTTCGCTCGCACACGCGGCGCCGGGTGGCGGTTCGCTGCCGCGAATATACGGCATCTGTACGGCGCCCGGGCAGTTGGCGTCAGAGCCTTGACCGGTACGTGAATCGACCCAGGCCTGGACGACGTTGTCCGGCTGCGGCATGTCCAGCGGCAGCGGATCGGCCTTGCGCATGAAACTGCTCCAGACTTGCAACGCACCGGTCGCCCCGGTGAACGGCGTCTTGCCGTTGTCATCGCGCCCGAGCCAGACCACCGCCAGCAGATCCTGACTGAAGCCGGCGAACCAACTGTCGCGCGAGTCGTTACTGGTACCGGTCTTGCCCGCCAGCGTCAGGGTCTTGGGCAGCACGTTATAAACCGAACTGCCGGTACCTTCACGCATCACCCGCTGCATGGCGTTCTGGATCAGGTAAATGGAGGCCGGATCGAAACGCTGTTCGATCTGGAACGGATAACGCTTGAGCGGCTCGCCATCGGCGGTCAGTACGCTGCGAATCCCGCGCATCGGCGTGTTGAAACCGCCATTGGCTAGGGTCTGGTACATCGTCGCCACTTCGATCGGGGTCATGCCACCCGCACCCAGCAGCATCGACGGGAACGCCGGAAACTCACGCGTCACGCCCAGGCGAGCGAGGGTCTTGAGCACATTCGGCACGCCGACTTCCAGGCCCAGGCGCGAGGTCGACAGGTTGTAGGAATGCGCCAGGCCCTGGTAGAGAAACACCGTGCCATGGGAGCGACGATCGTAGTTCTGCGGCTTCCACACCTGACCGTTGGCCCCCTTGACCGACAGCGGATCGTCCGACAGCCAACTGGTCAGCGTGTACTGGCTCGGTTTTTCCAGCGCGGTCAGATACACCGCGGGTTTGATCAACGAGCCAATCGGCCGGACGGCATCCAGCGCACGGTTGAAACCGGCGTAGCTGGCCTGACGGCTGCCGATCATTGCCTGGACTTCACCGGTTTCCGGGTTGGTCACGACCATTGCCGCTTCCACGTCATCGGAACCCTTGCGCCCGGCCAGACGCTTGAAGGTGTCGTTGACCGAGGCCTCGGCCTTCATCTGCAGAATCGGATCGAAACTGGTGAAGATGCGCAGGCCTTCTTCGGTCAAGTCTTCGTCACGATAGTCTTCACGCAACTGACGTTTGACCAGATCGATAAAGCCGGGGAAAGAGCTGTCGGCGAGCTTGCCGCGGGTCGTCACGCCCAGCGGCATTTTTTTCGCCGCTTCGACTTGCTCCGCAGTGGCCACGCCTTGCTGCTCAAGCACGTCGAGTACCAGGTTACGCCGTTCAAGGGCACGTTCCGGGTTGCGTCGCGGGTTGTAATAGGACGGACCTTTGACCATGCCGACCAGCAACGCAACCTGATGCAGCTTCAATTCGGACAAGGGCTGGCCGAAGAAGAACTGGCTGGCCAGACCGAAACCGTGCACCGCACGCTGCCCGTCCTGACCGACGAAGACTTCATTGAGGTAAGCCTCAAGAATTTCCTTCTTGTCGTAATGCAGCTCCAGCAACATCGCCATCATTGCTTCGGTGAGCTTGCGGCTCAGGCTGCGTTCGCTGGTCAGGTAGAAGTTTTTCACCAGTTGCTGGGTCAGCGTACTGCCGCCCTGGGTCATCTTGCCGCCGGAGGTGTTGATCCACACCGCACGGGCAATCGACTTCGGCGACACACCCCAATGGCTATAGAAGTCGCGGTCTTCGACGGCGACCAGGGTTTCGAGCAGGTAAGGCGGCACCTGATCGAGCTTGATCAAGATGCGGTCTTCAAGATTCTTGGGGTAGATGCCACCGATCAGCAGCGGCTCCAGACGCACCACCGACAATTTCGAGCCGTTGGTCGCCGACAGCTCCGCCACGTAATCACCGGAGAAACGCACCCGCACCGGCTGGGCTTTTTCCAGGCCTTCGTAGAACTGGAAGCCACGGGTATTCAGATCGACCGTATTGCCGCTGACGGCGGCGGCGCCGGGACCGTTGCTCACGGCTTCGCGGCGATAGCCGAGGGCGTCGAGTTCGGTGAGGAAATCGTCCTTGCTGAGCTTCTGTCCGACAAACAGCTCAAGCGGGCGCGCGTAGACCTTGGCCGGAATGGTCCAGCGCTTGCCGGAGAACTTCTCTTGCACCACGGCATCGAGGTAGACGGCGAAGCCGGCCAGCACTACAAGGCCGACCAGACTGAGTTTAATGGCCCAGCTCAACCACGGGTTCATGCCCTTGGCTGGTGGTTTTTTCTTGGTACGGGGGGATCGGGATCGAGTCATGGCGGCGGATTATACGCACTTTATTGATCCTCAACAGGCACGCTCCGAGGTTTGCGTCAGGCGGGCAAGCAGCCATAATGGCCGCCTCGAATCTCCCCCGTCTCTGAAGGATCGCCCGTGAGCCAGTCCCTGATCGCTGCCCTGCAAAACCCGGCCCTCTACCCGCATCCCGTCGAAGGGTTTCAGGTCATCGAAACCCATATTTCGTGGGTCATTCTCACCGGGCCCTTTGCCTATAAAGTGAAAAAACCGGTGAATTTCGGCTTCCTCGACTTTACCGGCCTGGACGCCCGCGCGCATTTCTGCGCTGAAGAGCTGCGCCTGAATCAGCGCCTGACCGATGATTTGTATCTGGAAGTGTTGCCAGTCACCGGCAGCGTCGAAGCACCGTTACTGGGCGGCGACGGCCCGGCCATCGAATACGTGCTGAAGATGCGTCAGTTCCCACAGACCGGTTTGCTCAGCACCCTTCAGGCCAACGGCGAGCTGACCACTCAGCACATTGATGCGATGGCCGAGCAGATTGCGCACTTCCACCTCAACGCACCAAAAGTCCCGGCCGAACACGACGCCGGCACCCCGGACAGCGTGATGGCGCCGGTCCGACAGAATTTCGAACAGATCCTGCCGTTCCTCAGCGACAAGAACGACTTGCTGCAACTTGAAGCCTTGCAAGCCTGGGCCGAAAGCAGCTTCGAGCGCCTCAAGCCACTGCTCGCCCAGCGCAAGGCTGACGGTTTCACCCGTGAATGCCACGGCGACATTCATTTGGGCAACGCCACCGTGATCGATGACAAGGTGGTGATTTTCGACTGCATCGAATTCAACGAACCCTTCCGCTTCACCGACGTCTACGCCGACACTGCGTTCCTGGCGATGGACCTGGAAGACCGCGGACTGAAATCGCTGGCCCGGCGTTTCATCAGCCAGTATCTGGAACTGACCGGCGACTACCAGGGCCTGGAAGTGTTGAACTTCTATAAAGCCTACCGCGCGTTGGTGCGCGCCAAGGTGGCCTTGTTCAGCATGCCGGCGGACGCGACGGCGGTGCAGCGCGCCACTACCCTGCGCCAGTACCGCAACTATGCCAACCTCGCGGAAAGCTACAGCACCATTCCTTCGCGCTTCATGGCGATCACCCACGGCGTCTCCGCGGTCGGCAAGAGCCATGTGGCGATGCGCCTGGTCGAAGCGCTGGGCGCGATTCGTCTGCGTTCCGACGTCGAGCGCAAGCGCCTGTTCGGTGAACAGACCGTTGCCAATGACGTGCAGGCCGGCATTTACAGCGCCGAGGCCAGCGCCGCGACCTACGCGCGTCTGCATGAAATCGCCGAAGTGATCCTGCACGCCGGTTTCCCGGTAGTGATTGATGCCACTTACCTCAAGCGAGAGCAACGTGACAGCGCTGCAAAAATCGCCGAGGCCACCGGCACGCCGTTCCTGATTCTCGACTGCAACGCCCCACAAGCGGTCATCGAGAGCTGGCTGGCGCTGCGTCAGGCCGATCAAAAGGATCCGTCCGACGCCACCCTGGCAGTGATCGCGGCGCAGCAGGCCAACCGCGAAGCGCTGACGCCGGAAGAAATCCTCCGGAGCAAACGCGTGCAGACCAATGAATCCGGCACGCTGGACACCGTGGTCGCGCAGATCCGTCAGCGCCTGCCAGGTCTGTAAGAAACTATTTCGGCCGTGAAGCCCTCGCTCGCTTCACGGCCGCCAAATAGTGGCACTATACTGGCGCCATAAAACCAACAGGTGATCTGACATGAGCCAGCCGAAACTTCTCGACACCCCGCTGTATGCCTTGCTGCACAAAGATGACATCGCCGGTTTCAACAAGGAGCGTCCACAGGACGGCCCGATTGACATGGTCGGCGGCGACTTCCGTGGCCTCGACCTGCGTGAACTGAACGCCGATGGCGTGGATTTCCGGGACGCCTACTTTCGCTCCGCCGATCTGCGCGGCATCGATTTCCGTAAGGCTTCGCTCGAAGGCGCCAGCCTGGCCCACGCACAGATTTCCGGTGCGTACTTCCCGCCGGAGCTGAGCGCGGACGAGATTCTCATGTCGATGAATTTCGGCACGCGGTTGCGGTATCGCACGCGCTGAGATTCATGTTCAGCACCTGACACTACCCCCCCCATGTAGGAGTGAGCCTGCTCGCGATAGCGGTTTAACATTCAGCAAATGTGCTGTCTGTCAGTCCGTCATCGCGAGCAGGCTCACTCCTACTGTTATATGTGTTACGCCACGCCCTTCTGCGTTCGCAGATCTTTCCTCCCTTTCTTAGAAGCATTTGCGTCGAATCCGACCAAACAACCACGCTTTTCCTACTGATGGCTACACTCCTGAGAAGCTCGCCCACGCTCCATTCGGCCGTCGCAAGGAGGCTTGATGAATGATGAACTGCAACACCTGAAAAATCTTGGCAAGACGTCGGCGCAATGGCTGCATGCCGTGGGCATCCACAGCGCCTCGGACTTGCGGCGCCTGGGCGCGGTGGACGCCTATCGGGCCGTGCGTACCCGTGGGTTTCGTGCATCGAAGGTGTTGTTGTATGCGATCGAAGGCGCGCTGATGGATGTGCACTGGAACGACATCCCCGCCGAACGCAAGGACGCCCTGAACAAGCAGCTCGACGCCATCTCTTCACGCCACAAGAATTGAGCGGGCATTGTCGTCATGTATGTACTGGGGGAACAATCGGCGCACGCCGATGCCTTGATCAATCGTTTGCAGAACATGCCCGCGCAATGGCTGCTGGGTCTGACACCGTGCGGGCCATTGCTCGAACTGCAGGCAACAGAAGACCTGATGGCGCAGTTGCCCGCCGACCAGTTGTTTCTGCTGGAGGACGGCGTGATCAACGGCGGTATCGGCACGCGGGTGCTGTTTTATTGGCAGGAAGGCGATCTGATTGGTCTCCAGCAAGGTGAGGCGTGGGCCGACTGCCGCTTGTGCGCAGAGGGACCATTGCGCTTGCTGCCCTACAGACGCAGCGAGGTGTTACTGCACTTGTTTGCCGACAGCGGCCGTTGCGAGCAGTTTTTGCAATATCTGCTGGGACAGATGGGACTTCTGGCCCATGCCGTCGCTGACCTCAAGCCCCGAGAATTTCGCAGTACCCACGGTTTCAAACGGGTAGAAGCCGGGGAAACCCTGATCCATCAGGGGGACGCCGCCGATCATGTGTTTGTGATCATCGATGGGCACGCCGAGGCGTTTGTGGACGGGCACAAGGTCGGTGAGGTGCTTAAGGACGAGATCTTCGGCGCCATGGCGCTGTTCACGGGCGAGCCACGCAATGCCACGGTCGTCGCTCGCGAGCCGAGTACCGTCATGCTGATTCCCGGCGATCATTTTTTGAGCATGACCCGCACCAACCCGAAGATCGCCCACAGCCTGATCGAGAGCATGGCGCGGCGCATCGGCCAATTGAACCGGCAACTCACGCAAACGGCACCGCTCGATCGGTAATACCGATCCCCAGGTTTTCGCGGGATGACGGGCGACTTCAACGCCTGAAACAAATAAATACGGAATCAGTTGTTGACTCGATAATGAGAATCGCTATGATTATCACAACTGGTCGCGAGATCAGTCGATATTCTGAAAAGCCCTTGGTTCGGACTCTCAGATTATCTCCTCATCAGGCTAATCACGGTTATTTGACCCGGTTTTTACCGGGTCTTTTTTTGCCTGCGGAAAAGTCATCGGACCAACTGTTGACGCATCTGTGCACAATAATCCTGCGCTGGCATGGCAGCGGTGTACCAGACGTAATCGGCCATCGCCTGCGTGACTTCGGCGCCCCGCTCGGCCAGCATCAGCACGCTCGGGGCCTGCGCGGCGCCCAGGTCGAGCATGTGCAGCGGCACGCCGACATCCTTACGGGCGTGCCATGCACCGGCCAACAGAACCGAAGGATGCGGCGCCGCCATCAGCTGTTCGGCCATGCGCCGGTCGCGCTGTTGCTGAACAGCAAGCATCGCCGGCATTTGCGACTCGGGCAGCAGACCACAGTGGGAATCGCTGACTTGCTCCAGCAACGTCGCCTTCACCGCCTCAGCATTGCTGAGCGGGCCGCTCAAAGCGGGTGGATTGCGATAGACGCTACGGACCTCGGCGTTATCAAGATTTGCCGCCAGCAGCGGATACGGTTGTGCGAGCGCGAATCGCACAATCGGCCCGTAAAGCTTCCAGTCCCAGCCTTCCTGCCAAGCCAAGGCAGCAGGAAGATCGGCAGGGAGCGCGGCGGACTGGCGCAACCTGGCGATCCTGGGCTGTTGATCGGGCGTAAGCATTTCCAGCAACAGACTGCCTTGCGCGCGCTGCTCACCCAGCGCCTGCAACAGCCATAACTGCACCGCGTGGTGCTCGGCATTGTCATGCTGCTCGCCGACAATCACTCGCTCGGAGCTGGCCAGGCGCTGAATCAGCGCTTGCGCCGTCAGCACCTGGCCGCTGCGCAAATCGCGAATCTCGCCGTCGACGGGCGGCGGCGCAACAACATGCTGGCACCCGGTAAGCCACACCACCGCCAACAGCCACATCCGGCGCATGCAATCTCCTCGACATTCCAGTCAGCGGGCGATGATCAGCGGATGCCCGCGCTCCGGGTGCGGTTGCACCAACACGTCCAGCCCGAACACGGCCTTGAGCGAATCCGGGCGCAACACTCGCTCAGGCGTGTCCAGCGCTACCGGGCGCCCAGCTTCAAGCAGCAAGACCCGATTACAATAACGCGCCGCCAGATTCAAATCATGCAGGATGACCAGCACCGCCGCGCCACGGCCGGCAAACTCGCGCACCGCGTGCAAGGTCGTGTGCTGATGCAGCGGGTCGAGCATCGACGTCGGCTCATCCAGCAGTAGCGTTTGCCCCGCCTGCCCCGGCCAGAGCTGGGCCAGCACCCGCGCCAGATGCACGCGCTGGCGCTCGCCACCCGACAACGCCAGATAACTGCGGCCGCTCAGGTGCCCGGCGTCTGCCGCGGCCAGCGCGGCGGCGATAATCTCGTCATCGCGCACCCGACCGCTCTGATAAGGCAACCGGCCCATGCCGACCACTTCCTCGACACGAAAGGCGAAATCCAGCGTCGATGCCTGCGGCAGCACCGCCAGACGCTGCGCCCGCTGTGTGCCGTTCCAATGATTCAACCCGTGCCCATCGAGGCAGACCGCGCCTGAGCTGGGCGCCAACTCACCGCACAAGGCTGCGAGCAAGGTACTTTTACCGGCACCGTTCGGCCCGAGTACGCCAAGCACTTCGCCCGGTTCGAGCTGGAGCGTGACGTCACTGAGCACAACCTTGCGGCCACGCTGAACGTGCAGATGGTCGGCGCGCAACATCAGGCTCGCCCTCGCAGCAGCAGGTAAAGAAAGAACGGCGCACCGATAAACGCCGTGACGATACCGATCGGCAACTCCGCCGGCGCCAGCGCCAGACGCGCCACCAGATCGGCCAGCAACAGCAGGCTCGCGCCCGCCAGCACCGAGGCCGGGAGCAACACGCGATGATCGGGACCGGACAACAAGCGCACCAGATGCGGCACCACCAGCCCGACAAAACCGATCATCCCCGCCGCCGCCACGGCCGCGCCGACACCCAGCGCGGTGCAGAACACCAACTCGCGCTTGAGCCGCTCGACATCGATGCCCAGATGCCCGGCCTCGGATTCACCCAGCAGCAAGGCATTGAGTGCCTTGGCCCGGCGCGGCAGCCACGCTGCCACCGCAGCGCTGATGATCAGCAATGGCCACAGCCGCGCGTAACTGGCGCCATTAAGGCTGCCAAGGTTCCAGAACGTCAGCGTGCGCAACGTCGCATCGTCGGCCAGATACGTGAACAGCCCGACCGCCGAACCGGCCAGTGCCGTCAGCGCGATGCCCGCCAGGAGCATGGTCGCCACATGGGTCTGACCATTACGCCGGCCGAGCCGATAAACCAGCGCCGTTACACCAAGCCCGCCGAGAAATGCGCACACCGACAATAAATAGGGGCCGAACGCTTCCGGCAAACCGCCAAAAAAAGAGCCGCCGACAATCGCCACCGCAGCACCCAGCGCCGCACCACTGGACACCCCGACCAGCCCCGGGTCCGCCAGCGGATTGCGAAACAGTCCCTGCATCGCCACGCCGGACAACGCCAGCACCCCGCCAACCGCCAGCCCGAGCAACGTACGCGGCAGACGAATCTGCCCGACGATCAACTCAGCCTGCTCCAGACCTTCCGGCGCCAGCGGCACGCCGAGCATGCGCAATGCCGCGCGCAGCGTATCGAACAGCGGCAGGCTGACCGGTCCCAGCGCCAGTGACAGCCAGATCGCCAGCAAACACAGGAGCGCCAGGCCGATAAACAGCGCGCGAGGTTTGACCAATCTGGTCATTGGTCGCTCTTGGCCGGATAGAAACTGTCCGACAAGGTTTTCAACGCTGCCGGCAGACGCGGTCCAAGCCCGCCGACCAGCAACGTCGGATCCAGCTCCAGCACGCGCCCGGCCTTGGCCGCACGACTGCCGGCAAGGATCGGGTTTTCCTTGAACAGCGCAGCTTTTGCCGCCTCACCGGTGAGTGCCCGGTCAGCAAAAACCAGCACTTGCGGATCAAGACCGGCGAGTGCCTCTACCGAAAACGCCTTGTAGCCGGTGTGCGTCGCCAGGTTATGCCCGCCCGCCTGTTGCAGCAGCCAATCGGCCGCGGTGTCCTTGCCGGCGATCAATGGCTTGCCGCCGGCATGCCCGAGCAACAGCAGAACGCCCGGGGCTTTCTGTCGAGTTTGCGCTTGAGCGACTCGCGCCTTTTGCGCAGCGAGTTGCTGTTGATACGTTTGCAGCAACCGCGCCGCCTGTTGTTCCGCACCGAGCAGTTGCCCGAGTTGCGTCAGCGTATTTTCCAGCGTTGGCAGGTCAGGCTCGGCCGAGAACAACTGCACCTGCACCTTGGCCGCTTTCACCTGTGCAAGCACCGGCGGCGGGCCCATTTCCTCCGTGCCGATCAGAATGTCCGGGCGCAGGCTCAAGATGCCCTCCGCGGACAGGCTGCGCTGATAACCGATGCTCGGCAGTGCCTTCAGCGATTGCGGATGCTGGCTGGTGGTGTCGACACCCACCAGTTTCGATTCGCCGCCCAGCGCGCTGACCCATTCCGACAACGCGCCGCCGGCACTGACCCAGCGTTGCGGCAAATCCGCCGCTGCGGCCTGGTGGCTGACAAACAGGCCGACACACAGCACAGCAACGCGAGCACTCAGGCGCATACACAGCTTCCTTGAATAAGGTTTCCCGGGCATCCGGACGACAGGCCAAGTATCCTCGGCCTCTGCCCGATCCCCGTGGGAGAAGGCCGCCATTTGATAATTGTTTGCATTTAAACGTCAAGCTCGGACATATCCAGACACGAGCGGACACTTGAGGATAGCCATGAAGTTTCTCTGCGCCGGGGTCGATCTGGTCGAGGCCGGTAGTCGCGGTTTCGATATCGACGGGAAAAAGCTGTTTGCCGTGCGACGTGGCGGGCAGGCCTATGTCTACCTCAACCGCTGCCCGCACCGAGGCGTCGGGCTGGAATGGCAACCCGACCAGTTTCTCGATCCGAGCAACAGTCTGATCCAGTGCGCCACCCACGGCGCCCTGTTTCTGATCGAGGACGGTGAATGCGTCGCCGGCCCCTGCGCCGGGCAAGCGTTGACGGCGATTGTCTGCCGCGAAGATGCGCAAGGGCTGTGGATCGACGTTTAACCGTTGAGCAATACGTCGAGACGGCGATCAATGACCATCTCTTGATGATCCAGGCGCACGCCATACGCCAGCACCTCGACGCCACAAGCGACCGCTTCGAGAAGCGCATCGGCGTAGGCCGAGTCGATTTCCCTGGCCGGACGCACGGCCTCAATCCCGGTGAGATTGACGCAATACAACTGCACCGCGCGGATCCCGTCCCGTGCCAGATGCGCCAGCTCACGCAAATGCTTGGCGCCGCGCTGGGTCACCGCATCGGGAAACGCGGCCACGGCCGTACCGTCGAAGCCCAGCGTGACGCTTTTCACTTCGATATAAGCCGGGCCACTGGGGTATTCGAGGCGGAAATCGATGCGGCTCTTTTCCTGCCCATAAGCCACTTCCCGCTTCAAAGCGGTAAACCCGGCCAATTCGGTAATGACGCCGGCCTGCAACGCTTCCTCGACCAGTCCGTTGGCGCGCCCGGTGTTCACGCAAAACAAGCGCCCCTGTGGGGTTTCGCCGATTTCCCAAGTGCCGGGCAATTTGCGTTTCGGGTCGTTGGAGCGACTGAACCAGACTTGCCCGCCCTCGACCTGGCAATTGAGCATCGAACCGGTGTTCTGGCAGTGGATGGTCAGCAATTCGCCGCTGACGGTTTCGATGTCAGCGAGAAAGCGCTTGTAACGGCGGATCAGCCGCGCCTGTTCCAGCGGTGGATAAAAACGCATCAGTTTTGCCAGCTCTTCAAACCCCGGGCGATGCGCTCCACCGCTTCCTGCAAGCGCGCAAGGTTTTGCGTGTAGGCGAACCGCACATGGTGGCTGGCCTGATAGCGGCCAAAATCCAGGCCTGGGGTGAAGGCCACGTGTTCTGTTTCGAGGAAATGTTGGCAGAACGCGAAGGCATCGCCGCCAAACTGGCTGATATCGGCATAAAGATAGAAAGCGCCTTCAGGCTCGACGGCAATGTTGAAGCCCAGCTCGCGCAACGCCGGCAGGAGGAAATCCCGTCGGCGGCCGAATTCAGCGCGGCGTTCCTCGAGAATCGTCAGCGTATCGGGCTCAAAACAGGCCAGAGCCGCGTGCTGCGCCATGCTCGGCGCGCTGATGTAGAGGTTTTGTGCAAGTTTTTCCAGTTCGCCGACCGCCGCGTCCGGCGCCACCAGCCAGCCGAGACGCCAGCCGGTCATACCGAAGTACTTGGAAAAACTGTTCAGGACAAACGCATTGTCATCGACTTCGAGCACGCTGGCGGCATCGGTGCCGTACGTCAGACCGTGGTAGATCTCATCCACCACCAAATGGCCGTGCCGCGCCTGGATGGCTGTGGATAACCCGGCCAGCTCGGCACGGGTCAGAATCGTCCCGGTCGGGTTGGCCGGCGAGGCGACCAGCGCGCCGACACTGTCATGGTCCCAGTGCCGCTCGACGAGGTCCGGGGTCAGTTGATAGCGCACGTCCGGCCCGACCGGCACCAACTGCGCCGCACCTTCAACCAGACGCAAAAAGTGCCGGTTACACGGATAGCCCGGATCCGCCAGCAGCCAGTGCTTGCCGGGATCGACCAATAACGCGCTCGCGAGCAGCAGCGCGCCAGAACCACCGGGCGTGATCAGGATCCGGCGCGGATCGATATTCAAGCCATAGCGCGACTGGTAAAACCCGGAAATCGCCTCACGCAGCTCAGGAATGCCGCGCGCCGCGGTGTAACGGGTCTTGCCCGCGGTCAACGCGGCTTGTCCGGCGCGAATGATCGGCTCGGCAGTGGTGAAGTCCGGCTCGCCGATTTCCAGGTGAATCACATCGTGACCGTCGGCCTGCAGTTCGTTGGCCCGCGCCAGCAGCGCCATTACATGGAACGGTTCGATCGCACGACTGCGCGCACTGTAGGGGGCCATTGGATTGCCTTCGACGGAAAAAAGAGTCGATTCTACCCATCTACCGGAACGAGCGAGAACCCGCAGCGGTCACAGCCTCAAGAACACTGGACTGTAACGAGATGAGCGTTCGCTCCAGGATTGACTAAAATCACTGATTGAACAGGTCTGCATCCCACCAGACACGACTTGCCAAACATCTGCAAGCGCCACCCGCCGGGGCCTCGACATCCGGGAGTAGCGCCGGCTGAATTGATCTGGTAAGTTCGCCCGCTTGCAGCCGCAGGGCCGGCAGGTGTCGGTGATGGAGCTTCCTGCGCAATGGATTACAAGAGTAGAGGCGGTCTATTTCATGTCCACCCAAGCAAAGCAACAGCAGCAAGCGACGATCAGCGGCTTCGAACCTTACGTTCCGAAGGCGGGTGAAGAGTACATGGGCGCTCCGATGCGCGCGCATTTCACCAAGATCCTGAACAAGTGGAAACTGGACTTGATGCAGGAAGTCGACCGTACGGTTGATCACATGAAAGACGAAGCGGCCAACTTCCCTGACCCGGCCGACCGTGCCAGCCAGGAAGAAGAGTTCGCCCTCGAACTGCGCGCCCGCGACCGCGAGCGCAAGCTGATCAAGAAAATCGACAAGACCCTGCAACTGATCGAAGACGAAGAGTACGGCTGGTGCGAGTCCTGCGGCATCGAGATCGGCGTCAAGCGCCTCGAAGCCCGTCCAACAGCGGATCTGTGCATCGACTGCAAGACCCTGGCGGAAATCAAGGAAAAGCAGGTCGGCAAGTAATTTCGGCCTGAACAGCAAACGGAGCGTGCGAACGCTCCGTTTTTGTTTGTGCGGTTTGCCTGCCGCCCCGCCTCTTGACTGCCTTTGTGGGAGGGGGCTTGCTCCCGAATGCGGCGTGTCATTCGACATCAAAGGTGTCTGAATAGCCGCCTTCGGGAGCAAGCCCCCTCCCACAGAGGTAATGTGCCGAATCCCGAAAAAATTGTATTTTCTCTCATGACCGCCAAAACCTCCCCCGCCTACATCGGCCGTTTCGCCCCCACCCCCAGTGGCCACCTGCACTTCGGTTCGCTGGTCGCTGCGCTGGCCTCCTACCTCGATGCCCGATCGGTGGGCGGCCAATGGCTGGTGCGCATGGAAGACCTTGATCCGCCGCGCGAAGAGCCCGGTGCGCAAGCGGCGATTCTCAAGGCCCTGGAAAGTTACGGCTTCGAATGGGACGGCGAAATGGTGCGCCAGAGCGAGCGGCACGCGGCCTATGCCGAAGTGCTCGACAGCCTGTTCAATCACGGTCTGGCTTACGCCTGCACCTGTTCGCGCAAACAACTTGAGCCGTATCACGGGATTTATCCCGGCTTTTGCCGCAACGCCGGCCATGACCAGCAAGATGCGGCGATCCGTCTGCGCGTGCCGGAACTGGAATACCACTTCATCGACCGCGTGCAGGGCGAATTCCGCCAGCATCTGGGCCGTGACGTTGGCGACTTCGTGATCCGCCGCCGCGACGGCCTCTACGCTTATCAACTCGCCGTGGTGCTCGACGATGCCTGGCAAGGCATCACCGACATCGTGCGCGGCGCCGACCTGCTCGACTCGACGCCCCGCCAGTTGTATCTGCAAGAGCTGCTGGGCCTGAAACAACCGCGCTACCTGCACCTGCCGCTGATCACCCAGCCCGACGGCAACAAGCTCGGCAAGTCCTACCGTTCACCGCCGCTCGAAGCCGATCAAGCCACGCCGTTGCTGCTGCGTGCCCTGCGCGCACTGGGGCAAAAACCCGGCAGCGAACTGGCCTGCGCTTCGCCGCACGAACTGCTCGCCTGGGGCAGCACTCATTGGGATGCGGACAAGATTCCACGCACACTGACGCTGCCTGAAGCGCAACTGCAATGACGACACTTGCAGTCGCGCGCCCATCCGTTACCATCGCCGCACGTTTTCGGGCACGCGCATAAAAAAGAGAGGCCGGGATGTACATCTATCGCTTGGTCCTGCTTTTGGTCGTCGGGATCTATCTGTTCTCCCCCGCCATCATGGATTGGTGGATCGACGCGACGGGCGCCTGGTATCGCCCTTATCTGCTCTGGCTGATCCTGATTGTCGTGACCTTCATCCTGCAGAGCCAAAAAGATGCCGATGAGCTTTAGCCTGACCCAGATGCTTCTGATCAGCGCCGCGTACCTGGCGGCGCTGTTCGGCGTGGCCTGGGTCAGCGAACGGGGCATGATCCCGCGAGCGATCATTCGCCACCCGCTGACTTACACCTTGTCGCTGGGGGTTTACGCCAGCGCGTGGGCGTTCTACGGCACGGTGGGTCTGGCGTATCAGTACGGCTACGGTTTCCTTTCCAGCTATCTCGGCGTGTCCGGTGCATTTCTGCTGGCACCGGTGCTGCTCTATCCGATCCTGAAAATCACCCGCACTTATCAGTTGTCGTCGCTGGCGGATCTGTTCGCCTTCCGTTTTCGCAGCACCTGGGCCGGCGCGCTGACCACGGTTTTCATGCTGATCGGCGTCCTGCCCCTGCTCGCCTTGCAGATTCAGGCAGTGGCCGACTCCATCGGCATCCTGACCGGCGAGCCGATTCAGAGCCGCGTGGCGCTGGCGTTCTGTGCACTGATCATTCTGTTCACGATCTTCTTCGGCTCGCGCCATATCGCCACCCGCGAGAAACACGAAGGGCTGGTGTTCGCCATCGCCTTTGAGTCGGTGATCAAGCTGATCGCCCTCGGCGGCGTCGGCCTGTATGCGCTCTATGGGGTATTCGACGGCCCTCAGCATCTTGAGCTGTGGCTGCTGCAGAACCAGACCGCCCTCGCCGCGCTGCATACGCCGTTACAGGAAGGGCCATGGCGCACGTTGCTGCTGGTGTTCTTCGCCTCGGCAATCGTGATGCCGCACATGTATCACATGACCTTCACCGAAAACCTCAACCCACGCTCGCTGGTCAGCGCGAGCTGGGGCTTGCCACTGTTCCTGTTGTTGATGAGCCTGGCGGTGCCGCTGATTCTCTGGGCCGGCCTGAAACTTGGCGCCACGACCAATCCGGAATATTTCACCTTGGGCATCGGCATTGCCGCCAACAGCAAGCCGCTGGCGCTGCTCGCTTATGTTGGCG
The DNA here is from genome assembly GCF_014268595.2 of Pseudomonas hamedanensis. NCBI lineage: Bacteria > Pseudomonadati > Pseudomonadota > Gammaproteobacteria > Pseudomonadales > Pseudomonadaceae > Pseudomonas > Pseudomonas hamedanensis. The sequence continues at coordinate 5,648,260 of NZ_CP077091.1, forward strand.
GGCTGTCGGCGGCAAGTGGTCTGATCATCGTCACCACCCTGGCGCTGTCGGGCATGGCCCTCAACCATCTGGTGCTGCCGCTTTACCAGCCGCCGGCCGAAGGCAATATCTACCGCTGGCTGAAGTGGACGCGCCGGGCGCTGATCGTCGCGATCATCATGGCCGGTTTCGGTTTCTACCTGATGCTCGGCGCCGAACAGGATCTGGCCAACCTCGGCATCGTCGCGTTCGTCGCCACCCTGCAATTTCTGCCGGGGGTGCTGTCGGTGCTGTACTGGCCGACCGCCAACCGTCGCGGCTTTATCGCAGGCTTGCTGGCGGGGATTCTGGTCTGGGTGGTGACCATGCTGCTGCCGCTGGTCGGCAATCTGCAGGGTTTCTACATTCCCCTGCTGAACATGATTTATGTGCTCGACGACACCAGTTGGCACATGGCGGCCATCGCCTCGCTGGCGGCCAACGTCTTGATGTTCACCCTGATCTCGCTGTTCACCAACGCCAGCCCGGAAGAGGCGAGTGCCGCCGAAGCCTGCGCGGTGGATAACGTGCGCCGCCCGCAACGTCGTGAGCTGCACGCGGCCTCGCCACAGGAATTCGCCACACAACTGGCCAAACCGCTCGGCGCCAAAGCCGCACAGAAAGAAGTCGAACAGGCCCTGCGTGACCTTTACCTGCCGTTCGACGAGCGCCGGCCTTACGCCCTGCGCCGACTGCGTGATCGCATTGAAGCCAACCTCTCCGGCCTGATGGGGCCGAGCGTGGCGCAGGACATGGTCGAAACCTTCTTGCCGTACAAGGCTGGCGGCGAAAATTACGTCACCGAAGACATTCATTTCATCGAAAGCCGTCTCGAGGATTACCATTCGCGTCTCACCGGTCTGGCCGCCGAACTCGATGCGCTGCGCCGTTACCACCGGCAGACGTTGCAAGAGCTGCCGATGGGCGTGTGTTCGCTGGCCAAGGATCAGGAGATCCTGATGTGGAACAAGGCCATGGAAGAGTTGACCGGGATTGCCGCGCAACGGGTCGTCGGCTCGCGCCTGAGCACCATTGCCAATCCGTGGAAAGAGTTGCTGCAGGGTTTCATCGACCTGCCCGACGAGCACCTGCACAAACAACACTTGGCCCTCGACGGCCAAACTCGCTGGCTGAACCTGCACAAAGCGGCAATCGATGAGCCGCTGGCGCCGGGCAACAGCGGCCTGGTGCTGCTGGTCGAGGATTTGACTGAAACGCAGATGCTCGAAGATAAACTGGTGCACTCCGAACGTCTGGCCAGCATCGGTCGCCTGGCGGCGGGTGTGGCCCATGAAATCGGCAACCCGATTACCGGGATCGCCTGCCTGGCGCAGAATCTGCGCGAAGAGCGTGAAGACGACAGTGAGCTGACGGAAATCAGCGGGCAGATTCTCGAGCAGACCAAACGCGTGTCGCGCATCGTCCAGTCGCTGATGAGTTTTGCCCACGCCGGCAGCCATCAGCACAGTGACGAGCCCGTTTGTCTGGCGCAGGTCGCGCAGGACGCCATCGGCCTGCTGGCCCTGAACCGACGCAACTTCGAAGTACAGTTCTACAACCTGTGCGACCCCGAACACTGGGTCGAAGGCGATCCGCAACGGCTCGCCCAGGTACTGATCAATCTGCTCTCCAACGCCCGTGACGCCTCGCCGCCCGGCAGCGCCGTGCGGGTCAAGAGCGAAGCCGGCGAACACACGGTCGATCTGATCGTCGAGGACGAAGGCAGCGGCATTCCGAAGAACATCATGGACCGATTGTTCGAACCCTTCTTCACCACCAAGGATCCTGGCGAAGGCACCGGTCTGGGCCTTGCACTGGTCTATTCCATCGTTGAAGAGCATTATGGACAAATCACCATCGACAGCCCGGCTGATGTACAAAGCCAACGCGGCACCCGTATCCGGGTGACCTTGCCGCGTCATGTCGAAGCGACGTCCGCTGTGAACTGAGACCGTCGAGAGTATCGAATCAATGCCGCACATTTTGATCGTCGAAGACGAAACAATTATCCGCTCCGCCTTGCGCCGCCTGCTGGAACGTAACCAGTACCAGGTCAGCGAAGCCGGTTCAGTGCAGGAAGCACAAGAACGCTTCACCATTCCCACGTTCGATCTGATCGTCAGCGACTTGCGCCTGCCGGGTGCGCCGGGCACCGAGTTGATCAAGCTTGGCCAGGGCACACCGGTGCTGATCATGACCAGCTACGCCAGCCTGCGCTCGGCGGTCGACTCGATGAAGATGGGCGCGGTGGATTACATCGCCAAGCCTTTCGACCACGATGAAATGCTCCAGGCCGTCGCGCGGATCCTGCGCGATCGGCAATCGGCCCCGGCTGGCGGCGAAGCCGTTGCCAGCAAACCGACCAACGGCAGCAGCAAGGCCGCCAGCGACAACAGCAACGGCGAGATCGGCATCATCGGCTCCTGCCCGCCCATGCAGGACCTGTACAGCAAGATCCGCAAAGTCGCGCCGACCGATTCCAATGTGCTGATCCAGGGCGAATCCGGCACCGGCAAGGAACTGGTGGCCCGCGCCCTGCACAACCTGTCGAAACGCGCCAAGGCGCCGATGATCTCGGTCAACTGCGCGGCCATCCCGGAAAGCCTGATCGAGTCCGAACTGTTCGGCCACGAAAAAGGCGCGTTCACCGGCGCCAGCGCCGGGCGCGCCGGTCTGGTCGAAGCCGCCGACGGCGGCACGTTGTTCCTCGATGAAATCGGCGAACTGCCACTGGAAGCCCAGGCTCGCTTGCTGCGGGTCTTGCAGGAAGGCGAAATTCGCCGGGTCGGCTCGGTGCAATCGCAGAAAGTCGATGTACGTCTGATCGCCGCGACCCACCGCGATCTGAAAAGCCTGGCGAAAATCGGCCAGTTCCGTGAAGACCTTTATTACCGCCTGCACGTGATTGCCTTGAAGCTGCCGCCGCTGCGCGAGCGCGGTGCCGACGTCAACGAGATCGCCAATGCCTTCCTCGCTCGCCAGAGCGCGCGCATCAACCGCACCGATCTCAAATTTGCCGCCGATGCCGAACAGGCCATCCGGCACTATTCCTGGCCGGGTAACGTGCGTGAACTGGAGAACGCGGTCGAGCGCGCGGTGATTCTCAGCGAGAGCCCGGAGATTTCCGCCGACCTGCTGGGCATCGACATCGAGCTGAGCGATCTGGAAGACGACGAGTTCATCGGCCTGCCGCCACAGACCGGCGGTAACGCCAGCAACAGCAGCCATGAGCCGACTGAGGACTTGTCGCTGGAAGACTATTTCCAGCACTTCGTCCTCGAGCATCAGGACCACATGACCGAGACCGAACTGGCGCGCAAACTCGGCGTCAGCCGCAAATGCCTGTGGGAGCGTCGTCAGCGTCTGGGCATTCCACGCCGCAAGACCGGGGTCGCCAGCGAGAGCTGAGCGTTACCCAACACGCGGGCGGGTAACGCATGACCTTGTGAAGAAACTGTTACCGCAGTCGATTCACGTAACAGAAGCCGGGGTTATCGGTAACGAAACCCCGGCTTTTTTTCGCCCCTGCAAAACGGTTATATCGACCTAACCCCTTGTTTTACTGGGCTTGGCAAAAGTTGGCACGCACCCTGCTATATGTTTGGTACAAGAACAATAACAAGCAATGAACAAGACAATAAAAATAAGACGAATCGACTCACGCACAATAAAAACAAGACGGCGAGAGGCGCAGCTAACTGATTCTTTTGGAGAGGCGTTGTATTTGGGGCTTGCCCCACGACCAGGCCGAGAACAACAAAAACTGTCCTAAGACAGAGCCTGTACTGGTTGGATCGACAGATCACTGCAATTCAGCGACCAAAGCAATCCGTTTGCTCTTGGCTCCCGATTGGGAGGGTCACGAAGGAAACACTTCGTGGCGAGGGCACTCAACAAAAACAAGAAGCCCGAATCAATAATAAAAAGAGCACGCAACTACTTCTTGGGGAGCTTCGGCTCCCCTTGTAGTTTCTCCCTCCGCTGAAATCCCCCCTGCTTTCCCTCGCTCGACCCTTGCAGCTTGCGGCTTACAGCTCATATCTGCGGTGTCCTACACCATCCCCCGACTAAATGCTAGAATCTGCGCCCATCATGCGGTCATTCTTTTGGTATGGCCGAACATTCCTTCAAACAGTGCATCCCATGCTGAAGAAGCTGTTCCAGTCATTCCGAACTCCAGTGCGTCGTACGCAACACATCCGCAGCACCCCTGAAGTGCTCAACAGCGGCCAACATTCGCTGCAGAAAACGCAGTTCAGCCGCTATGCGGTGAACATCGTCGAACGCCTGCAAGGTGCCGGTTACCAGGCTTATCTGGTCGGCGGTTGCGTGCGTGACATGCTGCTGGGCATCACGCCCAAGGATTTCGACGTCGCCACCAGCGCCACCCCCGAGCAGGTCCGTGCCGAATTCCGCAACGCGCGGATCATTGGCCGCCGTTTCAAACTGGTGCATATCCATTTCGGTCGCGAGATCATTGAAGTCGCGACCTTCCGCGCCAATCACCCGGTCAACGAAGACGACGAAGACAGCAACCAGTCTTCGCGTAACGAAAGCGGGCGAATCCTGCGCGACAACGTTTACGGCACCCTGGAAGAAGACGCGCAACGCCGCGACTTCACCATCAACGCCCTGTATTACGATCCGGTCAGCGAGCGCATTCTTGACTACGCCAACGGCGTGCACGACATTCGCAATCACCTGATCCGTCTGATCGGCGACCCCAAACAGCGTTACCAGGAAGACCCGGTGCGCATGCTGCGGGCCGTGCGGTTTGCCGCCAAACTCAATTTCGGTATCGAAAAGCACACCGTGCAGCCGATCCGCGAGCTGGCACCGATGCTGCGCGAGATTCCGTCGGCGCGGCTGTTCGAAGAGGTGCTGAAGCTGTTCCTCTCCGGCCACGGCGCGATCACCTTTGAAATGCTGGTCGACCTGCAACTGTTCGCCCCGCTGTTCCCGGCCAGTGCCGAGGCGCTGGAATACAACCCGGAGTACACCCACACGCTGATCAGCGAAGCGCTGACCAACACCGATCTGCGCATCAAGCAGAACAAACCGGTGACCCCGGCGTTCCTGTTTGCCGCCCTGCTCTGGCCTGCGCTGCCGGCCCGCGTGTTGCGCTTGCAGGAACGTGGCATGCCGCCCATTCCGGCGATGCAGGAAGGCGCCCACGAACTGATCGCCGAACAGTGCCAGCGCATCGCGATTCCAAAACGCTTCACCATGCCGATCCGCGAGATCTGGGACATGCAGGAGCGCCTGCCACGCCGCAGCGGCAAACGCGCCGACCTGCTGCTGGACAATCCGCGTTTCCGGGCCGGTTACGACTTCTTGCTGCTGCGCGAGAGCGCGGGCGAGGAAACCGATGGCCTCGGCGAATGGTGGACGGACTATCAGGACGCCAACGACAGCGAGCGTCGCGACATGATCCGCGACCTCAGCGGCAAGGGTGACGATGCCAGTGGCGCGCCACGCAAACGTCGGCGCAGCAGCGGTTCCAAGCGCAAACGCGCCGGTGCGCCGAGCGCGACGGGCGAGTAAGCCATGGAGCGTATCTACATCGGCATGGGCAGCAACCTCGCTGCCCCCGCCGAACAATTGCGCAGCGCCGTCGCGGCGCTGGGGCAATTGCCGCAAACCACCCTTGCCGGCGTTTCCGCTTTTTATCAAAGCGATTCCCTGCTGCCCGGTCAGCCGCGTTATACCAACGCAGTGGCCGCGCTCGACAGCTCGCTCGCACCGATTGAACTGCTCGATGCCTTGCAGGCGATCGAAAATGATCAGGGCCGCGAGCGTCTGGAGCGCTGGGGGCCGCGGACCCTGGATTTGGACATTCTGCTGTTCGGCGATCGCCTGATCGACGAGCCACGGTTGAAAGTCCCGCATTACCAGATGCAGGAGCGCGCGTTCGTGCTCTATCCCCTCGCCGAACTCGCCCCACAGAATTTGCGCTTGCCTGACGGCCGCGCCCTGCCCGACCTGCTGGCAGCCTGCCCGTTCGTCGGCCTGGAACGCCTCTCACAGCCCTGACACAAATCCCCTGTGGAATGCGGTTGTGTGGCGAGGGGATTTATCCCCGTTGGGCTGCGAAGCAGCCCCAAATCTGACCAAACCTGTATTACTAAAATAGGGCCGCTTCGCGACCCAACGGGGATAAATCCCCTCGCCACAGGTCACCTGTCAATCTTCAGTTCTTGTCAGACAAAAATCCCCCAAACCAACCCCGCCGCCACGCTGAATCGCATCAGTAACGCCGGTAACACCCGGCACGTAACAATGCGGTAACACACGCAATTGACTTCCTGTTGGCTCATCACGACTATAGGCGTCCCGCTGCCGCCAACCCGGCACATACGGGCGCAATCCAGGCCTTATAAGCACGACACGAGACCGTGCGCCTGAGTAGATGACGAATCACGCGCGTTACTCGCTGTAGTTTCCAGAGCGCCTGAACGAGGATTTTTTACATGCCAGCCATCACCCTGACCACGCTCCAGAGCCTCAAGCAGAAAGGTGAAAAGATCACCATGCTGACCTGCTATGACGCGACTTTCGCCCACGCCTGCAACGAGGCCGGAGTCGAAGTGCTGCTGGTCGGCGACTCCCTCGGCATGGTCCTGCAAGGTCACGACAGCACCCTGCCGGTGACCACCGCAGAAATGGCCTACCACACCGCCTGCGTCAAACGCGGCAACACCGACGCCCTGATCCTGGCCGACCTGCCGTTCATGGCCAACGCGACCCTCGAGCAAACCTTGAGCAACAGCGCCATGCTGATGCAGGCCGGCGCGCACATGGTCAAGGTCGAAGGTGCGTTGTGGCTGGCCGAGTCGATCCGCCTGCTGGCCGAACGCGGCGTGCCGGTCTGCGCGCACATGGGCCTGACACCGCAAGCGGTGAACATTCTGGGTGGCTATAAGGTGCAGGGCCGCAACGAGAATCAGGCGCGGCAGATGCGTGCCGACGCGATCTCGCTGGAACAGGCCGGCGCGGCGATGCTGTTGCTCGAATGCGTGCCCAGTGAACTGGCGGCAGAAATCAGCCAGGCCGTGAAGATTCCGGTGATCGGTATCGGCGCGGGTAATGCGACCGACGGCCAGGTACTGGTGCTGCACGACATGCTGGGCCTGTCGATCACCGGCCGCGTACCCAAATTCGTCAAGAACTTCATGCACGGTCAGGACAGTATCCAGTCCGCGCTGAAGGCCTACGTCAACGAAGTCAAAGCCACCACGTTCCCTGGCATCGAACACGGATTCTCCGCATGAACACCGTCAAAACCGTACGCGAACTGCGCGCCGCTGTAGCCCGCGCCCGCAGCGAAGGCAAACGCATCGGCTTTGTGCCGACCATGGGCAACCTGCACAGCGGCCATGTCGCACTGGTCACCAAGGCCACGCAACGGGTCGATTTCGTGGTCGCGAGCATTTTCGTCAACCCGCTGCAATTCGGTGCCGGCGAAGACCTCGACAAATACCCGCGCACCCTGGCGGCTGACCAGGAAAAACTCCTCGAAGCCGGTTGCGACCTGCTGTTTGCGCCGACCGTTGAAGAGATGTACCCGGACGGCATGGCCGGACAAACCCGGGTCAGCGTGCCGCAACTGTCCGAAGGCTTGTGCGGCGCCAGCCGTCCGGGGCACTTCGAAGGGGTCGCGACGGTGGTCAGCAAACTGTTCAACATGGTCCAGCCGGACCTGGCGATCTTCGGCCAGAAGGATTATCAGCAACTGGCGGTAATCCGTGCGCTGGTGCATGACCTCAACATGCCGATCCAGATCATCGGCGAGCCCACCGTGCGGGCGGCCGACGGTCTGGCACTGTCGTCGCGTAACGGTTTCCTCAGCGAGGACCAGCGCGCGGTCGCACCGGTGGTCTATCGCACGCTGAGCAATATTGCCGAAGCGATCAAACAAGGTGATCGCGATTACCCGACGCTGATCAGCGCGCAGTTGCAACTGCTGGAATCGGCAGGCCTGCGTCCGGATTACCTGGAAATTCGCCATGGCCTGACGTTGCGTCCGGCGACCGCGGAGGATCGCGACCTGGTGATTCTGGTGGCGGCATTCCTCGGCACCACTCGGCTGATCGACAACCTGCATCTGAACCTCGATAGCCCGATCTGAGCACACGGAAATCCCCCTTGTAGGAGTGAGCCTGCTCGCGATAGCGGTCCGTCAGTCACAGCTCCATCGACTGACTCACCGCTATCGCGAGCAGGCTCACTCCTACAAGGTTTGCGGCGTTCTGGAGAACTCGTTTCAGCCATATTGCCGCCCCCCAAGCCTTCAGGCACACTGCCCGCCGTTCGATTCCAACCCGGGAAAACCCCTCATGCACGCGATCATGCTCAAGGCCAAACTGCACCGCGCCGAAGTCACCCATGCGGTGCTCGATTACGAAGGTTCGTGCGCCATCGATGGCGAGTGGCTGGACCTGTCCGGCATTCGTGAGTACGAGCAGATCCAGATTTATAACGTCGACAACGGCGAGCGCTTCACCACCTATGCGATTCGCGGCGAAGAAGGTTCGCGGATGATTTCGGTCAATGGCGCCGCCGCTCATAAGGCCAGGGTCGGCGACCGCGTGATCATCTGTGCCTACGCTCACTACAGCGAAGCCGAACTGCTCAACTTCAAACCGCGCATGCTGTACATGGCGCCGGGCAATGAACTGAGCCACACCAGCAACGCCATCCCGGTTCAGCTCGCCTGAGCCACCGCAGCAGCCGTCCCTCTCCGTTTGTCGGCCAAATCCCTGTTCGAATGTTAAAAAAGTACAGGGATCTGGTCAGACAAAGTCAAGACAGAACGCAGCGCGAGGTTTACTGTATTCGCCCTGTGTCCAGAAATCGTGTCGACACAGTTGATCCCACGCCGAGCGCGGCGTGGTGGATCTGTTCCGTGTTCAAAAGGCCGTTCAAGTAAAAAGGAAAACCGCAGCGATGGCGTACTACCGCACTCCTCATGACGTTACCGCTCTGCCTGCCTGGCAAGCGTTGAAAGATCACCGCCAAGCCATGCAGGATTTCAGCATGCGCGAAGCCTTCAACGCCGATCCGCAGCGTTTCAATCAGTTCACCCTCAGCAGCTGCGGACTGTTTCTCGACTATTCGAAGAATCTGATCAACGCCGAGACCCGCAACCTGCTCGTGGGTCTGGCCAATCAAGTCGATCTCAAGGGCGCGATCAAAGCGCTGTTCGACGGTGAAATCGTCAACGCTTCCGAAGGTCGCCCGGCCCTGCACACTGCCCTGCGCCGCCCGGTAGGCGACAAGTTGTCGGTCAACGGTGTCAACGTGATGCCGGAAGTGCACAAGGTGCTGAACCAGATCACCGATCTGGTCGGCCGCATCCACGACGGTCTGTGGCGTGGTTACACCGAGAAGCCGATCACTGACGTGGTCAACATCGGCATCGGCGGCTCGTTCCTCGGCCCTGAGCTGGTCTCCGAAGCGCTGCTGTCCTATGCGCAGAAAGGCGTGCGGTGCCATTACCTGGCGAACATCGATGGCAGTGAGTTCCACGAGCTGACGCAGAAACTGCGCGCCGAAACCACGCTGTTCATCGTTTCGTCGAAATCCTTCAACACCCTTGAAACCCTGAAGAATGCTCAGGCGGCACGCGCCTGGTACCTGGCCCAGGGTGGTTCGGAAGCCGAGCTGTATCGTCACTTCATCGCCGTATCGAGCAACAACGCGGCGGCCGTGGCCTTCGGCATCCGCGAAGAAAACATTTTCCCGATGTGGGACTGGGTCGGCGGTCGTTACTCGCTGTGGTCAGCGATCGGTCTGCCGATTGCCCTGGCGATCGGCATGTCCAACTTCAAGGAACTGCTGTCCGGTGCCTACACCATGGACCAGCACTTCCAGACCGCGCCGTTCGAACAGAACATGCCGGTGCTGCTGGCCCTGCTCGGCGTGTGGTACGGCAACTTCTGGGGCGCGCAAAGCCACGCGATCCTGCCGTACGACCACTACCTGCGTAACATCACCAAGCACTTGCAACAGCTGGACATGGAATCCAACGGCAAGAGCGTGCGTCAGGACGGCACCTCGGTGTCCACCGACACCGGTCCGGTGATCTGGGGCGGCGTCGGCTGCAACGGTCAGCACGCCTACCACCAGTTGCTGCACCAGGGCACCCAACTGATCCCGGCCGACTTCATCGTGCCGATCGTCAGCTTCAACCCGGTCTCTGACCACCACCAGTGGTTGTACGCCAACTGCCTGTCGCAGAGCCAGGCGCTGATGCTCGGCAAGACCCTGCCGGAAGCCGAAGCCGAACTGCGCGACAAGGGCATGGACGAGGAAGACGTGCGCAAACTTGCACCGCACAAGGTGATCCCGGGCAACCGTCCGAGCAACACCCTGGTGGTCGAGCGCATCAGCCCGCGTCGCCTCGGCGCACTGGTTGCCATGTATGAACACAAAGTGTTCGTGCAAAGCGTGGTCTGGGGCATCAACGCCTTCGACCAGTGGGGCGTGGAACTGGGCAAGGAGCTGGGCAAAGGCGTCTACAACCGTCTGGTCGGCAGCGATGAGACCGTGGCTGACGATGCTTCGACCCAGGGCCTGATCAACTACTTCCGTGGGCGTCATCGCGGGTGATGTAAATAGGTTGCCCACGAACTTGTGGGCGACACATTGCCAATGTGGGAGCGGGCTTGCTCGCGAATGCGGTGGATCATTCAGCCTCTTTGTTGACTGAGACACAGCATTCGCGAGCAAGCCCGCTCCCACAGTCGTTTTGTGTACACCTGAATTCAACATCCGCAATCGGATTTCTGTTCCGGCTTGAACCCTTCCGCCCATCGGCGCATCTTTATTCCTGTCGCACCACAAGAATAAGGAACCGTCATGTTCGATATCAGCACGTTCCCCAAAGCCGATGCCGTGCGCCAGGCTGCGCAGTTGAGTCAGGACGAGTATCGGCGCCTGTACCGCGAATCGATTGAACACCCCAGCACCTTCTGGGCCGAACAGGCCAAGCGTTTTCTCGACTGGAGTACGCCATGGCAGACCGTTCAGCGCTATGACCTGAAAACCGGTGAAGCGGCCTGGTTTGTCGGTGGCAAGCTCAACGTCAGTCATAACTGCATCGACCGCCACCTGGAACAACGCGGCGAGCAGACCGCCCTGCTCTGGGAAGGCGACGACCCGGCTGAATCGGCGCAAATCACCTACCGAAAACTTCACCAGCATGTCTGCCGACTGGCCAACGTGCTAAAAAGCCGTGGCGTGAAAAAAGGCGCCCGGGTGTGCATCTACATGCCGATGATCCCCGAAGCCGCTTACGCGATGCTCGCCTGCGCGCGGATCGGTGCGATTCATTCAGTGGTGTTCGGCGGCTTCTCCCCGGACTCCCTGCGCGACCGTATCCTCGATGCCGATTGCCGCACCGTGATCACCGCGGATGAAGGCGTGCGCGGCGGCCGCGTTGTGTCATTGAAGAGCAACGTCGATAAAGCCCTGCAAAGTTGCCCGAACGTCAGCAGCGTCGTGGTGGTCGAGCGCACCCGTGGCAAAGTCGACTGGGTCGAGGGCCGCGACCTCTGGTACCACCAGGCCGTGCGTGAGGTCGGCGACGATTGCCCGCCCGAGCCGATGGACGCCGAAGACCCGCTGTTCATCCTCTACACCTCCGGCAGCACCGGCAAGCCCAAAGGTGTGCTGCATACCACTGGCGGCTATTTGCTGCAGGCGGCGATGACCTTCAAATACGTACTCGATTACCGCGACGGCGAGGTGTTCTGGTGCACCGCCGACGTCGGCTGGGTCACCGGCCACAGTTACATCGTTTATGGGCCGCTGGCCAACGGTGCGACCACGCTGATGTTCGAAGGCGTGCCGAGCTATCCGAGCAGCGCGCGTTTCTGGCAGGTGATCGACAAGCACAAGGTCAACATCTTCTACACAGCGCCCACCGCCCTGCGCGCGTTGATGCGTGAAGGTGCCGGCCCGTTGAAGGAAACTTCGCGCGCCAGCCTCAGATTGCTCGGCAGCGTCGGTGAACCCATCAACCCGGAAGCGTGGGAATGGTATTTCAACGTGGTCGGCGAGCAGCGCTGCCCAATCGTCGACACTTGGTGGCAGACCGAAACCGGCGGCATCATGCTTAGCCCGCTGGTCAGCGCACAACGGATCAAACCGGGCTGCGCGACGCAACCGATGTTCGGCGTGCAACCGGTGTTGCTGGATGAAGTGGGCAAGGAAATCAAAGGCGCCGGCAGCGGCGTGCTGGCGATCAAATCGAGCTGGCCGGCGCAGATCCGCAGCGTTTATGGCGACCCGCAACGGATGATCGACACTTACTTCAAACCTTATCCCGGCTACTACTTCACCGGTGACGGCGCGCGGCGTGACGAGGATGGCGATTACTGGATCACCGGGCGCATTGACGACGTGATCAACGTCTCCGGCCACCGCATCGGCACTGCCGAAGTGGAAAGCGCGCTGGTGCTGCACGACAGCATCGCCGAGGCCGCGGTGGTCGGTTATCCCCATGACGTCAAAGGTCAGGGCATCTATGCATTTGTCACGCCGATGAACGGCACCGAAGCCGATGACGCGTTGAAAAAAGACCTGCTGGCCCATGTCAGCAAGGAAATCGGCAGCTTTGCCAAACCGGACCTGATCCAGTGGGCACCGGCATTGCCGAAAACCCGTTCGGGCAAAATCATGCGACGCATCCTGCGCAAGATCGCCTGCAATGAGCTCGACACTCTTGGCGATACTTCGACGCTGGCTGATCCAAGCGTCGTACAAGACCTCGTTGATAAACGTTTGAATCAATAGCTTCGCGAGCAGGCTCGCTCCCAACAAGTGACCGCAGTGCCAATGTGGGAGCGAGCCTGCTCGCGAAGGCCATCACGCCATCGCCCGGCAAACTGTTAAACTCCCGCGCCCCAATTCCCGTCAGCAAGGCGCCCGCATGTCTTCCTTGAATCAGGCGCTGCGCGCCGCCCTCGATCAACGCCAGGACCTGCTCGCGACCCTGCACAGCCAGGGTACCGATTGCTATCGCCTGTTCCACGGCAGCCAGGAAGGTGCCGGCGGCCTGACGATTGATCGCTACGGTCCGCAACTGCTGGTGCAGAGTTTCCATCAGTCGCTGGAGCGAGATGAGCTGCTGCAACTGCATGCGATGGTCAACCAGACGCTGGGCTTCGACACCTTGCTGGTCTACAACGACCGTTCCCGTGGCAACTCGCGAATCGATCGCCAAGACAGCGTTTACACCGCAGATGACGCGGCACTGGCGGATCTGGTCGGCCACGAATGGGGCCTGAACTACCGGGTGCGCGGGCGGCATGCCGGGCAGGACCCGCTGCTGTTCCTCGACCTGCGCAACACGCGCGGCTGGGTCAAGGATCACGCCCAGGGCAAAAGCGTGCTCAACCTGTTCGCCTACACCTGCGGCGTAGGCCTCAGTGCTGCGGCGGGCGGTGCGCGCGAGGTGTGCAACCTGGATTTCGCCGAGGGCAATCTGGCGGTCGGCCGCGAAAACGGGTTACTCAATCCGCAACTGCCGCCGATGCAATTCATTCAGTCCGATTACTTCCCGGCGATCCGCCAGCTCGCCGGCCTGCCGATCAGTCAGCGCCGCGGGCAGAAACTGCCGAGCTATCAGCGCCTCGAACAACGTCAATACGATCTGGTCCTGCTCGACCCGCCGGCCTGGGCGAAAAGTGCGTTCGGCACCGTCGATCTGCTGCGCGACTATCAGAGCCTGCTCAAACCGGCCCTGCTGACCACCGCTGACAACGGCGTGCTGATCTGCTGCAACAACCTGGCGAAAGTCAGCATGGACGACTGGCGCGAGCAAGTGCTGCGTTGCGCCGAGAAAGCCGGGCGACCGGTACGCGACTGGAGCGTAATGACACCGGGCGCCGACTTCCCGTCGCTGGATCAGCAGCCACCGCTGAAAACCCTCATCTTGCAGCTTTAGCCACTTTCCTGAAGACGCCGCGCCCTTGTAGGAGTGAGCCTGCTCGCGATAGCGGTATGTCATTTAACAATTTCGGTAACTGACACACCGCTATCGCGAGCAGGCTCACTCCTACAATGGGAATCTGTTCCTACAGAGAAAACTGAACAATCCTCTCCCACATCAAGCACTTCGGAACCAGAATCGCGTGCCATACTCCAAGGCACTCCGATTCAGACAGATGAAGCCGCACATGCCCAAAGGATTGATTCGCGCGATTGGCGCCCTGTTGACCGCCCTGGCCCTCTACAGCCTGCTGGGGTTTCTGATCCTGCCGGGCATTGCCCTGCGTGTGGCCAACCAGCAACTGGCGAACTACGCGACGGTGCCGGCGCACCTGCAGCGCATCGAATTGAACCCGTTCAGCCTTGAAGTCACCCTGTGGGGCCTGATGATTGGCGAACCGGGCAAGGAACAGGTCGGCTTCGACCGTCTCTACGCCAACCTGCAACTCGACAGCCTGTGGACCAAAGCGCTGCATCTGTCGGACATCGAGCTGGACAAGCCCAAGAGCGAAATCCTTTTCGCCAAGGACGGCAAGCTCAACCTGCTCGGCCTGTTCAACATCCCGCCGAGTGAGCCGACACCCGCCGATCCCGACGCCAAGCCGTTTCCGCTGCGCATCGACAACATCAAGCTGGCCGGCGGCGTCGTGCATTTCGAAGATGTGCGGCCCAGCGAGCCCATCGAATTCCTCTATGACGACCTCAGCTTCGAGCTGAAAAACCTCAGTACCCTGCCCGAAGACAGCGCCGACATGACTCTGGTAGCGATCGGCCCCGCTGGTGGGCGGATCGACTGGAGCGGCAACTTCAGCCTGATCCCCTTCACCTCAGAAGGCACACTGAAAGTCACCGACGGCCAGATGAAAGCGTTCTGGCCTTACGTGCGCGACGCGGTGCCGCTGGTGCTGGAGAACGGCGTGGTCAGCCTCAGCACCGAGTACAAACTCAATCTGTCGAAACAGACCGAACTGCTGCTCAACAACGTAGCGGTGAGCATTGCACCGTTCGCCATCAAGGCACCGGACGGCCGGCCGCTGGCGAAGCTAGAGCGCCTCGATGTCAGCGAAACCTCCGTGGATCTGGCCAAGCAGCAAGTGCTGGTCGGCAAAATTCGTAGCAACAAACTGGAAACCTGGGCCGCGCTGGAAGCCGACGGCCAACTCGACTGGCAGAAGCTGTTCGCCAGCCAGCCGTCGAAACCCGCTGCCAATGCCGCCGCCGAGCCGGCCGATGCGCCGGCGGCCGCCGACTCACCCAAGCCTGAATCGACTGCGCCAAGCAAACCGTGGCAGGTGCTGATCAAAGACGTGCAACTGCGCAACTACACCGTGCACCTGGCCGACCGTTCCGCCAAGCCTGCGGTGGCGCTGGATATCACCCCGCTGAACGTTGACCTGCAGGATTTCGACAGCCTCAACGGCTCGCCTTTCAAGCTCAGACTCGACAGCGGGCTGGGCAAGCAAGGCAAGATCAGCGCTGACGGCACGGTCAATCTGGCACCGGTCAACGCGCAGCTCAACGTCAAGACCCAGGACATCGACCTGCGTGTCGCGCAGTCCTACATCAATCCCTTTATTCGTCTGGAGCTGCGCAGCGGCATGCTCGGCAGTGACCTGAAGGTCAACCTGAAAAGCACCGAACCGCTGGCGCTCAGCGTCACCGGCCGCGCGCAGATCGATCAGTTGCACACCCTCGACACGCTCAAGACCCGCGACTTCCTCAAGTGGCAGCAAGTGGTGGTCGAAGGCTTGAACTACCAGCACGGCGACAGCCTGTCGATCGACAAGGTCAACCTGTTCCAGCCCTATGCGCGCTTCATGATCAACGATGACCGCACCACCAACATCGACGACCTGCTGATCGCGCAACCGGCTGACAGCGGTACAAAAACGACCGCCGCGAAACCCGCCGGCAAAGACAAACCGCTGGGCATTCACATCGGCGCGATTGCGATCAACGACGGCTCGGCCAACTTCGCCGACTTTAGCCTGACACCGAACTTCGCCACCGCCGTGCAGCAGCTCAACGGTCAGATCGGCACCATCGACAGTCGTCAGGCGAAGCCGGCCAGCGTCGACATCAAAGGCAAGGTCGATCGTTATGCACCGGTGACCATCAAGGGTGCGGTCAACCCGTTCGACCCGATGGCCAGCCTCGACATCGCCACCAGTTTCAAACGGGTCGAACTGACCACCCTGACGCCCTACTCCGGCAAGTTCGCCGGTTACCGCATCCGCAAGGGCCGGCTCAATCTCGATTTGCATTACCTGATCACCAACGGCCAGTTGAAAGCCGACAACAAAGTGGTGGTCGAGCAATTGCAGCTTGGGGAAAAAGTCGACAGCCCGGACGCTGTCAGCCTGCCGCTGAAACTGGCGATAGCCTTGCTCAAGGACGTCGACGGCAAGATTTCCATCGAGTTGCCGGTGACCGGCGACCTCAATAACCCTCAGTTCAGCGTGATGCCGATTGTCTGGCAGACCCTGCGCAACCTGATCGTCAAAGCCGCCGCCGCGCCATTCAAGATGATTGGCGGGCTGGTCAGTGGCGGTGGTTCCGAAGACCTCGGCACCGTGTCCTTCGCGCCGGGGTCCAGCGACTTGAGCAAAGACGCCGAAGCGGCGCTGGTGAAACTGTCGCAAGCGCTCAAGGAACGTCCGGCCCTGCGCCTGGAAATCGAAGGCACCGCCGCGAAAAGCAGCGACGGCCCGCTACTCGCCGAGCAGCGCCTGGAACGGGAATACCAATACAACTACTACAAGATGCTCCAGCGCCGTGGCGACAAGGTCCCGGCCCAGGCGTCGCTGCTGCAAGTGCCTGACAGCGAGAAAGGCCCGTTGCTTGAGGGTATTTATCGCACCCGCCTGAAAACCCAGCCGCCGGCAGAATGGAAGGATCTGGGCAAGGAAGAACGTACGGCGAAAATGCGCGAAGGCGTGATCGCGTTCTGGAGCGGCAGCGACGTGCTGCTGCGTCAGTTGGGTCAGGATCGCGCCAGCACGATCAAGGATTACCTGGTCGACAAGGGCAAGCTTGAGGATGACCGCGTGTACTTCATCGACGCCAATCTTGGCGAGGCCGAGAGCGATGGCCGGGTGGTAACGCAAATGCACCTGGATGCCGAATGACAACGCGTCACTGGCTGGCTGTGCTCGCGCTGACGTGTGCCGCCAGCCATGCGTCAGCGTCGGATACCCTGCGCTGCGGCAGCCAGTTGATCAGCCTTGGCGACCGCTCAAGCGAGGTCCTGCAAAAATGTGGCGAACCGGTCAGTCGTGACGTTCTGGGCTACAAGCGCAGCGCCAATCGCCGCGAAGAGTTTCAGGTCGAAGAATGGACCTACGGCCCGAACAACGGCATGTACCAATACCTGCGCTTCGAAGGCAATCGCCTGCGACAGATAACCAGCAAACGCGGTAATTGAAGAACATCCCCCCTTGTAGGAGTGAGCCTGCTCGCGATAGCGGTCTGTCAGTCAACACTGATTCAACTGACAGACCGCTATCGCGAGCAGGCTCACTCCTACATTGTTTTGTGTGCCCCCTGAAATAGAACAGGCCCCGACACAAGTGCCGGGGCCTGTAATGGTCACATCCCTGTGACCGTTCGCATGAACTCTAAAGTTGCGACAGACGTATTGCTCGGCCCGCCTGTCGCGTCTTCTCCCGGTCCAGGCGAGAAGCCTTGCCTTACTCGGCTTTCAGGCCGTCAGCGGAGACCGCTTTGACGCCTTTGATTTTCTTGGCGATGGCCACAGCCGTTTCTTTCTGCGATTCGGTTACTGCGGTGGTCGACGACAGGGAAACAACGCCTTTGTTGGTTTCAACCTTGATGTCAGTGCCAGGAATGCCTTTTTCGGTGACCAGATCAGCTTTGACCTTGGTGGTGATCCAGGTATCGGAAGTAGCTTCTTTCGCTTGAGTAACTTCACCGGCAGCCAGAACCATTGGCGACTGGGTAGCCTGAGTGGTCTGGGCGAATGCGCCGCCAGCCATGGTCAGGGTCAGAGCGGTAGCAGCGGCAGTGATAGCGAACTTCTTCATACGAGTAACTCCTGTTTTTACTTGAAGTCTGCTGTAACGCTTGTCAGCAGGGTTACTGGAGATATTGCGAACGCTGTGCCAACTTTTTCGAACAGGTAAAACACTTTAAAAACAATAACTTACGAAAACAGGCAATTTTCATTTTCATGCAAAATGCATGACTGGGGCATTCTTCACATGCAACTTGCGGTTTTTTGGAAAGTTCATAAGCTGCTGAAATTATTAGAGCTTTTGTGAAGCGGTGAGAATTAAAAAAATGCCCCGCAAGCGCGGGGCATTCGGTCGGCAGGCCGCGATTATGTACCGCTGGCAGTGCAGCCTTTGGGCGAGTAATCGGGGGCGACGGTGGTAGCGCATGTCCACACACCAGCACCAGTGCCGGACGAGCGAGTCAGCGTAATAGTCTTGTCGAGGACCGGGCCGGGGGCGTTTTTGATCGTGCAGACGATTGTGCCAGCGCCCGTCGAAGCAGTACCCGACGCCGTCACGGCGCAATTGGAGGTGGTCACCGCGGCACTGCCTGCAACC
This sequence comes from Pseudomonas hamedanensis, assembly GCF_014268595.2. Lineage (NCBI taxonomy): Bacteria > Pseudomonadati > Pseudomonadota > Gammaproteobacteria > Pseudomonadales > Pseudomonadaceae > Pseudomonas > Pseudomonas hamedanensis. Next base: position 5,666,844 of record NZ_CP077091.1, read on the forward strand.
AGCGTCAATGTCGGATCGGTGCCCTGGTTGATCGTGTCCTCAAACGGCACTTTCAATGCACTGATCTCCGCGAGCCCCGCCGTCACCTTCGACCGCGCCTGGTACTTCGTATACTGCGGCAGGGCGATGGTCGCCAAGATCCCGATGATCGCCACCACGATCAGCAGCTCGATCAATGTGAAGCCTTGTTGTTTTTTCATAGACACACTCCAGGCATGAGGCGAAATCTCATGATCTGAACAAGCCTCAGCACAGCCCATGCCAACGCCTTCAGGCCCCGCCCACTGGGCGCGAGGGTTTGACAGTGCGGTTTCCTACAACCTGCAACCGCACTATCTGACACTTTTTGTCACCTGCACCGGCCGTGTTTGGCGCTGTCACTTGACTAGGCTATAAGTCATGAATGGCAAGCGTGCGGAATCCCCATGAATGACATCGCTCTGAGCGGTCTGGCCAAGCAATTGGTGCAGGCCGAACTGCTCACGGAAACAGGCGCCCAGCAGGCCTGGCAACAAGCGCAGCGCAATCGCGTATCGCTGGTCAATTATCTGGTGCACAACAAGCTGGTGAAAAGCCGGCAGATCGCCGAAATCGCTTCGGAACATTTTGGCATGGCCCTGCTCGACCTCGGTTGCCTCGACAAGGAAACCCAGCCCAGAGGACTGGTCAGTGAAAAACTGGTGCGCCAGCATTGCGCCCTGCCCTTGTGGCGACGCGGCAATAAACTGTTTGTCGGTATCTCCGATCCGAGCAACCAGCAGGCAATCAGCGACATCCAGTTCAGCACCGGCCTGAGCACCGAAGCGATTCTGGTCGAGGACGACAAGCTCAGCGATGCCATCGACAAGTTTTTCGAGACCCACACCAGCGGCCTCGAAGAAATGGCCGATGTCGATCTCGACGGGCTGGACGTCGAGTCCGTCGACGACAATAAGCAGGACGCCATCGGCGGCCTCGACGCCGACGATGCACCCGTCGTGCGCTTCGTGCACAAGATGCTGCTGGATGCGATCAAAAGCGGCTCCTCCGACCTGCACTTCGAACCCTACGAGAAAAATTATCGAGTGCGGGTGCGCACCGACGGCATGCTGCGCGAAGTGGCCAAACCGCCGATCCAGTTGGCCGGACGCATCGCCGCGCGCCTGAAAGTCATGGCCAGTCTCGACATCTCGGAAAGGCGCAAACCCCAGGACGGGCGGATCAAAATGCGCCTGTCGAAAAGCAAATCCATCGATTTTCGCGTTAACACCTTGCCGACCCTGTGGGGCGAAAAAGTGGTGATCCGGATTCTCGACCCGTCCAGCGCGCAGATGGGCATCGATGCACTGGGTTACGAGCCCGAGCAAAAGGCCTTGTACCTGGCCGCGCTGAAGCAGCCGCAAGGGATGATTCTGGTCACCGGCCCGACCGGTTCCGGCAAAACCGTGTCGCTGTACACCGGCCTGAATATTCTCAATACCGTCGACATCAATATCTCCACGGCCGAAGATCCGGTGGAGATCAACATGGAAGGCATCAACCAGGTCAACGTCAATCCACGGCAGGGCCTGGACTTTGCCCAGGCTCTGCGTTCGTTCCTGCGTCAGGACCCGGACGTGATCATGGTCGGCGAGATCCGCGACCTGGAAACCGCCGAAATCGCCATCAAGGCCGCACAGACCGGGCACCTGGTGCTGTCGACCCTGCACACCAACAGCGCCGCAGAAACCCTCACGCGCCTGCACAACATGGGTATTCCCGGCTTCAATATCGCCACCTCGGTCAGCCTGATCATCGCCCAGCGGCTGGCGCGCAAATTGTGCAGCCACTGCAAAAAGCCCATCGACATTCCTCGCGAAACCCTGATCAAGGAAGGCTTCCCCGAGGAACGCATCGGCAGTTTCACGATCTACGAGCCGGTCGGTTGCGATCACTGCAACGGCGGTTACAAGGGACGCGTGGGGATTTATGAAGTGGTGAAAAACACACCGGACTTGCAACGGCTGATCATGGCCGAGGGCAATTCACTGGAAATCGACAGCCAGATGCGCCGCGACGGCTTCGACGATTTGCGCACCTCTGGACTGCACAAGGCCATGCAAGGCATTACCAGCCTTGAGGAAATCAACCGAGTCAGCAAGGACTGAACATGGCGGCCAAGGCAGCGAAAATCAGCGTCTACGCCTGGGAAGGTACGGATCGCAAAGGCAGCAAAGTCTCAGGTGAACTGAGCGGGCAAACCCCGGCATTGATCAAAGCGCAGTTGCGCAAACAGGGGATCTCCCCCGGCAAGGTGCGCAAGAAGTCGGCGTCCTTGCTCAGCTTCGGTCAGCGCATCAAGGTTCGCGACATTGCCCTGTTTACCCGGCAAATGGCGACAATGATGAAGGCCGGTGTTCCGCTGCTGCAATCGTTCGACATCATCGGCGAGGGCTTCGAAAACCCGGCGATGCGCAAACTGGTGGACGAGGTGAAGCAGGAAGTCGCGGCGGGCAACAGCTTTGCCACCGCGCTGCGCAAAAAGCCGCAGTACTTCGACGAGCTGTATTGCAACCTGGTCGACGCCGGCGAGCAGTCCGGCGCCCTCGACACCCTGTTGGAACGCGTCGCAACGTATAAGGAGAAGAGCGAAGCGCTCAAAGCGAAGATCAAGAAGGCCATGACCTATCCGACAGCCGTGTTGCTGGTGGCGGCGGTGGTCACCGGGATTCTACTGGTGAAGGTCGTGCCGCAATTCGAGTCGGTGTTCTCTGGTTTCGGCGCCGAACTGCCGGGCTTCACCCTGATGGTGATCAGCCTTTCGGAATTCATGCAGCAATGGTGGTGGGCGATGCTGCTGGTGTTGGTGGCGGCCATTTTCGGCCTGCGCCATGCCTTGAAAAAATCCCAGGCCTTGCGCGATCGCCGCGACACCTTACTGCTGAAACTGCCGCTGGTGGGCACGCTGATGTATAAATCCGCCGTCGCCCGTTTTGCCCGCACTCTGTCGACCACCTTTGCCGCCGGCGTACCGCTGGTGGAGGCGCTCGATTCGGTGGCCGGTGCCACCGGCAACGTGGTGTTCAAACGCGCCGTGCTGCGCGTGCGCCAGGATGTCTCCACCGGCATGCAGTTGAATTTCTCGATGCGCAGCACGGGCGTGTTTCCCAACATGGCGGTGCAGATGACCGCCATCGGCGAAGAGTCCGGCGCCCTCGATGACATGCTCGACAAAGTCGCGGGGTTTTACGAAGAGGAAGTGGATAACATGGTCGACAACCTCACCAGCCTGATGGAGCCGTTCATCATGGTGGTGCTGGGAGTGATCGTCGGCGGGCTGGTGGTGGCCATGTACCTGCCGATTTTCCAACTCGGCTCAGCGGTCTGACATGCCTCTCGACGAACTCTTCGCCCTGTATCCGCTGGCCTTTGTCTGCACCGCGTTGCTGCTGGGGCTGGTGGTCGGCAGCTTCCTCAATGTACTGGTCTGGCGCCTGCCGAAAATGCTTGAGCGCGATTGGCGCGAGCAGGCCCATGAGGTGCTCGGCTTGCCCGCGGATCAAGCGTTGCCGACCTACAACCTGCTGCTTCCTCACTCCCAATGCCCGCACTGTGCACACCGAATCCGCGCCGGGGAAAACATTCCGCTGCTCAGTTACCTGTGCTTGCGCGGGCGCTGTTCGGCCTGCGCTGCACCGATCGGTAAACGCTATCCGCTGACCGAACTGGCCTGCGGCCTGCTGTCAGCCTTCATTGCGTGGCACCTGGGTTTTGGTTGGCCGGCCTGCGCGCTGATCGTGCTGACGTGGGGGTTGCTGGCGATGAGCCTGATCGACAGCGAACATCAACTGTTGCCTGATGTGCTGGTGCTGCCGCTGTTATGGCTGGGGCTGATCGTTAACAGTTTCGGGTTATTTGTGCCGTTACACGATGCGCTGTGGGGCGCGGTGGCCGGATATATGGCGCTGTGGTCGGTGTTCTGGCTGTTCAAGCTGATCACCGGCAAGGACGGCATCGGCCATGGCGATTTCAAGCTGCTGGCGCTGCTCGGCGCCTGGGGCGGCTGGCAGATACTGCCGCTGACGATTCTGCTGTCCTCGCTGGTGGGCGCGTTGCTCGGCGTGATTGTGCTGCGTCTGCGCAAAGCGCAGACCTCGACGCCGATCCCTTTCGGCCCCTACCTGGCAATTGCCGGCTGGATTGCCTTGCTCTGGGGTGGTCAAATGACCGACTTCTATTGGCAGTTTGTCGGTTTGAAATGAATACCCCTGTGGAAAAACCCTGGATCCTCGGCCTGACCGGCGGCATCGGCAGCGGCAAAAGCGCGGCAGCCCAACACTTCATCGACCTCGGCGTGCATGTGGTGGATGCCGATCATGCGGCGCGCTGGGTGGTCGAACCCGGCCGCCCGGCGCTGGCGAAAATTGCCGAACACTTCGGTTCCGGCGTGTTGCAGGCCGACGGTACGCTGGACCGCGCCGCCCTGCGCAAACTGATCTTTGAAGTGCCCGAGGAGCGTCGCTGGCTCGAAGCCTTGCTGCATCCATTGATCGGCGAGGAAATCGCCCATCATCTGGCGCTGGCACAATCGCCCTACGCGATTCTGGTGTCGCCGTTGTTGATAGAATCCGGCCAATACGCGATGACCCAGCGCATCCTGGTCATCGACGCTGCGCAACAACTGCAGATCGAACGCACCTTGCAGCGTGACCAGACCAGCGCCGAGCAGGTCCAGGCGATCCTCAAGGCGCAATCGAGCCGCGAAGACCGCGTGAGCCGTGCCGACGATGTGATCGTCAACGACCGCGACCTCGCCTGGCTGCACAGCGAGGTCGAACGGCTGCATCACTTTTACCTGACTTTATCCGGAGGCCAAGCATGAGCCACATTCCAACCGTTGAATGCCCAACCTGCGGCGCACCCGTCGAATTCACCCCGAAAAGCGAATTCCGTCCGTTCTGCTCCCATCGCTGCAAACTGATCGACCTCGGCGCCTGGGCGTCGGAAGAACACAAGATTCCGGTTGCACCGGATGCTGAAGACGAACTGTTCTCGGGCGATTTCGACCCGCGTCACTGACCCCGATCAGGGCCGCATGAAGCTATAGTCCTGACCATCGTCGAGGTTTTCCGCCAGAAAACGCAACTCGTCGGCGAGGTCTTCGGCGTTGCGCACAGCCTTGCTCTGCTGCACCACCGCGCTGAGCAAGGCGCGCAAACTCAGGCCCGGGTCGAAGCCCACTTCCAGCGCCATGTCCAGATTCTGCCGGGTTTCCTGCCGCGCCCATTCGTAAACGCCCATGCCACTACTCCTGAAGGGATTTGCGCGAGCATGAAATCTCTCCGGCGTGGCCGGTTTGATGTGGATCAAGACTTCGGCTCGTCGTCCTTCCACGGCGCCGAGAGGTAACGCGTGCGGTTGAAGGTCTCCAGCCATTCCGGGGAAAACACCACCAGCGCACTGACGATCATGCCGTTGATGAAGGCCTCGGGAAACAACAGCAGCCACAGATAACCGACGAAATCCTCCAGCCATTCCGGCATGGCGAACAGGCCGTCGTACCACAGCAGCGTCAGGCTCAGGACCAGGCACAACAGGCCAGACAAAGCGGCTGCGAAGAACCCGGAACAAAAGATGTAAACGAACGGGTTTCGTGGCTGCGCACGCTCGACCAGAATGGCCACACACTCGGTGACCAGCACGGGCAACAGAATCAGTAATGTGCCGTTGACGCCGAGGGCTACAAGGTCCTGACGCCCCAATAGCACCAGCCCCATCTGCGCAACCAGCCCGCCGACAATCGCCAGCGGCCAATCGAGCAGCAAGGTTACCGCCGTCATGCCAATGAAGTGATAGGACACCCCGGTATCGAAATCCCTGCGCACCAGCCACAGCAGAAACAGCGCGAATACCGTGCCGAACAGCAAGTGCTGCCGGCGACTGTCGCTGAACAGCTCGACCCATGGCGCGCGCGTGATCGCCCACAGCAGCACCGGCAGATAAATCAGCCAGCCGAACGTCAGGCTTGTCGAGGACAGCAGTTCAGCTCCAATCATGACCCTTCACCTGCTATTCGACACATCCTTTGTAGGAGCTGCCGAAGGCTCGGGCAGCGATCGGACGATCTTTTAATCTTGTTTTATAAAAGCGAAAGATCGCAGCCTTCGGCAGCTCCTACAAGTGCGCAATCGCAAGACGTTTATATCTGGGCCGATGCAAAGCTTTCTGCTTGTCGCATTTGGACGCTAAGCTTGGGCCTATGGATGACTCAGATTATTTACGCCTGCTGACCATCGCGGCCGAGCAAGCCAACGCGTTCCTGTCCAATGCCCGCAAATGGGAGCGTGAGCGTTGGGTCTGCCAGCGCCTGCTGCAAGGCTTGAATATCCCCTACCGCGCCGATGAATTCGCGCCGGCCGGTGAGCCGCCGGACGTACTGTTTCGCGATGCCAATTTCGAAGTATTTTTCGTCCTCGATGAAGGCCGCCGCCTCAATGATGAATGGCGCGACGAATTGCAGCGTCGGCGCAGCGCGTTCTCCCTCAGCCAACTGGTGCGCCGCGAAGCCAAGCCCAAGCGCATCCCGGCCAATGAATTTCTTTTGCGCCTGGCGCCGACGTTGCGCAAGAAAGCCCATAACTACAAGGAGCGCGGCATGGACCTGGGCGAACTGGACATCATCGCCTTCGCCAGCCTCAAGCGCGAAGTGCTGGACCTCAACAGTCATTTCCCGCCGCCGACCGAATACCTGCGTCAGGGCTGGCGCTCGCTGTCGCTGGTCGGCCCGACGTTTGCCCGTGTGCTGTTCGCTCACCCTGATGCCCCGGACTTTTTGCGCAGCAACCTCGGTCGCAGCATCGTCTTCGACGTAGGCATCAGCCTGTGACGCCGCTGCAGCAACTGATCGCCGAGGTGCCGCAAGCCGGCCGGGTGCGCTGGATCGGCGTGCGCCCCCAATCACGTGGGCCGATGCTTGAACTCGATGCAGTGGAGGCGCGCCTGGAAGCCGGACTGACCGGAGACCACGCCCGCCCCGGCATTCGCAACGCGCGACAAGTGACGCTGATCCAGTGGGAGCACCTGGCGGTGATCCGTGCATTGATGGGCCGTCCCGACGATCAACCGATCAGACCTGAAGATCTGCGGCGCAACCTCGTTATAAGCGGAATCAATTTGTTTAGCCTAAAGGGGCGGCGCTTTCGCATCGGTCAGGCGATACTCGAAACCACAGGCTGGTGTCAGCCCTGCGCACGCTTGCAGAACAACCTCGGCCCCGGCACTTTCCAAGCCGTACGCGGGCACGGCGGAATCACTGCACGAGTGCTACAGAGCGGCATCATTCGCCTCGACGACGACGTGCGCGTCGAACCGGTCCCGGACAGCGGCTATGCTGCGTTCAACCCCGGCTAAAAACCGCTGTAGCTTCTGCCCATTCAGCAACGTCTACCTGACGAGGCAAATATGACCAGCCGCCTGAACCCCGAAGACCAAAAGCATGTCGAAGAATACCTGCAACTGTCCCAACACCGTGTCGAGCGCCGGCCATTCCGGCCGTGGATGCTCCTGGTGCTGGTACTGGCAGTGACCATTGGTCTGGGCCTGTTGAGCCGATTTATCAGTTACCTGACGCTATGAGTCGCTTCGCACTCGCTCGGGCAACTGCACAGATTTCCTTTAAAAACCTTGCGAGTTATCCCTATGTCCCATCGTATTGTCATTGTCGGCGGCGGCGCCGGCGGTCTGGAGTTGGCTACCCGTCTGGGTAAGACCCTGGGCAAACGCGGCACAGCCAGCGTGATGCTGGTCGACGCCAACCTGACACACATCTGGAAACCGCTGCTGCACGAAGTGGCCGCCGGCTCCCTCAACTCCTCGGAAGATGAACTCAACTATGTTGCCCAGGCGAAATGGAACCACTTCGAGTTCCAGCTGGGGCGCATGAGCGGTCTCGACCGCGCGCAGAAGAAAATTCAACTCGCTGCCACTTATGACGAAAACGGCGTCGAACTGGTGCCCGCGCGCGAAGTGCCGTATGACTCGCTGGTGATCAGCGTCGGCAGCACCACCAACGATTTCGGCACTCAGGGTGCAGCGCAGCATTGCCTGTTCCTCGATACCCGTAAACAGGCCGAGCGCTTTCACCAGCAACTGCTCAATCACTATTTGCGCGCCCACGCCGGGCAAACCGATGTGGTCGAGCAGATCAGCGTGGCCATCGTCGGCGCTGGCGCCACGGGCGTCGAGCTGGCCGCAGAGCTGCACAACGCCGCCCATGAACTGGCGGCTTACGGTCTGGACCGGATCAAACCGGAAAACATGCACATTACGCTGATCGAAGCCGGCCCACGGGTGCTGCCGGCGCTGCCGGAACGCATCAGCGGACCGGTGCACAAAACCCTGGAGAAGCTCGGGGTCAATGTCATGACCAACGCCTCGGTCAGCGAAGTCACCGCCGACAGCCTGATCACCGCCGACGGCAACGAGATCAAGGCCAGCCTGAAAGTCTGGGCCGCCGGTATTCGTGCCCCGGGGTTTCTCAAGGACATCGACGGTCTGGAAACCAACCGAATCAATCAGCTGCAAGTGCTGCCGACCCTGCAGACCACCCGCGACGAAAACATTTTTGCCTTTGGTGACTGCGCGGCCTGCCCGCAACCGGGTACCGATCGTAACGTACCGCCACGTGCTCAGGCGGCGCACCAACAGGCGTCATTGCTGGCGAAGTCGCTGAAACTGCGCATCGAAGGCAAGACCCTGCCGGAGTACAAGTACACCGATTACGGCTCGCTGATTTCGTTGTCGCGTTTTTCCGCTGTGGGTAACTTGATGGGCAACCTGACCGGCAGCGTGATGCTCGAAGGCTGGCTGGCGCGGATGTTTTACGTGTCGCTGTACCGTATGCACCAGATGGCACTGTACGGGCCGTTCCGCACGGCGATGCTGATGCTGGGCAGCAAGATCGGCCGTGGCACCGAGCCGCGTCTGAAGCTGCACTAAAGCCAAAACCTGTGGGAGCGGGCTTGCTCGCGAAAGCGGTGTGTCAGTCAACACTCTTGTTGACTGACCTGACTCCTTCGGGAGCAGGCTCGCTCCCACCTCTGATCTTCATTCCAAGCCCCGCATCGCGCGGGGCTTTTTATTTTCCATTGATTACAGCTGGAAGCGTCGCACCATGCCCTGCAGGGCATTGGCCAGTTTCGACAGCTCATGGCTTGACGCACTGGTCTGATCGGCCCCGGCAGCGGAGCGCACCGACAGATCGCGAATGTTCACAAGATTGCGATCCACTTCGCGAGCCACTTGCGCCTGCTCTTCAGCGGCGCTGGCGATGACCAGGTTGCGCTCGTGAATCTCGTGCACCGAAGCCGTGATCGTCACCAACGCCTCGCCCGCCCGCTCAGCCAATACCAGCGTGCTCGCCGCACGGGATGCGCTGGCCTGCATGGAATCCAGCGCCAGGCTCGACCCGCTGCGCATGCCCTGCACCATCTGTTCGATCTCTTGTGTCGATTGCTGGGTGCGATAGGCCAGCGCGCGCACCTCGTCGGCCACCACCGCAAAACCTCGTCCGCTTTCACCCGCGCGCGCCGCTTCGATGGCGGCGTTGAGCGCCAGCAAGTTGGTCTGTTCGGCGATGGCGCGAATCACATCGAGCACTTTGCCGATGTCCTGTGACTGATTCGCCAGCGACTGCACCAACTCACCGGTGTGCTGCACATCGCTGGCCAGCGCATTGATCGCATTGGCGGTTTCGCTGACGCGTTCCTGGCCCAACTGCGCCGACTGACTGGATTGACGCGTGGCATCGGACGTCGATACGGCGTTGCGCGCCACCTCCTCCACCGCAGCGGTCATCTCGTTGACGGCCGTGGCAGCCTGTTCGATTTCATTGTTCTGCTGTTGCAGGCCTTGCGTGCTGTCGACCGTGACCGCGCTCAGCTCGTCAGCGGCCGTGGCCAGTTGCGTGGCCGAGCCACTGATGCTCTGCAGGGTTTCGCGCAGGTTCTGCTGCATGGTCGCCAGTGCTTTGAGCAAACGGCTCACTTCATCGTTGCCATGAGCCTCGATGGGGCGGGTCAGATCGCCCTTGGCCACGCTTTCGGCAGCCTCCACGGCGCTGCTCAGGGGGCGCACGATACTGCGCGTCAGCAACATCGCCAGGGCCACCGTGGCCAGCGCTGCCAAAGCAATGAACAGGCTGACGATGGTGCGCGAGGTTTGATAATGCGCGGCGGACTTCTCGCTCTCGGCAGCCACTTGCCGGGCAAACAAGTCAGCCAGATCGTTGAGTTGCTTGCCGGAACCGTCGACCACCGTTTTCATATCGACCAGCAGCAATCTGGTCAGCTCGTCCCGCTTGCCTTGCTCGGCGAGGGTGAACGACTGGGCGATGCCGGTGCGATAAGCGGCGAAGGTTGTCTTGAACTGATCGTACAGTTGCTGGCCCTCCGGGGTATCGACGAGTTTGTCGTAGGCGGCGATTTTCTCGCTCAGCTCTTTGTCCCGGGTGTCCATCTGGCCACGATAGGTGGTGATGTTTGCAGGATCCTGATCCAGCGCCATGCGCAGGGAAATGGTGCGGATACGCAGCATCAGCTCGCGGATCTCGTCACCACCGCGAATGCTCGGCAACCAGCGGTTCTCCACCGCCACCTCACTGTCGCGAATGCTCGACATCTGCCCCAGCGCAAACACCCCAAGCATGGCCACCAACACCGCAATCAGGGCAAAGCCCAGGGCAGCCCGGGGAGCAATATTCAACCGACGAAGCAACATGACGAACGCCCTTATTCTTGTATTGGCCAGATTCAGGGGCGAAGCGTTGGCAGTCCCCTCGTGTTAGCGGGCTATCGGCAGGTTGTATGACGACTTGAAGGGATTCGGCTTTCGACGGGCAAAAAAAATCCCCGTATCTTTCGATACGAGGATTTTTAATATGGTCGGGGTAAGGGGATTCGAACTCCTGACATCCTGCTCCCAAAGCAGGCGCGCTACCGGACTGCGCTATACCCCGGTAAAAAAAAGGCGACCTTTCAAAGATCGCCTTCTTCGATCAGCGCTTTTGGCCTCTGATCTTAAGATTCGATCCCAGCGTTAACTGGTTTCAAAAATGGTGGGTCGTGTGGGATTCGAACCTACGACCAATTGGTTAAAAGCCAACTGCTCTACCAACTGAGCTAACGACCCAAAAATGGTCGGGGTAAGGGGATTCGAACTCCTGACATCCTGCTCCCAAAGCAGGCGCGCTACCGGACTGCGCTATACCCCGATTTGAAATTGGCTCCGTGACCAGGACTCGAACCTGGGACCCAATGATTAACAGTCATTTGCTCTACCGACTGAGCTATCACGGAACTGCATATTTCAATTTACAACGGTGAAGCTTTGTTACATCTCGCCACCCGTTCGCATCGCTGCGTTCGTGTGTCTGAGGCGCGCTATTCTACAACCTGGAACACCTCTGTCAACCCCCTAAATTGCTTTCAAGTTAATGATTTGCAACTTATTTCAGATTCCAGCCCAGTGAGCTGAAACGCTGTTGGTGACTGACTGCGGGGCGCACTTTACAAGCCTTTTCCTTTGAGTTCAACAGCCTGGCGAAAAAAAGGCCTCGCAATGCGAGGCCTTCCCTGTTTCATTGCCGCCGAGGCTTAGCCGAAAACGATTTCGTCGTTCTCTACCTTGCCAGTGGCCGTGTCGCCGGGCATGAAATGACCCGACAGGATCAACTGCGCCAGCGGGTTTTCGATCCAGCGCTGGATCGCCCGTTTCAACGGCCGTGCGCCATACACCGGGTCGTAACCGACGGCGATCAGCTTATCCATTGCCTCCGGACTCAGCTCCAGCTTCAGCTCGCGCTCGGCCAGACGACTGCGCAGACGGCCCAACTGGATCTCGGTGATGCCAGCGATCTGATCCCGTGCCAGCGGCTCGAAAATCACCACTTCGTCGACCCGGTTGATGAACTCCGGACGGAAATGCGACGTCAACGCGTCCATCACTGCGGCACGCTGCGCCTCACGATCACCGACCAGTTCCTGGATCTGCATGGAACCCAGGTTCGACGTCATGACGATCACCGTATTGCGGAAGTCCACCGTACGACCATGGCTGTCGGTCAGACGGCCATCCTCAAGCACTTGCAGGAGGATGTTGAACACATCCGGGTGCGCCTTCTCGACCTCATCCATCAGGATCACCGAGTACGGCTTGCGACGCACCGCTTCGGTCAGATAGCCGCCCTCTTCGTAGCCGACGTAGCCTGGTGGCGCACCGATCAGGCGAGCCACGGAATGTTTCTCCATGAACTCGGACATGTCGATCCGTACCATCGCCTCTTCGGTATCGAAGAGGAACTCGGCCAGCGCCTTGCACAGCTCGGTTTTACCGACACCGGTCGGGCCGAGGAACATGAACGAACCGCTCGGACGATTCGGGTCGGACAACCCGGCGCGGGAACGCCGCACGGCGTTGGCCACAGCGACGACTGCTTCTTCCTGACCGATCACCCGTTTGTGCAACAGGCTCTCCATCTTCATCAGCTTGTCGCGCTCGCCTTCGAGCATTTTCGACACCGGGATACCGGTCCATTTCGACACGACTTCGGCGATCTCTTCTTCGGTCACCTTGCTGCGCAGCAACTGGTTTTCGCTCTTGCCGTGCTGGTCGACCATTTGCAGACTGCGCTCCAGGTCCGGGATCACCCCGTACTGCAACTCGGCCATGCGGTTCAGATCGCCTTTGCGGCGCGCGGCTTCCAGTTCCTGGCGCGACTGTTCGATCTTCTGCTGAATCTGCGCAGAACCCTGTACCTCGGCTTTTTCCGAGTTCCAGATTTCCTCCAGATCGGAATATTCACGCTCGTGACGCTCGATTTCTTCCTGGAGTTTTTCCAGGCGTTTCTTCGCCGCGTCGTCGCTTTCTTTCTTCAGTGCCTGGGATTCCACCTTCAACTGAATCAGGCGCCGCTCCAGACGGTCGAGCACTTCCGGCTTGGAGTCGATCTCCATACGAATGCGGCTCGCCGCCTCGTCGATCAGATCGATCGCCTTGTCCGGCAACTGCCGGTCAGTGATATAGCGATGGCTGAGCTTGGCCGCGGCGATAATCGCGCCGTCAGTGATCGCCACCTTATGGTGAACCTCGTAACGTTCTTTGAGGCCGCGCAAAATCGCGATGGTGTCTTCTTCGCTCGGCTCGTCCACCAAAACTTTCTGGAAACGCCGTTCGAGCGCCGCGTCCTTCTCTATATATTGGCGATACTCATTGAGCGTGGTCGCGCCAACGCAGTGCAGCTCACCGCGAGCCAAGGCTGGCTTGAGCATGTTACCGGCGTCCATCGAGCCTTCGCCTTTACCGGCGCCGACCATGGTGTGCAGTTCGTCGATGAACAGAATGATCTGCCCTTCCTGCTTCGACAGCTCGTTGAGCAAGCCTTTGAGGCGCTCTTCGAATTCACCGCGATACTTGGCGCCGGCAATCAGCGCGCCCATGTCCAGCGAGAGCAGGCGCTTGCCCTTGAGGCCGTCCGGCACTTCGCCGTTGATGATGCGCTGGGCCAGACCTTCGGCGATTGCGGTTTTACCCACGCCCGGCTCACCGATCAGCACCGGGTTGTTTTTTGTACGGCGCTGCAAAACCTGAATGGTCCGACGAATTTCGTCGTCACGGCCGATCACCGGATCAAGCTTGCCGTCTTCGGCGCGCTTGGTCAGGTCGACGGTGTATTTATCCAGTGCCTGACGCGACTCTTCGTGGTTGGCGTCATTCACCGCTTCGCCGCCACGCAGGTTGTTGATCGCGTTTTCCAGGGCTTTCTTGCTCACGCCCTGGCCGAGCAGCAACTTGCCCAACTTGCTGTTCTCATCCATCGCGGCGAGCAGCACCAGTTCGCTGGAGATGAACTGATCACCTTTCTGCTGGGCCAGACGGTCAGCCTGATTGAGCAGGCGCGCCAGGTCCTGCGACATGTTCACGTCGCCAGTCGGGTTCTGGATTTTCGGTAATTGATCGAGCTCTTTGGTCAGCTCTTTGCGCAAGCTGTTGACGTCGAAGCCGACTTGCATGAGCAGCGGCTTGATCGAACCGCCCTGCTGTTCAAGCATGGCTTGCATCAAGTGCGCCGGCTCGATGGCCGGATGATCGTGGCCAACCGCCAACGACTGGGCGTCGGACAAGGCCAACTGTAATTTGCTGGTTAAACGGTCAATACGCATGGGTCACCTTCCTTTTGAGCAGGCCGGACCTAAGAAACCATCCTGAATAAAGAAACCTGCCAGATACCGCTATAGATGCGGTCGATTCTGCAAGATTCAAGCGTCGCAGGGTTGATGCAGATCAGACAGTCTAGCGGGTGAGCCAGATCAGGGAGGCAAAGCGACCGGTGCGCGAAGCACGGCGATACGAGAAGAAGCGCGGATCAGTCACGGTGCAGAAACCGCCACCATAAACAGCAGTGACACCACGCTCAGCCAGACGCAGGCGCGCCAACTGATAAATGTCGGCCATGAACTTGCCGGCATTGCTGCTCGGTACAAAGGCTTCGGCTGCTTCAGGCAACTGACTGACGAAGACTTCGCGCACTTCCGCGCCAACTTCAAAGGCCTGCGGGCCGATGGCCGGGCCGAGCCAGACGAGAATGTCTTCAGGCGCAACATCGAGGCTATCGAGGGTGGCTTCAAGCACCCCCGCCGCCAAGCCACGCCAACCGGCATGGGCCGCAGCGACGCGAGTACCCGCACGATCACAGAACAACGCCGGCAGGCAGTCCGCCGTCATCGCCGCGCAGGCAATACCGGGGGTTGCCGTCCAACTGGCATCAGCAGTCGCAACAATGCCCGGATCAGCATGCGCGACGGTAATCCCGTGCACTTGCTGCAACCAGGCAGGCTTTATAGAGAAGTGATCGGTCAAGCGCCGACGGTTTTCGGCCACCGCCTCCGGACGATCATCGACGTGATCGCCCAGATTGAGGCTGTCGAACGGCGCCTCGCTGACACCGCCCTCACGGGTGGTGACACAGGCTTTGACGCTGGCCGGCGCAGGCCAGTCCGGCGTCAGCCAGTTCATCCGACGAACGCCTCGCGATCCTGCTTGAGCAGGGTCAGCAGCCAGACGAAGTCTTCCGGCAGCGGTGATTCCCAGCTCATGCGCTCACCGCTCGTCGGGTGATCGAGTTCCAGGAAGCGCGCGTGCAGGGCCTGACGCGGGAAATGCTTGAGCGATTCGACCATGGTCGGGTTCGCCGCCGGCGGAATGCGGAAACGCCCGCCGTACGCCGGATCGCCGACCAACGGAAAGTTGATGTGCGCCATGTGCACGCGAATCTGGTGGGTGCGACCGGTTTCCAGTTTGACCCGCACGTGAGTGTGGGAACGGAAGCGCTCCAGCACGCGGTAGTGGCTGACGGCAGGCTTGCCACCCTCCATCACCGCCATGCGCTGGCGCTGCTGGCCGTGACGACCGATCGGCGCGTTGATCTTGCCACCGGCAGTGACCACGCCAATCACGATGCACTCATAGATGCGGCTGACGCTGCGGCTCTGCAACTGAGCGACCAGTTTGGTCTGCGCCTGAATGGTCTTGGCCACCACCATCAGACCGGTGGTGTCCTTGTCCAGACGATGCACGATACCGGCGCGCGGGACATTGATGATGTCCGGCACGTGGTGCAGCAAGGCGTTGAGCAAGGTGCCATCGGCGTGACCGGCAGCCGGGTGCACCACCAGGCCCGCAGGCTTGTTGATCACCAGAATGTCGTCATCTTCATAGACGATGTCGAGTTCGATGTCCTGGGCGATCCACTCGCCCTGGGCCTCCTGCTCGGCAGTCAGCTCAAGGATGGCACCGCCATGCACGATGTCGCGCGGGCGGATGACCGCCCCGTCCACAGTCAGGCGACCTTCTTTGATCCAGGCGGAAAGGCGCGAGCGTGAGTGCTCAGCGAAGAGTTGGGCGGCGACTTGATCGAGGCGTTGGCCGCCCAATTCGGACGGCACCTCTGCGCTAAGTTCAATTTTATCGGACATGCTCGGACTGGGCGTCGGCACAGCCTTTGGTTTCGGCTGCGCGCTTGTGGTTAAATACGGCGTCTTTTGCCCCGAGGCTTTTCAACGGGGCGCTCATCATAACAGGACGGCCCCGCCCAAGACAGCGGCCGTCATAGGGACGCAAGCCGCCATGCAAGTGAAACACCTGCTGCTGATCGCCATCCTCGCATTGACCGCTGCTTGCTCATCGAAGGAAGTCGTAGACGAAAACCTCAGCGAAGCCGAGCTGTATCAGCAGGCTCAGACTGATCTGGACAACAACAGCTACACCAGCGCCACAGCCAAGCTGAAGGCTCTGGAGTCGCGTTATCCGTTCGGTCGCTACGCCGATCAGGCCCAGCTGGAGTTGATCTACGCCAACTACAAGAACGCCGAGCCGGAGGCTGCAAAGTCCGCCGCCGAGCGTTTCATTCGTTTGCATCCGCAGCATCCGAACGTGGATTACGCGTACTACCTCAAGGGTCTGACTTCGTTCGACCAGGACGTCGGCCTGCTGGCGCGCTTCCTGCCGCTGGACATGACCAAGCGTGACCCGGGCGCCGCCCGCGACTCGTACAACGAGTTCGCCCAGCTGACCAGCCGCTACCCGAACAGCCGCTACGCGCCGGACGCCAAGCAGCGCATGATCTACCTGCGCAACCTGCTGGCGGCCTACGAAATCCACGTGGCCGATTACTACCTGACCCGTCAGGCCTACGTCGCCGCCGCCAACCGCGGCCGCTACGTGGTGGAAAACTTCCAGGAAACCCCATCGGTCGGCGACGGCCTGGCGGTGATGACCGAAGCCTACCAGCGCCTGCATCTGGACGACCTGGCCGCCACCAGCCTGGAAACCCTGAAGCTCAACTACCCGGATCACCCGAGCCTGCAGGACGGCCAGTTCGTGCCGCGTGTTGCCGAAGCCGACAACCGTTCGTTCCTGAGCAAGGCGACCCTGGGCCTGATCGAATCGCGTCCACCGCTGCCGCCGGGCGAAACCCGCGCCAACCAGGACGTGCAGAAGCAGTTCCAGGACGCGAAAGATGCGATCCCGAACGAGCTCAAGCCTAAAGACGAGAACGGCGACGTGATCGAAGAGCCGGAGCCGGAATCCACCGATACCGACCGCTCGTGGTTCAGCTACATGACCTTCGGCGTGTTCGACTGACCACACCGGCTGTACGAAAAAAGGGAGATCTGCGGATCTCCCTTTTTTATTGCCGCGCTTTAATAGGCTGTGCGCTGATCGGGTCCTTGGCTAAACTGGCGGATTATCAGTCGAAAAGCCGCCCATCATGCTTCGTTTATTGTTCTGGATTGCCCTGATCTTCGCCGCCATCTGGCTGTGGCGTAAATTCAAGGCGCCCGCCTCCGCTTCGCCATCCGGGCGCGCCTCGCGCGAACAAGACGCCGCGCCGATGGTGCGTTGCGCCCATTGCGGCGTGCATCTGCCGCGCGACCGCGCGCTGGGCAATCAACCACAGTGGTATTGCAGCCAGGCTCATCTCGAGCAAGGCCCAGGCGCCAGTGATCGCTGAGGCCGCCCCCGCCGACAGTAAACAGGCGCAGCGCCTGCTGCGTCTTTATCATCTTTACCGCCTGAGCATCGGCATTACGCTGGTGCTGCTGATCTCCAGCGACATGGACAACCGTCTGCTGACGTCTGCCAACGACGAACTGTTGCGCGGCGGCAGCTGGTTGTACCTGGTGCTCAATATCCTGCTGGTGGTGTTTCTGGAGAACACCCGGCGTCCGGCTCAATTGCTCAGCCTCGCGCTGGTCGACGTCCTGCTGCTCGGTGGTCTGTTCTATGCAGCAGGCGGTGTGGCCAGTGCGCTGGGCAATTTGTTGATCGTCTCGGTGGCGATCAGCAATACCTTGCTGCGCCGGCGCATTGGCTTGCTGATCGCGGCCATTGCTGCCCTGGGCATTGTCGGTTTGAGTTTCCTGCTGAGTTTCAGCCACCCGTTGAGCGCCAACGAGTACCTGCAAGCAGGCACCCTCGGTGCGTTATGTTTCGCGGCATCACTATTGGTACAGGGTCTGATCCGCCGCGTTGAGGTCAGCGAAACACTGGCCGAGCAACGTGCCAGCGAAGTGATTGGTCTGGAAGCCCTCAATGCGCTGATCCTGCAACGCATGCGCACCGGCATTCTTGTGCTCGACGAGGCACGCCGCATACAACTGGCCAACCACAGCGCCCAGACCTTGCTCGCGCATACGCACCTTCAGGGGCAGTTGATCGACGACTGCGCGCCGGCCCTGGTCGATCGCCTGCAGCTGTGGAGGAATAACCCGACGCTGCGCCCGCAAAGCCTGAAGGTGGCCGGTAACGGCCTCGAACTGCAGCCGAGCTTCATCGCCCTCGATCAGCGCCCGAACCAGCAGATTCTGGTGTTTCTCGAAGACCTGGCACAGATCGCCCAACAGGCCCAGCAGTTGAAGCTGGCCGCGCTTGGACGACTGACCGCCGGGATATCCCACGAAATCCGCAACCCGCTGGGCGCAATCAGCCATGCCGCACAGCTCTTGGCCGAGTCCGAGGAACTCGACAGCGCCGATCGGCGTCTGACGCAGATCATTCAAGACCACTCCCAGCGCATGAACCGAGTCATCGAAAACGTCCTGCAACTGTCCCGCCGCCAGCAAAGTGAACCGCAACGGCTGGACCTCAAGCCATGGCTGGAACAGTTCGTCGCCGAAAGCCGCGAACACGCGACCGAACTTCAGCAGATTCATTTGCGGATCGATTCCGGCGACTTCAATACCCTGATGGACCCCGACCAGCTCACTCAGATTCTCGACAATCTGTTACGCAACGGCTGGCGTCACAGTGCCTTGCTGCATGATCAGGCCGAGGTCTGGATGACCCTGTTCATCGACCCGGACAGCCAGTTGGCGGTGCTGCAAGTGCGGGACAACGGCCCCGGCGTGCCGCTCGCCGAACAGGCGCATCTGTTCGAACCGTTCTTTACTACCAGTAGCCAGGGCACCGGCCTTGGGCTTTATCTGTCCCGTGAGCTGTGCGAAAGCAACCAGGCGCGCCTAGACTTTCAGTCACGCCAAGACGGCGGCTGCTTTCGCATCACCTTTGCTCACGGACGGAAACAAAGTTGACTACGAGCCCACGGCAAAAAATTCTTATCGTCGACGACGAACCGGATATCCGCGAACTCCTGGAAATCACACTGGGACGGATGAAACTCGATACCCTCAGTGCGCGCAACCTGGGTGAGGCCCAGGCGCTGCTGCAGCGTGAGCGTTTCGATCTGTGCCTGACCGACATGCGCCTGCCCGACGGCACGGGGCTGGACTTGGTGCAGCACATCCAGCAACGTTATCCACAGCTCCCGGTGGCGATGATCACCGCCTATGGCAGTCTGGAGACTGCGATCAACGCGCTGAAGGCCGGGGCCTTCGACTTTCTGACCAAGCCGGTCGACCTCACGCGCCTGCGCGAACTGGTCGCCACGGCCCTGCGCATGCCGGTGGCGGGCGGCGCGAGCAGCCCGATCGACCGACGCCTGCTCGGCGACTCGTTGCCCATGCGCAACCTGCGCAAGCAGATCGACAAACTCGCCCGCAGCCAGGCGCCGGTGTACATCAGCGGTGAATCGGGCAGCGGCAAGGAACTGGTCGCACGCCTGATTCATGAGCAGGGCCCGCGCGCCCAGCAGCCCTTTGTCCCGGTCAATTGCGGGGCGATTCCCTCGGAGTTGATGGAAAGCGAGTTTTTCGGCCACCGCAAAGGCAGTTTTACCGGTGCAGTGGAGGACAAACCGGGGCTGTTCCAGGCCGCCCATGGCGGCACGCTGTTTCTCGATGAAGTGGCGGATCTGCCGTTATCGATGCAGGTCAAACTGCTGCGGGCGATTCAGGAAAAGGCCGTGCGCAGCATCGGCGGCCAGCAGGAAACCGTGGTCGATGTGCGCATCCTCAGCGCGACGCACAAGGACCTTGATGCGCAGGTCAGCGCCGAACGGTTTCGCCAGGACCTTTATTACCGATTGAACGTGATCGAACTGCGCGTACCCTCTCTGCGCGAGCGCCGCGATGACATTGAAGTGCTGGCCGCGCATGTCCTCAAGCGATTGGCCAGGGACACCGGCCAGCCTGTCGCGAGCCTGCATCCGCAGGCGCTGGAAAGCCTGAAGAATTACCGCTTCCCCGGGAACGTGCGGGAACTGGAGAACGTACTTGAACGGGCGCATACCCTGTGCGAGAACCGTATCATCGAATCTCAGGACTTGCGGCTGAGCGAAGGCAATTGCGCGGCGGAGGGTGCGATTGCCGACCTTACGCAGATCGACAACCTGGAAGATTATCTGGAAAACGTCGAACGCAAGCTGATCCTGCAGGCATTGGAGGAGACACGCTGGAACCGCACGGCCGCGGCGCAGCGCTTGAGTCTTTCGTTCAGGTCGATGCGCTATCGGCTGAAGAAATTGGGCCTGGATTGAAGGGCCCCTTCGCGAGCAGGCTCGCTCCCACATTGGAATGCACAATCCCTGTGGGAGCGAGCCTGCTCGCGAAGGCGGCCTGCCCGATTACCTGACTATATGCGGCCCTCAGGCGCATAAGGCGCCGGGTCGATAATCGGCGCCCGCCCCAGCATCACATCGGCAAACAGCTGGCACGACGCCGGCGCCAGCACCAGGCCGTTGCGGTAATGCCCGCAGTTCAGCCACAAGCTATCGAACCCCGGCACCCGGCCAATATACGGGATGCCTTCCGGCGACCCCGGTCGCAAGCCGGCCCAATGCCCGACGACCTCGGCCTGCGCCAGCGCCGGCAACAACTCGATTGCCGAAGCCTTGAGGCTTGCCAGCGCCACGTCGGTTGGCGTCTTGTCGTAGCCTTCGTGTTCCAGCGTGCTGCCGATCAGAATATGCCCGTCGCGACGGGGGATCGCATAACGGCCCTTGGCCAGAACCATGCTCGGCAAGAAGTCCGCTGCGCACTTATAGAGAATCATCTGGCCCTTGACCGGCTCGACCGGCAGCGTCAAGTCCAGCGTCTTGAGCAAATCGCCGCTCCACGCTCCGGCCGTCAGCACAATCTGATCACCTGTGATGATGCCGCTGGATGTTTCCACGCCGACAATCCGCTCGTGCTCGCGAACGAACCCGCTGACCTCACACTGCTCGTGAATCGTCACGTTGGGCAGTGCCAGCAGCGCCGCTTTCAACGATTTCACCAGACGCGGATTACGCACGTTGGCAACATCGGCCATGTAGATCGCCCGGGAGAATCCAGCACCCAGCACCGGCACCGCATCGTGCGCCGCCGAGATGTCCACCGCCCGCAGCGGGCGCTGTTCCCGTTCGGCCCAGGCAAGCGCTTCGGCTTCGTCATCCAGATCCAGCCAGTACAGGCCAGTGGTGTGCACTTCAGGATCAACGCCGGTATCGGCAAACAGGCGTTCGCCCAACTGTGGATAAAAATCCTGCGACCAGTGTGCCAGTGCGGTAACTGCCGGGCTGTAGCGCCACGGGTACAACGGCGAAACGATGCCGCCGCCGGCCCACGACGATTCCCGACCGACGTTCGAGCGATCCAGCAGCACCACGCTGCGCACTTCGGAGGCGAGATTGTAGGCGGTCAGCAGGCCGATCACCCCGCCGCCGACAATCACCACTTGCTGTTGCCTGGTCATGTTTGATCCAACCGTAAAAAAGACAGCGGGCGCAAAAGGCGCCCGAAAAAAATGCGTCAGCGGCCCCAGCAATCCTTGGTGGTCACTCCGGTGCTCGCGTTGTTCATGCTTCGCACGCCGGTGTTGGTCAGGGTGAAATCCCCGCACTTGTCGCTGGCCATGGCCGAGCCGGCTTTACGTATCGCGGTCAGCACAAAGGTCTGGTCGGTCAGCGTTGGGGTGATGGTGTAGAAATCATTGCCCGTGCTCAGCCCGGTGACGCCGGTGTAAACATTGTTGCGGGTGTAGAAGCGTTCGAGGGTTTGCGCCTGCTCCGAAAGCAGCGAGACCACTTCGGCGCGACGGCCCTTTTTCACGTATTCGTTGTAGCTGGGAATGCTGATGGTGAGGATGATCCCGATAATCGCGACGACGATCATGATCTCGATCAGGGTAAAACCTCGGCTGGATCTGCGCATGCTTCAAACTCTCGCTTACTGGATTTGTCGCCACATGATACGACGGCTGCCGCCGCCACCTTTTTCCACAACGGTGGTGATGACGCCACTGGTGTCGGTCACTTCCTTAGTCTGGGCATTAGCGGAAATGACGTTAAGGGTCGGAATGCCGCCGGTAAAAATCACGCCACTGGATATCATGTCATTACTGTCGACCAAACGGTCGCCAGTGGTGTCGATCACGGCGTAGTTGAGCATCTTACCGTTGAACGCATCGAGTTCGACCAGTCTGCCGGTACCAAAGCTCGAACAAGGGTCAGTGGTATCGACGCTGGCAGTGGTAAAAACAATGCGCCCCAACACAATGCTGGCCTGGTTGATCACGCGCTCGCCGGTCAGCACGTTGTTGTACACCAGCGGCAAATACCAGCCTTTTTCTGCCGGATACGTCGTTTCATTCTGGCTGGTGGTCAGGAATTGCCCGGAACTGCCGGAGAACGAACCGGTAATCGCCTGTGCCTGCAAATTGCTGACGGCGATTTGTCCGGCCCCACCCTCTGCATCCCAGATTGAATAGAACGCCTGCAGATCCTTGTTGCTCTTGTCGGCAGTCTCGTTGAACTTGCCGGTGCCAAAGAACACCTGTTTGCCGCCCTGTGGGTTATCCGCCAGCAGCGGTTGCGCAGTGATCGGCTGCGTTGCCCCGCCCGGCGCGGTGAACAGAGGTTTGCCGGCAAACGCCACGCCCCAGCTTTCCGGAGCCGTCGCGCTCAAATCGAATTTCCACATGCGTCCTTTCAGATCTCCACCGTACGCCGCCTGGACCACATTCGAAGAGTTGACCCTGAGCTCCACGGACGACAGACCATTGCCGGTCTCCGTGCTGTCGATAACGATTTTCCTGATCAGCGAACCATCCAGCGCATCCAGTACATACAACGCTGCAACACCCGAATTGCTGCCGTAACCATTGGCGATGAAAGTTGCCCAGCGACCATTGGCCAAGCGTGCCACTTCCGGACGGGCGTAGGCGTAACCGAGATCATTGAAAGCGTTCGCCGTGTTGGTGGTGACCGGAGCACTCACTTCCCACAATGCCCTGATGACATTGCCCGCCGAAGCATCGAACAGTTGCAGGCCATAGAAGGTTTTGCCACCGGCCCCCGTTCCGCCAATGGCCAGGGTTTTCCAGGTGGTGCCGGCCTGCGCATCGAACACGCCGACCTGACCGTCCACCAGAAACTTGTGGCTGACCCCGTTGACGTAGTTGGTGTCCGCGATCAGGCGCAAGGAAGGCAGCACACTGGAGGGCATATAAGCGTAACGGCGCGTGCCGTTCGCCGAATTGATCACGTTGACGAAACCGTCGTTGGCGTTCACCACCAGACTGGTGTTCATGTTCGAAGCCTTGGTGCTCAGGTAGCTGGTGTAACTGCTGTCACCCGTCAGATCGGATGCGGTCTTGTCCGAAGGCGACGCGAGCACCAGAGGCGAATTGATGATGTCGCCGAGCAGCACGCTGCGTACTTTGAGCCCGGCCTTGTTGGTCCCCTTGCTCCACTCCACCAGATCATTGCCGTTGATTCCGGTAGGCAGGCCCTGATTCAGTGTGGTCTGCTGGGCCGGGGAAAAGTTGCCGAATGCCAGGGTTACCGGCGCATTGCTCAGGGTGTTCCATGACTGGAAAGTCGGCGCCGTAGCGGAGGGCACGATGGTGGTGTCGGTCGTCCACTGCGCCGTTGAAGTGTTCACCGTGCCGGTCGAGGTGAAGCCGAACGACCTGATCGTGCCGCGCCAATCCTTGGGATCGTAGGTGGTCTGATAAAAACTGCTGCCACTGGTCAGGTTGCTGCTGCTGGCGACGCCGGCGCCACCGGAACCGGCCTTGGAAGTGATATCGCTCAATGCCGACGATAACGCCGCATTGAGCCCGGTGCTGTCGGTGGCCTGGTAGTACCTGCCCTGCCCATAGCTGGCAGCGTCGGACAACATGTCGTTATCCGCCGCGAAACCCACGGTGTAGGTGTTCATGTTCTGCCTGGGGAAGTCCACCGCGTTCCAGCTTTTGCCGGCCGCATCGGTACCGGTCGAACGCATATCAATGTCGAAAGCGAATTTGGCAATGTCGTCCAGATACAGCGTGTCGTTTTCACCATCGCCGCTGAGGTTATCGCCGTCATTACTGAGGCCGTCCCAGTTCGGCAAGCGATTGCCACCCAGCGGGTCATTGCCCGGGAAGGTGCGATCGTAGGTCGGCAAGCCGTCGGTAACCACCACGCCGTAGTTTTTCTGGCAGCGGTACTGAATCGGGCTGGTGTACGTGCCCGGTGTACCGTTGTAATAAGGCGCCATGCCGCGCATGTAGCGGCTGACTTCGTAATAGGTCTCGGCCAGCGGCGTATTGGCCACGGCATTCAAGCCGTTGATCGATGAAATCAGTGCGTTGTAGTTGGTGTCAGCCTGCGCCTGGGTGACGCTTCCGGAAACGGGCGACAAATCGCTGATTGAGCGGGCAATGAAACCGCCATTGCCAGGGTTAGTGCTGTTGGCGGGATTGAACGTCGACAAGCCGATGCGCAAGGTACGGTTGCTGCTGACCAGTGCGGTGGAAACGTTGCGCGCGACGTTCATGCGGTAATCGTTGGGAATTGCACCGGTGGTGAAGTCACGGGTTCCGGTGCCGATGGCCTGGCTGACGATCCAGGCAATGTAATCGGCGGAATAACGGGTGTTCTCGTTGCCTACCGGGTCTGGCAGTTTCAGGCACAACGGCACCGGGCTGTTGTTGTAGAACGCATAGGCGCCCCCCGAGCAGCCGGAGTTCGGCAGGCTCGATAAGAATACGGTGTCGCCGGTAATCTGCGGCGCATTCAGCGCAGAGCACAGTCCGAGGAAGGCATTGCATTCCCGGGCCGGCGTGCGATTGATGGCAGGATTGAAATCCGTGTCGTAGATAATGCTGTTCATGCTGCCGGAATCATCGATCAGCAGCATCACGTTCGGCGCCACCGCCGCGGCGCTCAACAGAGGCGATTCGGACGGCGTGAACGCCCAGGCCGGCGCCGCCAGATAAAGGCTCGCCAGCATGCCGAACAGCAGCGCTCTGTAGCGCTCAATACTTCGCATAGACACTCTCCACCACACTGCGCGAAGTGCCGACAATCCCGACCGCGGTCACTCGATACAGGGTGGCCGAGGTATTACTGGGCACGTTCACCGCGGTGACGGTCGTGCCGATGTTCTGCACCCCGTAAAAGCCATTACCGGCGGCGATCCAGGTTACGCCGGACGCCGAATTGAACCCCGCCGCACTGATCACCGATGACTCGGCCGGCGGCAAACACTGAGTGCCACTGCACACTGGCAATGCGTAGCTGTCCAGTTGCACTGCGCTCTCACCGACACGCAACGCCGCTTCGGCGGACTGGAACGATTGATTGCGCAGGCTCACGCTGCCGGCCATTTTTTCCTGCAGGTTGGCGCTTTGCATCGATGACAGTCCGATCAAGGTCAGCAACAGCAAAAACACCAGACTGACCAACAAGACCATGCCCCGCTGGGTTCGCCGCTGGTGCAAGGAAATCCTCATCGCCGCGCCCTCACGGCAAGCGGTTGCGCAAAGCGGCAACCACGTTGAAGGTTTGATTGCGCACCCGATTGTTTGGGTCGGTGAGGGTCAGGCTCAGGCGGACGCTGCGGATGCGCGCCGGATCGCCAGGATTGCTGCTGTAGGTCGAGGCCGCCACATCCGTCGCGGAACTGGCCAGACCGAAGGTGACGTTGAAGGCGCTGACGTTGTTCACCAGCACTTGCTGCGCCGGATTGCCGCTGCCGGTGCCCATGAGAATCTGGTTATTGCTAAAGCTGTAAAGCAGACGCCGGATCGGGAAAGCAATCTGCCCCGTGGTCGGGCTACGCAATCCGCTGTAGGCGACCGCACTGTTGCGACAGTCGGAAATCACCGTCCAGGTCGGCGTCCCCCCGCCGCTGCCGACATCGGCCGTCACCAGGGTCAGTTTGAGACTGGCATTATCCCAACTGATCGGAGTGAGCTGCGCCGCATTGAAATCCCCTGCCGAACTGGAGTCGACGATGGTGCCAAGGCAGCCGAACATGCCAACCATGCGAATTTCCTGAATCATCTTGCTGAGAACGAAGCGCGCGTCCTCCTGCATCGCTGCGGCGCTGTTCTGACTGACGTAAGTATTCTTCGCCGCGATGAAAATCTGCACGACTCCGAGCACGACGATCAGCCCCAACGCCAATGCGACCAGCAACTCGATCAGGCCGAAACCACGACTGGACCGCTTCATGGTGTCGCCACCGGATCGACCGTCGCCCGGCTGGTCAGCACGAAACTGCGTTGCGCACTTGCGGTGTTGGCCGCACGGGCATCGCTCCAGGTAATCGTAATGGTGTAGACCCGCTGGTTGAGGGTGATGCTGCCCGTCGCGGTCGGACCGCCGAAGTTGGCGATATTGGTGGTGAAGTCGTAGAGATCCTGGTCT
Source organism: Pseudomonas hamedanensis (assembly GCF_014268595.2). Lineage (NCBI taxonomy): Bacteria > Pseudomonadati > Pseudomonadota > Gammaproteobacteria > Pseudomonadales > Pseudomonadaceae > Pseudomonas > Pseudomonas hamedanensis. Next base: position 5,693,431 of record NZ_CP077091.1, read on the forward strand.
CGCGTTACGCTGAGGTTGCCCGAGGTGGGCGGCGTGACGGTGTAGTTGGCGCCGGAGTTGGCGCGAATGCGGTCCATCATGTCGTAGGCGATGAAACTGGCCTGACTGGTCATGCGCGAGCTGTCGGTGTACTTCAGCGCATTGAGTTGCACCGCCGCCGCGCCCAACAGCCCGACGGTCAGAATCAGCAACGCGACCAGCACTTCGATCAGCGTCATGCCCTCCTGTGCTTTTTTGCTCCCTGCCCTCATCCGCAATTTCCACCCAGTTGAATGCGTCCGTTCAAACACACGTTCAGCGTCCTGCTTTGCGTGCCCAGCGTGTAAGCGATGACCACCGCCGTCGACGGTGCCGCCAGTCCACCCAGATTATTGAAATCGAGCGCCGTCACTCCTGAGGTTAGCGTCAGAGTCGCGCCGCTGCTCATCGCTGGAACAACCCGCAACACATTGGCCGGATTGCCAGTACTGTCGTAGACCGCCAGCTCACCGGCCCAGACGCTGCCGCCCGCAGTCGGGCGCAATCGCGTGGTCACGCCGCGATTGATCGCTTCAAGGCGAGCAAAATTGATCGCACGCTGCAGGTCGCCCATTTCGGTATCGGCCTTGCTGCTCTGAATCGTTCGGGTAAAGGCCGGCACTGCCAGGGTGACGAGAAGCAACAACACCGCGATGGCGATCAGCAACTCGACCAGCGTGAAACCTTTTGTACGAAGATCCATCGGTGCCCTCCGTTGCCGTCGGCTATACCTGCTTCTACACGCTAGAACATTCGCTCGGCACGCGCCGACTGATTTGCCCTGCGCGGCGCACGGAATGCGCCGTTCACACCATTCCACGGAGGGATTTTTCATGCCGCAACACGGTTTCAGCCTGATTGAACTGCTTATGGGACTGGCGATTGGCGCAATTGTTCTGCTGCTGGTCAGCCCGGCGTTCGCCGCGCTCAAGCAGGCGACTCAGCGCGACCACGCGGCGCAGTCGCTGATCGAAGGTATCCGCCATGCACGCACTCTGGCGATCACGCACAATCAGAGCGTGGTGATCCATGGTATCGACGGCGACTGGAGTCAGGGTTGGCGGATCATTCTGGACATCAGCGGCAAGGGGCCGCAGGACAGCAGCAATCCACTGCTGGTGGAGCGCGCCAGTGAGGGGAAGGTGCCGATTGTCGGCAACTGGTGGGTGAGCCGCTATGTGCGGTTCAGCCATCTTGGGCAACCGTTAATGCCGGGACGGCGGTTTCAGGCGGGGACGTTGCACGTCTGCTCACCGCGCGAACCGGTCAGCCAGCGCCAGATTGTGCTGGCGGCGACCGGTCGCGTGCGCCTGGGCAGTCAGGAGACCGAACAGGCGCTTTGCGACAGAAACAGAAACGTCAGATCGAACGAACGCGCAGCTCTTTCGGCATCGAGAATGTGATGTTCTCTTCTCGACCGGCCAGCTCATCGGCACCGGTTGCGCCCCAGGCCTGCAATTGCTGGATTACGCCGCGCACCAGGACTTCAGGAGCCGAGGCGCCGGCGGTAATGCCGATGCGTTCGACGCCATCGAACCAGCTCTTTTGCAGGTCTTCGGCGCCGTCGATCAGGTAGGCCGGGGTCGCCATGCGCTCAGCCAGTTCACGCAGACGATTGGAATTGGAGCTGTTGGGGCTGCCGACCACTAATACCACGTCGCATTCGTCGGCGAGTTGCTTGACCGCGTCCTGACGGTTTTGCGTGGCGTAGCAGATGTCGTCCTTGCGTGGACCGCCGATGGCCGGAAAGCGCGTGCGCAGCGCATCGATAACCCGACTGGTGTCGTCCATCGACAGAGTCGTCTGCGTAACGAAGGCGAGTTTCTCCGGGTTACGCACCTGCAACTCGGCCACGTCTTGCTCGTCTTCGACGAGGTAGATCGCGCCGCCATTGCTGGCGTCGTACTGGCCCATGGTGCCTTCGACTTCCGGATGACCGGCGTGGCCGATCAGGATGCATTCGCGACCGTCGCGGCTGTATTTGGCCACTTCGATGTGCACCTTGGTCACCAGCGGGCAGGTTGCATCGAAGACTTTCAGGCCACGACCGGCGGCTTCGTTGCGCACGGCTTGGGAAACACCGTGGGCGCTGAAGATAACGATCACGTCATCCGGCACCTGATCGAGTTCTTCGACGAAAATCGCGCCGCGGCTGCGCAGGTCTTCCACGACGAACTTGTTGTGCACCACTTCATGGCGCACATAGATCGGCGGCCCGAAGACTTCCAGAGCGCGATTGACGATTTCGATCGCCCGGTCCACACCGGCGCAGAAGCCACGGGGGTTGGCGAGTTTGATTTGCATGCTGTGCCTCGTGTCTTGCGCGCGAAAACAATGGAAAACAAACTGTAGGAGTCTGCTTCTGTGGCGAGGGGATTCATCCCCGTTCGGCTGCGTAGCAGTCGTAGACCGTCAACGGGCTCATTTCAGAATCGCGTTGACTGGTCTGGGGGCGCTTCGCACCCCAGCGGGGATAAATCCCCTCGCCACAGAGGCTCACTCTTACATTTTCAGATCGCTTTGACGGAAATGATTTCCACGTCAAAGGTCAGCGTCTTGCCGGCCAACGGGTGGTTGAAGTCGATGGTCACTTGTGCGTCGTCGAATTCTTTCACCACACCCGGCAATTCAGTATTGGCCGCATCATTGAAGATCACCAGCAAACCCGGCGACAACTCCATGTCGACAAACTGCGAGCGCGGGATGATCTGAACGTTCTGCGGGTTCGGCTGGCCGAAGGCGTTTTCCGGTTCGACGGTCAGCGTACGCTTGTCGCCCGCCTTGAAACCGAACAGCGCCGCTTCGAAACCCGGCAGCAGGTTGCCATCGCCCACCTTGAAGGTAGCCGGTGCCTTGTCGAACGTGCTGTCGACGGTGTCGCCGTTTTCCAGGCGCAAGGCAAAGTGCAAAGTGACTTCCGTGTTCTGGCCGATGCGTTGCTCAGCCGATACCTGTTCAGTCATGAGCAGCCTCTTCGGTTTTCTTCGGTTTGAACATGTCCAGTGCCAGCATGATCGCCCCAACGGTGATCGCGCTGTCAGCGAAGTTGAACGCCGGGAAATACCAGCGGTTCTGCCAGTGCACCAGGATGAAGTCGACAACATGGCCCAAGGCAATGCGGTCATACAGATTACCCAGCGCGCCACCCAGCACCAACGCCAAGGCGACGGCCAGCCAGGTTTCGTTGCGCCCCAAGCGCTTGAGCCAGACCACCAGCACCGCACTGACCACAATCGCAATCAGAGCGAACAGCCAGCGCTGCCAGCCGGAGCTGTCAGCCAGGAAGCTGAACGCAGCGCCGGTGTTGTAGGCCAGGGTCCAGCTGAAGTAATCGGGAATAATCACGATCTGCTGGAACATTTCGAGCTTGTCTTCGAAGTAGAACTTGCTGGCCTGGTCAATGACCAGTACCAGCAAGCTCAACCACAGCCAGCTCAGCCGTCCGAAACGGCCAACGGCATCAGGCATAGTGACGAACCTCGCCAGCGCCGCTGATGTTGTCGACGCAGCGACCGCAGATTTCCGGATGCTCCGGGTTCACGCCGACATCTTCGCGGCAGTGCCAGCAACGGGCGCACTTCGGGAAGGCCGACTTGACGATCTTCAGTTTCAGACCGCTGACTTCGGTTGCCACCGCATCGGCCGGAGCCTGCACAAATGGCGCAACGCTTGCAGTCGAAGTGATCAATACAAAGCGCAGTTCGTTGCTCAGCTTGGCCAGATCGGCGCTCAGCGCCTCTTCGGCAAATAGCGTCACTTCGGCCTGCAGGTTGCCACCGACAGCTTTCGCCGCGCGCTGGATTTCCATCTCTTTGTTGACCGCGACTTTCACTTCCATGATGCGATCCCAGTAGGCGCGACCCAGCTCGAAGCCTTCCGGCAGCTCGGTCAGGCCTTCGTACCAGGTGTTGAGCATGACGGACTCGTTGCGCTCGCCCGGCAGGTATTGCCACAGTTCGTCGGCGGTGAAGGCGAGGATCGGCGCGATCCAGCGCACCAGCGCTTCAGAGATGTGGAACAGCGCGGTCTGGCACGAGCGACGCGCCTTGCTGTCGGCACCGGTGGTGTACTGGCGGTCCTTGATGATGTCGAGATAGAAACCACCCAGCTCCTGCACGCAGAAGTTGTGGATCTTCGAGTAGACGTTCCAGAAACGGTATTCGCCGTAGTGCTCTTGCAGTTCGCGTTGCAGCAACAGTGTGCGATCCACTGCCCAGCGATCCAGCGCCAGCATGTCTTCGGCCGGCAGCAGGTCGGTGGCCGGGTTGAAACCGGTCAGGTTGGAAAGCAGGAAACGCGCGGTGTTACGGATGCGCCGATAGGCATCCGCGCTGCGCTGCAGAATCTGCTCGGACACCGCCATTTCGCCGGAGTAGTCAGTCGATGCAACCCACAGACGCATGATGTCGGCGCCCAGGGTGTCGTTGACTTTCTGCGGAGCGATCACGTTGCCCAACGACTTGGACATCTTGCGACCGGACTCGTCGACGGTGAAGCCGTGGGTCAGCAGTTCGCGGTACGGTGCGTGGTTGTCGATGGCGCAACCGGTCAGCAAAGACGAGTGGAACCAGCCACGGTGCTGGTCGGAGCCTTCCAGGTACAGGTCGGCGCGCGGGCCGCTCTCGTGACCCATCGGGTGCGAACCACGCAGGACGTGCCAGTGCGTGGTGCCCGAGTCGAACCAGACGTCGAGGGTGTCGCTGATCTTGTCGTACTGCGGCGCTTCATCGCCCAGCAGTTCGGCGGCGTCGAGCTTGAACCAGGCTTCGATGCCTTCGACTTCAACGCGCTTGGCGACTTCTTCCATCAGCTCGACAGTGCGGGGGTGCAGCTCACCGCTTTCCTTGTTGAGGAAGAACGGGATCGGCACGCCCCAGTTGCGCTGACGCGAGATGCACCAGTCCGGGCGGTTGGCGATCATCGAGTGCAGGCGCGCCTGGCCCCAGGCCGGAACGAACTTGGTGTCTTCGATGGCTTTGAGCGAGCGCACGCGCAGGGTATCGCCGCTGGTTGGCTCTTTGTCCATGCCGATGAACCACTGCGCGGTGGCGCGGTAGATCAGCGGGGTTTTGTGGCGCCAGCAGTGCATGTAGCTGTGTTCGATGACGGTGGTGTGCATCAGCGCACCGACTTCGGTCAGTTTTTCAACGATCGCCGGGTTGGCCTTCCAGATGAACTGGCCGCCAAAGAACTCCAGCGACGGCACGTACACGCCGTTGCTCTGCACCGGGTTGAGGATGTCGTCGTTGACCATGCCGTATTTTTTGCAGGTCACGAAGTCGTCGACGCCGTAGGCCGGGGCGGAGTGAACCACGCCGGTGCCAGCGCCCAGTTCGACGTAGTCTGCCAGGTATACCGGCGACAGACGATCGTAGAACGGATGACGGAAGTTGATCAGCTCCAGTTCTTTACCGGTGGTGGTGGCGATGACCGAACCTTGCACGCCGTAGCGCGCCAGGCAGGCTTCGACCAGCTCTTCAGCCAGCACCAGCAGCTTGTCGCCGATATCGACCAGGGCGTAGTTGAATTCCGGGTGCACGTTCAGCGCCTGGTTGGCCGGGATGGTCCACGGGGTGGTGGTCCAGATCACGATCGCAGCAGGTTTGCTCAGCGACGCCAGACCGAAGGCGGCAGCCAGTTTGGCCTCGTCAGCGATCGGGAACGCCACGTCGATGGTCGAGGACTTTTTGTTCTCGTATTCGACTTCCGCTTCAGCCAGGGCCGAACCGCAATCGAAGCACCAGTTCACCGGCTTGAGGCCCTTGAACACGAAACCGCCCTTGACGATTTCGGCGAGGGCGCGAATTTCACCGGCCTCGTTCTTGAAATCCATGGTCTTGTACGGGTTGGCGAAGTCGCCCAGCACGCCGAGGCGGATAAATTCGGACTTCTGCCCTTCGATCTGCTCGGTGGCGTAGGCACGGCACAGCTCACGGGTTTTATCCGCGCCCAGATTCTTGCCGTGGGTCACTTCAACCTTGTGTTCGATCGGCAGACCGTGGCAGTCCCAGCCCGGCACATACGGCGCGTCGAAACCCGACAGGGTTTTCGAGCGGATGATCATGTCCTTGAGAATCTTGTTCAGTGCGTGACCGATGTGGATCGTGCCGTTGGCGTACGGAGGGCCGTCGTGCAGGACGAACTTCGGACGATCCTTGCCAATCTCGCGCAACTTTCCGTACAGGCCAATACTGTCCCAGCGCTGCAGGATCTGCGGTTCGCGCTGTGGCAGGCCGGCCTTCATTGGGAAGGCGGTGTCCGGAAGGTTTAGCGTGGCTTTATAGTCGGTCATTTAAGGCTCTTCATTAGCGATGGGCGCTAGGTGCGGCTAGTGCACGGGCGGCGGCGACATCCGCGTTGATCGCCGTTTTCAGCGCCTCCAGGGAGGCGAATCGCTGCTCTTCACGCAGCTTTTGGTGGAAAACCACCGTCAAACGCCGGTCATACAGATCGCCGGCAAAATCTAAAAGATGGACCTCAAGGTGGGCCTTGCCGTCACCTTGTACCGTGGGCCGCACGCCGATGTTGGCGACGCCGGGCCAGGTTTTGCCGTCGATGTCGACATTCACCAGATACACGCCGGTGAACGGTACGCGACGGCGCTTGAGTTGAACATTGGCAGTGGGCGTACCCAGTTGCCGGGCCAGCTTCTGGCCGTGCAGCACGCGACCGGCAATCCGGTACGGACGGCCGAGCAAGCGTTCGGCCAAGGCAAAATCGGCAGCGGCCAAGGCGTTGCGCACTTGCGTGCTGCTGACGCGAAGGCCGTCCAGCTCGACGGTCTGCGCAGCTTCCACAGTAAAACCGTGCATTTGCCCGGCTTGCAGCAGGAAATCGAAATCACCGAGGCGGTCGCAACCGAAGCGGAAATCGTCACCGACCTCCAGATGCTGTACGCCAAGACCGTCGACCAGAATGGTATCGACGAACTCACTGGCGCTGAGCTTGCTCAGGCGCTGGTTGAACGCCAGGCACAAGACCCGGTCGACGCCTTCGGCGGCGAGCAATTGCAGTTTGTCACGCAAGCGCGCCAGCCGTGCCGGCGCCGTGTCAGGGGCAAAGAATTCCCGTGGCTGCGGCTCGAAAATCACCACGCAGCTGGGTACGCCCAACTCGAGCGCACGCTCACGCAGTCGGGCCAGGATTGCCTGGTGACCACGGTGAACACCGTCAAAGTTGCCAATAGTGGCGACGCAGCCCCGATGCTGGGGGCGCAAGTTGTGGAGGCCTCGAACCAGCTGCATAACGCGCTTCTTGCTCATAAAGTGGTCGATTATAACCACACCCGACGGTCGGCGACAGGCAACACCGTAACGCAAAGTGATCGAGCCGACAAAACTGCCAGCCGGCGTCTGGCCTTAACCGCTAAAACCTCAGCTCAAAGCCTTGCGATTGAAGTCGCGCAGGCGGAAACCGAGCAGCAGCAACATGCCGAAGTACGCCACCACACCCGCCACCACCAAGGCCCCCAGGCGCAGGAATCGCTCAAGCATGTGCCCCTCGTCCCAGGCCGGCATGAAATGCATGCCCGCGAGCAACACCGCCGACATCACCGCCACCGCCACTACCAGCTTGAAAGCGAACTTGCCCCAGCCCGGTTGTGGCTGATACATGTTCTGCTTGCGCAACTGATAGAACAGCAGCCCGGCATTCAGGCAGGCGCCGGCACTGATCGCCAGCGCTAGGCCAGCGTGAGCCAGCGGCCCGATCAACGCCAGGTTGAACAGTTGCGTGCAGACCAGAGTGAAGATTGCGATTTTCACTGGCGTACGGATGTTCTGTTGCGCATAAAAGCCCGGCGCCAGCACCTTGATCACGATAATCCCCAGCAGGCCGGCAGAATAAGCAATCAGCGCGCGCTGGGTCATTTCGGCATCAAAGCCGCTGAACTGGCCGTACTGAAACAGCGAAACGGTCAGCGGCTCAGCCAGAATCCCCAATGCCAATGCGCACGGCAGCACCAGCACGAAGCACAGGCGCAGGCCCCAGTCGAGAATCCGCGAATACTCGTGACGATCCTTGCTGGCGTAGGTTTTTGCCAGAGTCGGCAGCAGAATCGTGCCGAGTGCCACGCCCAATACGCCGGACGGCAGCTCCATCAAGCGGTCGGCGTAGTACATCCACGACACTGAACCGGCGACCAGAAACGAGGCGAAAATCGTATTGATGATCAACGAAATCTGGCTGACCGACACACCGAGAATCGCCGGCAACATTTGCTTCATCACCCGCCACACGCCGCTGTCGCGCAGATTCAGCCGCGGCAACACCAGCATGCCGATCTTTTTCAGGTGCGGCAGTTGATAAAGCAATTGCGCCAGGCCGCCGACCAATACCGCCCAGCCGAGGGCCATGACCGGCGGATCGAAGTACGGCGTCAGGAACAGCGAAAACACGATCATGCTGACATTGAGCAGGGTCGGCACGAAGGCCGGCACCGAAAACCGGTTCCAGGTATTGAGAATCGCACCGGCCAGCGAGGACAGGGAAATCAGCAATATATAAGGAAAGGTCACCCGCAACAGGTCGGAAGTCAGCTGGAATTTTTCTGGCGTATCGGTAAAACCCGGCGCCGTGGCCCAGATCACCCAGGGCGCGGCAATCATGCCCAGCGCGGTGACCACTGCCAGCACCAGGGTCAGCAAGCCCGACACATAGGCAATAAAAGTGCGCGTCGCCTCTTCGCCCTGCTGGCTTTTGTACTCGGCGAGAATCGGCACGAAGGCCTGGGAAAAAGCCCCTTCGGCAAAGATCCGCCGCAGCAGATTGGGCAGTTTGAAGGCAATAAAGAAGGCGTCCGTGGCCATCCCGGCGCCGAATGTCCGTGCGATCAGCGTGTCACGAACAAAGCCCAGAATCCGGGAAAGCATCGTGATAGAGCTGACGGCGGCCAACGATTTGAGCAGATTCATTGAGAGAGTTTGTGCCTGTCGATAAACAGCAGGCGAACAATGCGCCTACTTGTGCGATACTCCGCGCCGCAGCAGCACAGAGCCAAAGCTCGCGAGTTTACAGGTCAAGCGCCGGAAATAAATATCCCGCCTCTTTATACCTACCACTTAGCGGAACGATTCAAGTGCCCTTGACAAGACAAGTCTTCATCGGCATGATTCGCGGCCTATTTTGTTTGCTATTTCCTAAAAAGTCTTTCGAGGAGCTCGACGGTGGCCAACTCACCTTCCGCCAAAAAACGTGCAAAACAGGCTGAGAAGCGTCGCAGCCACAACGCCAGCCTGCGTTCCATGGTTCGTACCTACATCAAGAATGTAGTTAAGGCCATCGACGCAAAAGACGCTGAAAAAGCTCAAGCTGCATACGTTCTGGCTGTGCCAGTTATCGACCGCATGGCCGATAAAGGCATCATCCACAAGAACAAGGCTGCTCGTCATAAGAGCCGTCTGAATGGCCACGTCAAAGCGCTGAAAGAAGCTGCTTAATCGACGTAGTCATTAAAAAACCGACCTCAGGGTCGGTTTTTTATTGCCTGTGATTTAACAAGCTACGCGCAAAAAAATGTAGGAGTGAGCCTGCTCCGGGCGGCGTTCCGACGATAGCGGTGTCTCAGATGAAGATTTCTATCTGACACACCGCTATCGCGAGCAGGCTCACTCCTACAGTTGGTTTGCGGCGTTATTGCTGGACCGGCACCCACGGCAGGATCGGAATGGCCGTGACCGCATTCTGCGGGCTGCCCTCGATCAGGCGATCGCTGTAGACCAGGTACACCAGCGTATTGCGCTTCTTGTCGAGGAAACGCACCACTTGCATGGTCTTGAACACCAGCGAGGTGCGCTCCTTGAACACCTCATCGCCATCCTTCAGCTCGCCCTTGAATTTGATCGGGCCGACCTGCCGGCACGCGATCGACGCTTCTGCACGATCTTCAGCCAGACCCAGCCCACCCTTCACACCGCCGGTCTTGGCGCGCGACAGGTAGCAGGTCACACCTTCAACTTTCGGATCATCGAACGCCTCGACCACTATCCGGTCATTCGGCCCGACAAACTTGAACACTGTCGACACCTGGCCGATTTCCTCGGCCGAAGCCAGCAATGGCATTGCCATCAGCAAGGCCAACAATCCTTTTGCTACGCGCATCGAGTTTTCCTTAGACCAGAATCAGGTTGTCACGGTGAACCAGCTCCGGCTCCGCCATGTAACCAAGCAAACCGACAATCGCATCCGACGACTGGCCGATGATTTTTTGTGCTTCCAGCGCACTGTAGTTGGCCAGGCCACGAGCGATCTCACGACCGTCCGGCGCCACGCAAACCACCATTTCGCCACGACGGAAACTGCCCTGCACCAGCTTGACGCCGACCGGCAACAAGCTCTTGTTACCCTGGGACAGCGCCGACACTGCACCATCGTCCAGCACCAGCGTACCGCGGGTTTGCAGATGCCCGGCCAGCCACTGCTTGCGCGCCGCCAGCATGCCACGCTCAGGCGAGAGCAAGGTGCCGATGCGCTCGCCGGCCTTCAGACGGTCAAGCACTCGCTCAAGACGCCCACCAACAATAATCGTGTGCGCCCCGGAACGTGCCGCCAGTCGCGCCGCGCGCAACTTGGTCTGCATGCCGCCGCGCCCCAGCGCACCGCCGGTACCGCCCGCCACTGCATCCAGCGTCGGATCATCGGCGCGCGCCTCAAAGATCATCTTCGCATCAGGGTTGTTGCGCGGATCGGCATCGAACATGCCGTCGCGATCCGTGAGGATCACCAGCAGGTCCGCCTCAACCAGGTTGGCCACCAGCGCCGCCAGGGTATCGTTGTCGCCGAAACGGATTTCATCGGTGACCACGGTGTCGTTTTCGTTGATCACCGGGATGACTTTCAGCTCGACCAGTGCGCGCAAGGTGCTGCGGGCGTTCAGGTAGCGCTTGCGGTCGGACAGGTCGTCGTGGGTCAGGAGAATCTGCGCGGTGTGCCGGCCATGCTCGGCGAAGCTCGATTCCCACGCCTGCACCAGCCCCATCTGACCAATTGCGGCGGCCGCCTGGAGCTCGTGCATCGCACTGGGTCGCGCGGTCCAGCCCAAGCGGCTCATGCCCGCCGCCACTGCCCCGGAGGACACCAGCACCAACTCGACGCCCGCCTCGTGCAAGGCCACCATCTGCTCGACCCAGACACCCATTGCCGCACGATCCAGCCCTTTGCCATCAGCCGTCAGCAACGCGCTGCCGATCTTCACGACCCAACGCTGCGCACCTGTCACCTTGCTCCGCATCATCTTCAACCTTAGCTTGAGGACAGCGCGACCCAGCGCTGCCCGTGACGTTAATCGTGGTTATTGGTGACCAACGATCGATTTCCGGATACTAAAACGCCGCTCGATTGAGCGGCGTTCAAGTTTATCGCAACAGATCAGTCACGCACGTAAATGATTTCCGGACCGTCTTCGTCATCCACATCTTCTTCGTCCCAGTCATCGTCGCCGATGTCATGGACCGACTTCACGCCGCTGCGACGCAGGGCACGCTTGTCATCCAGCGCTTGCAACTGCGCACGCGCCTCGTCTTCGATGCGCTGATCGAGATCGGCCAACTCTTCCTTGTACGCAGGGTCTGCGGCCAGACGGTCGGCACGGTCCTCCATGTAACGCATGATGTCGTGGCACAGACGCTCGGTACCGATCTTGGCGATGGCCGAGATCACGTAAACCGGGCCGGTCCACTCCAGACGATCAACGATTTCCTTGACCCGGGCATCGTGCTCTTCTTCAAGAATCTGGTCGCATTTGTTCAGCACCAGCCAGCGATCACGCTCAGCCAGCGACGGGCTGAACTTGATCAGCTCGTTGACGATCACTTCTGCCGCGTCCGGAGCACTGGAATCATCCAGCGGCGCCATGTCGACGAGGTGCAGCAGCAAACGCGTACGCGCCAAGTGCTTGAGGAAGCGAATACCCAGGCCGGCACCGTCGGAAGCGCCTTCGATCAGACCCGGAATGTCGGCAATGACGAAGCTTTTCCAGCGATCGACACTGACCACACCCAGGTTCGGCACCAGCGTGGTGAACGGGTAATCGGCGACTTTCGGCTTGGCAGCCGACACCGAACGGATAAAGGTACTTTTACCGGCGTTCGGCAAGCCCAGCAGACCGACGTCAGCCAGCACTTTCATTTCCAGCTTGAGATCGCGCTGCTCGCCCGGCTTGCCCGGCGTGGTCTGACGCGGCGCACGGTTGGTACTGGATTTGAAACGGGTGTTGCCCAGACCGTGCCAGCCGCCCTGCACCACCATCAGTTTCTGACCAGCCTTGGTCAGGTCGCCGATGACTTCCTGAGTGGCGGAGTCGATCACCGTGGTGCCGACCGGCACGCGCAAGATCAGATCTTCACCTTTCTTGCCGGTGCAGTCGGTGCTGCCACCATTGGAGCCACGCTCGGCATCGAAGTGGCGGGTATAACGGTAGTCGACCAAGGTGTTGAGGTTTTCGTCGGCCATCATGTAGATGGAACCGCCGTCACCGCCATCACCGCCGTTCGGGCCACCGTTTTCAATGAATTTTTCACGGCGGAAACTCATGGCACCATTGCCACCGTCGCCAGCCTTTACACGAATCGATACTTCATCAACAAACTTCATAACCAACGCCTCTCGCCGTACGGACGAGCCGAAAAACAATCAAGACATAAGACTCTTGCAAAAATGAGCGCAGCGACCCCAAAACACGACCTGCATCGCACGCCGACAGCCCATACAAACAGCTTTGCAAGAGACTCACCCCACAAACGAAAAAGCCCCGTCGCGAGACAGGGCTTTTCCAGCGATCTCGCAGTTAGGCTGCGACAACGCTCACGTAACGGCGGTTGAACGCGCCTTTTACTTCAAACTTGATCACGCCTTCGATTTTCGCGAAGAGGGTGTGATCCTTACCCATGCCTACACCGTAACCGGCGTGGAATTGGGTGCCGCGCTGACGCACGATGATGTTGCCCGGAATGATTTTCTGGCCGCCATACATCTTGACGCCAAGGCGTTTGGCTTCTGAGTCGCGACCGTTACGGGTACTACCACCAGCTTTTTTGTGTGCCATGAGTTCAATTCTCCTAGTGAGGAATTAGGCTGTAATTAAGCCTGAATACCGGTGATTTTGATCTCGGTGTACCACTGGCGGTGGCCCATACGCTTCATGTGGTGCTTACGGCGACGGAACTTGATGATGCGGACTTTATCGTGACGACCTTGGGAGATCACTTCAGCCACAACGGTAGCGCCAGCAACAACTGGAGCGCCGATATTCACGTCGTCGCCATTGGCAACCAACAGAACGCGATCAAAGGTAACGGATTCGCCGGTAGCGACTTCCAGTTTTTCGATCTTCAGGTATTCACCTGGGGCGACCTTGTATTGCTTGCCGCCAGTAACGATTACTGCATAAGACATGGTATTTCTCCGATAATCCTGCTCACCCAGCTCTTTATAGGAAGAGGTATTGGCTGGCATGGCTGCATGGGGCTGGATGGCCCGCTAGCAATTGCGTAAGGCAGGTGCTGCCCAGGAAGTTCAGGGTGCGCGATTGTACGCAAGCCGCCGTACGCTTGCAAGTAGCCGTCCATCGCGCCTTGACAGGTCCGGATGGGGGTCCTAGCATGCCGCGCAACCCTTCTGGAGCGACTCTCGCTGATGCAACCCCAAGCTTTCTACCGCGCGGTGGCGGACGATTTTAGCGCCGTCGACGGCATCATCAAGAAGCAGCTGACGTCTCGAGTGCCGCTGGTATCGAAAATCGGCGATTACATCACCTCGGCTGGCGGCAAACGCCTGCGTCCTTTATTAGTGTTGCTGTGTGGCAAGGCCCTGGGTCGCGAAGGTGACGATCTGCGCCTGCTGGCCGCCACCATCGAATTCCTGCACACCGCGACCCTGCTGCATGACGACGTCGTCGACATGTCCGGCATGCGCCGTGGCCGCTCCACCGCCAACGCCATGTGGGGTAACGCTCCGAGCGTGCTGGTCGGCGACTTCCTTTATTCGCGCTCGTTCGAAATGATGGTCGAGCTGGGCTCGATGCCCGTGATGAAAATTCTCTCCCAGGCCACGCGCATCATCGCCGAGGGCGAAGTGTTGCAACTGTCCAAGGTGCGCGACGCCAGCACCACCGAAGAAACCTACATGGAAGTCATCCGCGGCAAGACCGCGATGCTCTTCGAGGCTTCGACCCACAGCGCGGCGGCCTTGTGCGAGGCAAGCCCTGAACAGGCTGAAGCCTTGCGTACCTTCGGCGATCACCTGGGCGTGGCCTTCCAACTGGTCGACGACCTGCTCGACTACAAGGGTGACGCAGAAACTCTCGGAAAAAACGTCGGCGACGATCTGGCCGAAGGCAAGCCGACCCTGCCGCTGATCTACACCATGCGCGAGGGCACGCCTGAACAGGCGGCGCTGGTGCGCCAGGCGATCCAGAAAGGCGGGATCGAAGATCTGGAGAGTATCCGCATCGCCGTCGAAGCCTCTGGTTCGCTGGAATATACCGCGCAACTGGCTCGCGATTACGTAGCCCGTGCGATCAAATGCCTCGAAGCACTGCCAGCCAGCGAGTATCGCGATGCGCTGGTGGAACTGAGCGAGTTCGCGGTCGCCCGTACACACTGATTGCGAGCTTTGTGGCGAGGGAGCTTGCTCCCGCTCGGTTGCGCAGCGACCGCACGGTCAACAGGGCTGCTTCGCAGCCCAGCGGGAGCAAGCTCCCTCGCCACAAAAGCCCCTCATCACCCGCCTCGCAATAAAACCCTATACAATGTGCGCCCTTTTACCCTCCTGATACCCAAGGAATCTTAGTGAGCACGCTGCCACCCTGCCCGAAATGCAATTCCGAATACACCTACGAAGACGGTAGCCAACTGGTCTGCCCGGAGTGCGCCCACGAGTGGTCCGCCAGCGGCGAAGCCGAAGTAGCGTCCGATGATGCTGTGAAAAAAGATTCGGTCGGTAACGTTCTGCAGGACGGCGATACCATCACCGTGATCAAGGACCTGAAGGTCAAGGGCACGTCCCTGGTGGTCAAGGTCGGCACCAAGGTCAAGAACATCCGCCTGTGCGACGGCGATCACGACATCGACTGCAAGATCGACGGCATCGGCCCGATGAAACTCAAATCCGAGTTCGTCAGAAAAGTCTGAGCCTTGCGTCATCCATCCCGCGCCAGCCGTGGGATGGAGCTTCGCCCTCCCCCGCTTTGCCTCAATGAATCCCTGCTTTACCCCTTCGCGAGCAGGCACGCTCCTACAGGACTCCCGCAGAAAAAATCGCGATCCGCCAATAGGCACTTGCTATTTGATGAATAAGAATTATTCTCATTGAAACCTTTCAAGGAGATGAGACCCATGACTTATTTGATCGACGCCTGGCTGGATCGCCCACACCCTTACCTCAGAATCCTTCATCGGGAAACCGGAGAGGTCTGTGCGGTGCTTGAAGAAGAAGCCCTGCATGAATTGCAAGACCAGGGGGATCTGGACGTCAGCAGCCTGAACTCCAGCGAGCCGCTGGTGCTCAAGGAGCTGGTGCGCAATCTGTTCCTGTTCTGCTATGCCCGGGCGTTGCGCCCGACCACCGAGCTGCACAACAAGATCGAAATATGAAACGCGGTCAAAACTGTAGGAGTGAGCCTGCTCGCGATAGCGGTGTGTCAGATAGCCAATCAACAACTGACACACCGCGTTCGCGAGCAGGCTCACTCCTACATTGGCCTGCCATCAAGGCAGGCTCGGGATTACAGAACGTCCAGCAGCTCGACGTCGAATACCAGAACGCTGTGCGGCGGGATGCTGCCAACGCCTTGAGCGCCGTAAGCCAGTTCGCTCGGCACGTACAGACGCCATTTGCTGCCGGCATTCATCAGTTGCAGGGCTTCGGTCCAGCCAGCGATCACGCCGCCAACCGGGAATTCTGCAGGCTGGCCGCGCTCGTAGGAGCTGTCGAACACGGTGCCGTCGATCAGCGTGCCGTGGTAGTGAGTGCGCACTTGATCTTCACGGGTCGGCTTGGCGCCGTCGCCCTGGGTCAGCACTTCGAATTGCAGGCCGGAGGCCAGGGTGGTGATGCCGTCACGCTTGGCGTTTTCTGCCAGGAATGCCAGACCTTCGCCAGCCGCGGCTTCAGCCTTGGCTGCTGCTTCGGCCTGCATGATTTCGCGGATGACCTTGAAGCTGGCGGACATTTCTTCCTGGCCAACACGGCTTTCCTTGCCGGCGAAAGCGTCGGTCAGACCGGCCAGAATCGCGTCCAGGCTGACGCCCGGTGGCGGGTTGTCGCGCAGCTGGTCACCCAACTGACGGCCGATACCGTAGCTGACGCGGGTTTCGTCGGTGGACAGATTTACTTCGGACATGACACTGCTCCGCTGTGCGGACGGCCACAAGACTTGCCGTGCGTGCACAGCGCGTCCCGGCGCGCCCGGAACCAAAAGGGCGAGCAGACTAGCACAGATACCCAGGCTTTGGGGCCGTGCCTACAGGGCCGAGCGCCAGGCCAGCGGTACTTTCAGACTTTCATTGATGCCACCGCCCAGGCCACACATTTCATCGTGCACCGAGGTGTGGACCAGATTAAAGGACAGCACCGGAAAAGCGTGCAACATGTCCCGCGCGTGCTCGACCGAACGCAGGGTGAGGGTTTTCCCAAGCGGATCGTTCAACGGATATGCCACCCCGTGCATCCGCGCTTCAAGCAGATAGATCCCGCCTTCCATGGAGATCAGATTCAATTCATCGACCTTGCCGGCGATGGCAAACGCAATCAACTCTTGCAGGTTCATGAGCGCACCTCACACCGTTGGCGAATCATACCGATACAGGGATAGGCCGACGCGCCTCAAAGCACAAGCCACAAACGAAACCGCCCGTCTGTTTCGCAACTGACGGGCGGTTTCCTTGCAGCCTTGATCGGCTGTCGATCAGTGCTTGGTGACCTTGTCGAGGTAACCCATGGCGAATGCCGAGATCACAAACGTCATGTGAATGATCACGTACCACATCAAGTGCTCGGGATCGACGTTCTTGGCATCCATGAAGATGCGCAACAGGTGAATCGAGGAGATCGCCACGATCGAGGCGGCGACTTTCATCTTCAGCGACGAGGAGTCCATGGTGCCCAGCCAGCTGAGCTTCTCTTTGCCCTCGTCGATGTCCAGTTGCGAGACGAAGTTCTCGTAGCCGGAAATCATCACCATCACCAGCAGACCGCCCACCAGCGCCATGTCGATCAGCGACAGCAGCACCAGAATCAGTTCCGATTCGGCCATCGCAAACACGTTGGGCAGGATATGGACGATTTCCTGGAAAAACTTCAATGCCAGCGCCAGCAGACCGAGGGACAGGCCGATGTAGATCGGCGCCAGCAGCCAGCGCGTGGCGTACATTGCATTTTCGATAAAGCGTTCCATTGAATCTCACACAAGGGGGCTGGAAATGGCGGCGAGTATAACAGTCCCCTGTGACAGCCAGAAACCGCCGAAAAATCCGCCACCTGCGGGCGTGTGTGTGACAAAGTTTTTCTGCTAGTGTCCAAGTCATCGACAGCCCAGTGACAGTGGACAGGACGCGTGGAAATGGATGTGCGATTGCCAATGACGACCGCCGGAATCTGCCTTGCCCTGCTGATGGGCGGCTGCTCGCCCGGCGACGAGAAGCACGTGGCGAAGCTCGAGGAACAAACCGCCACATTCGAACAGTCACTGGACGCCATCAGCGATCCGAAGCTCAAGGACGCGATCACCGAACTCGGCGGTTCGCTGCTGTTGCTGGAAAGAGCCCAACTCAAGCTCGATGACATCGCGCCGCACACCGAATACGGCGCAGACGCCCTTGCCGTGCTCAAGCACTACCCTACCCCACAGGCGTTGGTCGATACGTTTATCAATGGCCTGTTCGTGCTGCACAAAGACGCCAGCTCCGATTACCTCACCGATCTGCAGCCCGTGTTCCCCTTCAACCTGAACATCCCCGGCGGGTTTCTGTTCCCCCATGGCATCGAGTGGCGTTCGGTGACGCTGAGCAACAAACGCGTCATCGCTTATCAGCCGGAATGGTCAGAAACCGATCCCGGCATTCAGCTCAGCCCTTCCAGTTCCAACGTAACCAACCCCGATGACCTGACGGTGACCTACCCGTTCATCGACGGCCTCAACGTGGACAAAAAAAGCCTGCCGCAGCCGGTCAGCCTGCAAGGTGAGGTCGAAGTCATCGCGCCACGGCGCCTGTACAGCTTCGATCTGACGCACAAAGACGTCGGCCAGACTCGCACCCACGATAACCTCAGCGTCAAACTGCTCAAACTTGAAAAGAACTACGCCGAGGTCGAAGTCAGCAACAGCCTGCCGCTGGCCCCGGAAGTCGCCGAGACGCGCATCAATCCGCTGATTGTCCAGGCCCGCGACGCCAGCGGCCAGTACCTGGTACGCGCCGGTGCGATCAACGAAAGCCCGGAGCAGGTCGCGTTCTACCGCAAACAACTGGCGCAGTTGCAACAGCAAAAGAGCTGGAGCGATACGCTGGAGAAACAGCTCGGCGACGATCAGCAAGCCTTTGAAAAAGCGCATCCGCGTCGCTACAACAAGGTTTACTTTCACGGTCCGATCGAAACGCTGGAAGTCAGCGTGCTCGATTTCTCCGCGGCGACGGTAACGCGCAAAACCCTGGACCTGCCGATACGCACCTTCAACCCGCACACCACTGCAAAAGCCGTGCAGCCGTTGGACCTGCCGGTAGTGGTTTACGACGATCTGGCCGCAAACTGGCTCAAAGGCGCGGACCTGACGCAAGAGCAACTGAAGGCTGGCGTGCGTATCCATCAATCGGTGGAAGAGCCGAGCGCGGCGCGCATCGAGTTTTCCCACCGCCGCACCTTCAATGACGAATTGCTTGGCGATGAACTCAATCCCGGCGTCAGCCCGGTGACATTCTTTACTGAAAAGCGCGGCGGCAAACTCGACGAGCCGATCGAACTGCCGCCCGAGGCGTATCAGGTCGATCCGCTGCAAGCGACCATTACTTACGATCTGAACCTGTTCCCGGAAACCCCGGCGATTGCCGTGGGTTCGATGCCGTTGTTTCTGGCCACGATCGCAAAGCAGTCCCATGACGCCAAGTCATTGCCCAAAGGCCTGGCGATCAAGGACAACACGCTGGTGGTCGACCTGAAAGCGTTCCCGGCCAACGAGTGGCGTTTCTTCGTCAAGGATGACAGCGGCCACTATCTCAAGCAGATGCTGTCGGTCAGCCACGACGCCAGCGCAGAAGGCCCGGCGTTGCTCGGCGTGCACTATTTCTATGGCCACCCGACCCGCGTGGAAACCTACCAGCGCACCGACCTGACCACCGTGCAATACGGTTTCGAGGTCAAGCTCGACAAGGCGCCGGTGGACGAAGCGGCCCCTTAACCGTTGAGACTGCGCCCGCGGCCGCCATTGATCTGCCGCAACTGAGCTTGCAGGTGCAGACTCCAGATCTGCGGATCATCGGCCAGTTCGTAGCCATGCAGGGTCAGGCTTTCGACGATGGTGTCGAGAATCGACTCGGCAGCGACCGGCCCATGGAACGGGCCCTGGGCTTTGATCGCGGAAGGTTGTTCGCCGGCCATGCCGGCGGCGAAGAGCAGCGTCCACAGGCCGTTATCGCCGGCCAGCGGCTTGACGGCGCATTCGATCCGGGTCACCAGACCCAGGCATTGACGGGTGAGACAGAGGTTGCGCGACATGGCGGCGACCCTCGGTGAAGCCGGTATTCAGCCCCCACGGGAGGACTGGCTCGATCCAGTGATACTGTCGATATCCTTGACCTGAGAATAGAAGAAAAGTGTCCGGCGCACGCCAAATGGAACCAGAAGGCGCCGAATGGTCATTGTGTGAAGTTTGACGCCAGAGTAGTGGCGTTTTCCCCGAAGATCACCACAAAACAAATGTAGGAGTGAGCCTGCTCGCGATAGCGGTGTGTCAGGCAACTTTTTCGCTGACTGACACACCGCTATCGCGAGCAGGCTCACTCCTACAGTTCGATCGCGTTTAGGTTTAAGCCGGTTTGGCTTCGGCCAACGCCTCCTGCGCCAGTTCTTTCTCGGCCTCCTTCAAGTCCTCTTCGCTGATCATCTCGGCAATGTCGCGCAGGCGCTCGACCACCCGTGCATTGATGCTGCCTTCCGGGAATTCGCCGTCAGCGTTTGGCTCGCCCGCCGGTTCGCCGGCCAGCAGGCTAAGCGCCTCGTCGGCCTGACGCACGGCGTAGACATGGAACTGCCCGGCACGCACCGCCGCCAAGACTTTTTCATCGAGCATCAGCGTGGCGACGTTGGCGTGCGGGATGATCGCGCCCTGCTCGCCGGTCAGCCCGCGAGCTTCGCAGAGGCGGAAGAAGCCTTCGATCTTCTCGTTGACTCCGCCGACCGCCTGCACTTCACCGAACTGGTTGATCGAACCGGTAATCGCGAAGCACTGCTTGAGCGGGGTTTTCGACAGCGCCGAGATCAGCGTGCACGCCTCGCCCAGCGACGCACTGTCGCCATCGACGTAACCGTAGGATTGCTCCAGCGCGATGCTTGCGGAAATCGCCAGCGGGAATTCCTGCGCATAACGGCTGCCCAGGTAGCCAGTGAGGATCATCACGCCTTTGGAGTGGATCGGCTGGCCGAGGTTGACCTCGCGCTCGATGTCGACAATGCCGCTGCCGCCCGGGTAGACCGTGGCGGAAATCCGCGCCGGCACACCAAATGCCGAGTCGCCGACCTCCAGCACCGTCAGCCCGTTGCACTTGCCGACCGCCGCGCCGTCGGTGTCGATGAGGATGATTCCGGCAAGCATGTCGTCGAGAATCCGCGCCGATACGCGCCCGGTACGGGTGGCCTTGGCTTTGAGCGCGCGTTCAATGTGGCCGGCATCGGTCATTTCATCGCTGGCCAAGTGACGAATGAAATCCGCCTCGCTGACCAATTGGAACAGGTCGCCAATGCGTGCCGACAAACGCCCCTGATGCTCGGCCAGCCGTGCGCTGTAGGTCGCCAGGCGCGCCACCGCATCGGCCGTCAAAGGCGCCATGCCTTCTTCCGAGGTGCGGGTTTTCAGCAACTGGGCGAACTGCTCGAGGCTTTCATCGACCATCGGAATGTCTTCGTCGAAGTCGACCAGCACGCGGAACATTTCCTGGAAGTCCGGATCGAGGTCCTGCAGCGTGTAATACAACTGACGCGCACCGATGATGATGACTTTGACCTGCAACGGAATGTGCTGCGGGTTGAGGGTCACGGTGGCGAAACGGCCCATCTCGCCCAGCGGCGATTCCATTTTCAGCTTGCGCGATTGCAGGGCGCGCTTGAGCGCATCCCACACGAACGGCTCGCTGAGCATTTTTTCCGCTTCCAGAATCAGGAAGCCGCCGTTGGCCCGATGCAGTGCGCCCGGGCGTAGCTGCCGATAGGTGGTGTAAAGCGCGCCCTGGTCGGTGGTGTACTCGATGCGGCCGAACAGGTTTTCGTAAGTCGGGTGCGGCTCGAACACCACCGGCGCGCCACCGCTGGCCGGATGACCGACCACCAGGCTTGGCGCGTATTGCTCCTCCAGCAGCTTGCGCGCCACCGCGTCAGTCTTGCTGTCGTCGACCAGTTGCTCGACCACGGTTTTCAACAAGTAAACCTGCATCGCCTGCAAGTACCCGCAGACGGCAGCGTTTTCAGCGTATTTTTCCGACAGCGGCGCCAGCAATGGCTGCAAGGCCAGCGTGATGGTTTCTTCGTTGAGCTGGCGCAGTTGATTGTTTGACTCACGCTTCCACTGCGGCAGGCTGGCAAGCTCTTCGTTCAGGCGCTCTTCGAGGCCGGAAATATCAGTGTGAAAACGCTCGCGCTCGGCTTCCGGCAACTGGGCGAACTCGGCTTCGTCCAGCGCTTTGCCTTCAAGCATCGGCGTGAAGGCGATGTTGCTGCTGTCGCGGTACAGGGCGACGTCTTTTTCCAGGGCCAGGCGCTCGATGATGTCGAGGGCCTTGTCGTAGCGCTGGTTGAAGGCGCGGTCGATGGCGCTTTTCTTCTGCTGGTAGGACGGATGCTCGAAGACCGCCGGAAAAGTCGCCAGCAGGTTGTCGATAAGACCGTTGATGTCGCCGATGAACGAGGCGGCGCTGCCGGACGGCAACTCCAGTGCGCGCGGTTCGCGCGGCTCATCGAAATTGTTCACGTAGACCCAGTCTGCCGGGGTCTGCAGGCGCTTGCCTTCGGCCTTCAGGTAGCGTTTGACGAACGAGAAGCGCCCGGTGCCGGGCTCGCCCATGACGAACACGTTGTAACCGGGGCGTGGCATGGCCACACCGAACTGCAAGGCTTCGACCGCACGTTCCTGGCCGAGAACACCGCGAAAGGGCTCCAGATCATTGGTGGTAGTGAAGCTGAACTGTTCAGCGGAAAACGGACGAGTCAGCGCTTCGGGCGCAAGACGCAGGCTGGCAGCAACAGGATCAGGCATCGGGCTTCCTTAACAATCAGGCGGGGCAAGTAGCGGCATTCTGGCGCTGCCCGTGCCCCACTGGCAAGGCGCGCCACCAACAAAGCATAGACAAGTGGACGGGCCTGCGACGCGCCCCTTGAAACCGGGGTTTATTCCAAATATTTTGTAAAAAATCACGGAACCGCTGGAACGTGCCTAAACTCCAAACTGCGCGGCTGGAACTAATACCGGCCCCCTGACACTTTTGGCGCTGTCGCAGACCGCGTCAAAAGGGCCAGAACCCTGTCCATTGGTATGCACATAAAGAGAACAAAGCTATGAAACGGATTCTTCTCGGTACTCTCTTCACCGCTGTATCCATCAACGCAATGGCGCAAGCCCCGGGCGGCCCGGATTGCGGTTGGGGCAACATGCTGTTCGAAGGTCAGCGTGGTACCCCGGCGCACTTCCTTGCTTCTACCACCAACGGCACTTCCGGTAACGCCACGTTCGGTATGACTTCCGGCACCAACGGTTGCTCGACCAACGCGTCGCTGACTTATGGCGGCAAATCCTGGTTCGCCATGAATGGCATGATGAACGAGCTGTCCGAAGACATGGCCAAAGGCAACGGCGAAGCGCTGACGACTTATGCCGTGGTACTGGGCGTAGCACCGGAAGATCGCGCGCACTTTGCGCAAGTGACTCACCAGCACTTCCAGCAGATCTTCAGCAAAGCTGACGTGACCGCTGAAGACGTGCATACCAACACCCTGGCGGTACTCAAGGCAGACCCACGTCTGGCCAAGTACGCAACTCAGGCTTAAGCTCGACCCCACCCGCTTCTTTCGGGAAGCGGGTTTTTATTTTGAATGCGGTCTGTGGCGAGGGGATTTATCCCCGTTCGGCTGCGAAGCAGTCGTAAAACCTGTGCATGCGGTGTATCTGATGCATTGGGGACACAGCTTATGGGGCCGCTTCGCAGCCCAGCGGGGATAAATCCCCTCGCCACAGGGTGCAGTGATTACCCCCGATCCGGGTTTTATTTTCTTTCGATAAGTTGCCACTTATGCTCAAACGCCTTGCCTGGCTGGCGCTCTGTGTCTGCGCCCCGCTGTCCGCCGCGCCTCACATCGATCCTCAACGTTTGCAGCAACTGGCCAACGACCGCTTCTGGATTTCCCTCGGTCATTACGAAACCGCCAAGCTCGGCGGCTGGCGCAGCTATGTCAGCGATAAAAAGTTCTTTCTGGCGCCCGATGGCAACGAGCATCCCGAGCGCGAACTCGCCGCCACCGTGCAGGCGTTGTACGCCCCGGCCAGCCTCGGCGAGCAACACGCACAATGCGTTTACCCGGCGCGTACGCGCTGGCTGAAGGCGCAGCTCAACCTGACCGATCTGCCGACGCCGGCCTGCGTCGAGTACAAGAAATGGTTCAAGGACGTCTCGCCGCACAGCGCAGTGATGATTTTCCCGGCGGCGTATCTCAACAGCCCTTCGTCGATGTTCGGCCATACCCTGCTGCGCATCGATCAGGCCGACGTGCAAGCCGACAAGACTTCGCTGCTCAGTTACGCAATCAACTTCGGCGCCTATATCGAAGGCTCCGACAACAGCATTCTCTATGCCTGGAAAGGCCTGATGGGCGGCTACCCCGGGCTGTTCGCGCTGGTGCCCTATCAGGAAAAACTCTCCGAGTACCGCAGCCTGGAAAACCGCGACCTGTGGGAATACCGGCTCAACCTGACCCAGGAAGAAACCGCCCGCATGGTCGAGCATGTGTGGGAGTTGAAGCAGATTCAGTTCGATTATTTCTTCTTCGATGAAAACTGCTCGTATCGCTTGCTCGAACTGCTGCAAGTGGCGCGGCCGAGCCTGCGCCTGACCGAACAGTTCCCGCTGACCGCGATCCCCACCGACACCGTCAAAGCGGTGAAAGAGGCCGGACTGGTCGAGCACATCGAATACCGGCCGTCTCGCGAGCGTGAATTGCTCAGTCGCGCCGAGCCGTTGAGCGACGACGAACAACAATGGGTGCTGAAAGTCAGCGCCGATCAACAAGTCTTGCAGGAGGCGACGTTCAAAGCGCTGCCCCGTGATCGTCAGGCGTTGATCGTCGATGCCGCCTATCGCCTTGAGCGTTACCGCGCCAACGGCCAGGAACGCGACCCGCAACGAGCGCAGCGCAGTTTCGAACTGTTGCGCGCGATCAACAAAAATCCGGCACCAGAGCTGGACATCCCGCAGCCGGGTCTGCCCGAAGACGGCCATGAATCCCGCACTTGGCAGGCAGGCCTCGGTACTCGCGGCGATCGCGCGTTTGGCGAGTACGGCTTGCGCATGGCCTATCACGACCTCAACGACAACGCCGAAAGTTTCCCCCTCGGTGCGCAGATTGAAATCCTGCAGTTGAAACTGCGCCAGTACGAAGGCAACGACTGGCAGTTGCAACAACTGGATCTGGCGACGATTCGTTCGCTGACACCGCGTAACGAGCTGCTGCAGCCGTGGTCGTGGCAAGTCACCGGCGGTCTTGAGCGGGTGCCGGGCAAGCATGATGACGAAACGCTGGTCAGCCACGTCAACGGTGGTGGCGGCGGTACATGGCAGTTAGGCGAAGACGTACTCGGGTTTGCCCTCGGCACGGTGCGGGTGGAACACAACAATGACTTCGCCGAATTCGTCTCCCCGGCGGGCGGTTTCAACACGGGCGTGTTGTGGAAAAACCCGCTGGGCAACTTGAGCCTGGAAGCCAAGGGCGATTATTTTTTCAACGGTGAAGTGCGCCGCAGCCTGAGCCTGAATCAGCAGTGGGAACTGTCGCGCAACCTAGGATTGCGCTTGAGTGCACAGCGCGAATTCAGCCAGCTCGCCAGCCCTGAGACTGAAGTCATGCTGGAAGTGAAGTGGTATCACTATTGATTCCGAGCATGCCCCTGTAGGAGTGAGCCTGCTCGCGATAGCAATCCACCAGTCAATGATGTAGCGACTGAAATACCGCTATCGCGAGCAGGCTCACTCCTACAGGGGATTTGTGCTGTTCAACAAATTACTGACATGCCTTTCACCAGCGCCCGACCAATCCCCTTCTAGACTTCCCTTATCAGCCAAAAACCGGCGCGGGAGAATGCGATGTGGCGGTGCGTGGGTTTGTTGAGCGTTTTGCTGGCGCTGGGCGGTTGCCAGACCACTCATGAAGATCTGATCGCTAAGGGTTATCCACCCGCCTTCGCCGACGGCTTCGATGACGGCTGCATCAGTGGCCGCCAGGCGGCCGGTTCAATCAGCGGCGAATTTCGCAAGAACGTGCCGCGCTATCTCAAGGACAAGCAGTACGCCGAAGGCTGGAGCGACGGTTTTCGCCAGTGTCAGGCGATGCTCGAAAACCGCGATCGCGAGCAATATCGCAACGCGCATTGGGACGAGCGCGAGCGCGCCTGGCAGCAGCAGAAAGACCAGGACGCCGGGCGGGCTTATCGCTCGCCCTAGGTCGCTGGCAGACATCCGGTGAAACCAAATACCTGCGAGCATGGCCCAAAGCTCATAGAGGAGGACACCATGAGCCGCGCTTTTGTTAACGAAGATAACGCCGCCGCACAAGCCGATCAGCCCGTCGAGCGTCAGGTCAGCACGCAGCCCAATTACGTCACCCCACAAGGGCTGGCGCAATTGCAGGCGAAAGTCGCCGAGCTGCAAACCTTGCACGCCGAGCAAACCGCCAGGGGCGAACAGGCCGACAAACAGCGGCTGGCGGATTTGCAACGGGATCTGCGCTACTTCACTCAGCGCCTGAGCAGTGCCCAAGTGGCACTTGCCGCGACCTCGACCGACAAGGTGCAGATCGGCAGCCGGGTGACTTATGCCGACGAACACGACACTGAACATCGTGTGCAACTGGTCGGTGAAGATCAGGCCGACGCCAGTCACGGCCTGATCAACTGGGCCTCACCGCTGGGCCGGGCCTTGCTCGGCGCCCGGCGCAACGATGAAGTGTTGTGGCAGCGTCCTGCCGGCGATCAACTGATTGAAGTGATCCGCATTGAACCGGCTTAAACCACGCCCTGGGCCAGCATCGCATCGGCGACTTTGACGAAACCGGCGATGTTCGCGCCCTTGACGTAATTGACGTGGCCGTTTTCTTCGCCGTAATGCACGCAGGCGTGGTGGATCGACTGCATGATCGCGTGCAGCTTGCTATCCACCTCGCCCGCCGTCCACAGCAGACGCATGGCGTTTTGCGACATCTCCAGACCGCTCACCGCGACGCCGCCCGCATTGGAAGCCTTGCCCGGCGCAAACAAAATCCCGGCCTCGATAAAGATATCCACCGCCGCAAGCGTAGTCGGCATGTTCGCGCCTTCGGCCACACAGACGCAGCCGTTGCGCAGCAATGTGCGGGCGGCGTCGGCGTCGAGTTCGTTCTGCGTGGCGCATGGCAACGCGATGTCGCACGGCAGCGACCAGGGATGCTGTGCGGCGCGGAACTCCAGGCCATGGGCATTCGCCAGTTCGCTGATGCGCCCGCGTTTGACGTTCTTCAATTCCAGCAGCGCCCGCCACTGCTCTTCGGTCAATCCGGCCTCGCAATACAACGTACCTTCAGAGTCGGACAGGGAAATCACCTTGCCGCCCAGGTCCATGACCTTGCGCGCCGCGTATTGCGCGACGTTGCCGGAACCGGAAATGGCCACGCGCTTGCCCTCTACGCTCAGCCCGCGCCGCTTGAGCATTTCCTCAGCGAAATACACGCAGCCAAAACCGGTGGCTTCCGGACGGATCAGGCTGCCGCCATAGGTCATGCCTTTGCCCGTCAGTACACTGGTGAACTGATTGCTCAGGCGTTTGTACTGGCCGAACAGGAAACCGATCTCCCGCGCACCGACGCCAATATCGCCGGCCGGTACGTCAACGTCAGCGCCGATGTGGCGATACAACTCGCTCATGAACGCCTGACAGAAACGCATGACCTCGGCGTCACTCTTGCCCTTCGGATCGAAGTCCGACCCGCCCTTGCCGCCGCCCATGGGCAGCGAAGTCAGAGAGTTCTTGAAAGTCTGTTCGAAGGCGAGGAATTTCAGCACGCCCATGTTCACCGATGGATGAAAGCGCAAGCCGCCCTTGTACGGGCCGATGGCGCTGTTCATCTGGATACGGAAACCGCGATTGACCTGGACCTTGCCCTGATCGTCGACCCACGACACGCGAAACACCACCGCACGCTCCGGCTCGCAGATGCGCTCCAGAATACCCGACGTCAAGTAATGCGGATGGGCTTCGAGAAACGGCCAGAGACTGCGCAGCACTTCTTCGACGGCCTGGTGAAATTCGGGTTGATCCGGGTCGCGTTTTTTCAGGCGCGCAAGGAAGGATTCGACGGATTCGATCATGGGCAAAAAGTCTCGGCAAATTTGTTGTCGTTGGAGGAGATTGAGCCGGACTGTAACAAACGCATTGCGCACAGGAATAGAGCAAAATGTCGCAGTTATGAAATTAAATGGTGCACAGGATATAAATCAGCGGCGTTTTTGGGGAATTTTGCACCGGAACAGGGATACCCAATTCTGATTTCGCACTATCAGGGATACCGCTATCGCGAGCAGGCTCACTCCTACAATTGGGAATGCGTTCCCCCTGTAGGAGTGAGCCTGCTCGCGATAGCCCCACCACGGTTCAGCTGAAAAAACGCAAAAAAAAACGGAGCCCGAAGGCTCCGCTCTTTCTGCAACCAGCCCGATATCAGGCCAGTTTCTTGTGACGTACCCGGTGTGGCTGGGCAGCCGCTTCGCCGAGGCGCTTTTTGCGGTCGGCTTCGTACTCGGTGTAGTTGCCTTCGAAGAACACCGCTTGCGAGTCGTCCTCGTACGCCAGGATGTGCGTGGCGACACGGTCCAGGAACCACCGATCGTGGGAGATCACAATGGCCGCGCCCGGGAAGTCCAGCAGGGCTTCTTCCAGCGAACGCAGGGTTTCCACGTCGAGGTCGTTGGACGGTTCGTCGAGCAGCAGGACGTTACCGCCCTCCTTCAGCGTCAGCGCCAGGTGCAGACGCCCGCGCTCACCACCGGAGAGGTCCTTGACGAACTTCTGCTGGTCGCCGCCCTTGAAGTTGAAGCGACCGACGTAGGTGCGCGACGGGATTTCGTAGTTGCCGATGCGGATCTGGTCGGAGCCGTCGGAGATCTGCTGGAACACGGTCTTGCTGCCGTCGAGGTCTTCGCGGCTCTGGTCGACGCAGGCCAGTTGCACGGTTTCGCCGATTTCGATGCTGCCCGAATCCGGCGTTTCCTTGCCCATCAGCATGCGGAACAGCGTCGACTTACCGGCACCGTTACCGCCGATCACGCCGACGATGGCGCCCTTGGGCATGGAGAACGACAGGTTGTCGATCAGCACGCGATCGCCATAGCCCTTGGTGACGTTCTTGAACTCGATGACCTTATCGCCCAGACGTGGGCCGGCCGGGATGTAGATCTCGTTGGTCTCGCTGCGCTTCTGGAATTCCTGCGATTGCATTTCTTCGAAGCGTTGCAGACGGGCCTTGGATTTCGACTGACGAGCCTTGGCGCCTTTGCGCACCCACTCCAGTTCTTCTTTCATAGCCTTTTCGTGGGCCGACTGCTGCTTGGATTCCTGGGCCAGACGATCGGACTTGGCTTCGAGCCAGCCCGAATAGTTGCCCTCGTAAGGAATGCCCGCGCCGCGGTCAAGTTCCAGGATCCAGCCGGCGACGTTGTCGAGGAAGTAGCGGTCGTGCGTGATCGCAACCACAGTGCCCGGGAAGTCGTGGAGGAAATGCTCCAGCCACGCCACGGAATCGGCATCCAGGTGGTTGGTCGGTTCGTCGAGCAGCAGCATGTCCGGGGCGGACAGCAGCAGACGGCACAGGGCGACACGGCGCTTTTCACCACCGGACAGGTACTCGACCTTGGCGTCCCACGCCGGCAGACGCAGCGCATCGGCGGCGACTTCCAGTTGGCGCTCAAGGTTGTGGCCGTCGCTGGCCTGAAGGATCGCTTCAAGCTTGGCCTGTTCGGCGGCGAGCTTGTCGAAGTCGGCATCCGGGTCGGCGTAGGCCGCGTAGACCTCGTCCAGACGCGCTTGCGCATCCTTGATCACGCTGACCGCTTCCTCGACCACTTCACGCACGGTCTTGGCCGGGTCCAGTTGTGGCTCTTGCGGCAGGTAACCGATGTTCAGGTCCGGCATCGGACGGGCTTCGCCTTCGAACTCGGTGTCGACGCCGGCCATGATTTTCAGCAGCGTGGATTTACCCGAACCGTTGAGGCCGAGTACGCCGATCTTGGCGCCGGGGAAAAAAGACAGCGAAATGTTTTTCAGGATTTCCCGCTTCGGCGGAACAACTTTGCCCAGCCGATGCATGGTGAAGACGTATTGAGCCATGGAGAACCTTGGGTCAGTGACAGATGAATGATTGCAGCACAGGCGATGCCTGGCCAGACCATGCGCGTCGTTCACGTGATGGTTATCAATGCGTGCGCGCGGAAAAAGTCTGAGTCTAGGAGCTGGAACGCTCCCGCGTAACCGGCAAAGCTACCTTAATGATGAAAGGCAGTCCAGCCGCGCAGGGCTGGCACTTCGCCACGACTCAAGGCATGCTAGCCGCCCTTTGGGCGTCCGGCTTATAGTGCACGTCGCGCCAGTCCAGCCAATCCGCAGGATCACAGCTTGTCCAATGTCAGTCCGCCCGCCTCTGTGAGCAGCGCCCAACCGGCGCCCGGCTCGCCCCTGCGCGGGACATTGAAGGGGGCGCTGGCGACTTTGGTGTTGCTGTTGCTGGCATTATTGTTCTGGCAACTGCTCGACCAACTGCGCGAAACCCAGAAGAACCAGCGCCAGTACACCATCGATTACACCGCCGACCTGGCCGCCCAGGTCAGTCTGAACATGGCGTTGAACGCGCAGATCGCACTCAATCTGCTACCGATCGTCGAGCAACCGCAGACAACCGACGAACAGCAGGTGTTGCTGCGCAAGCTGCAGCAATCGCTGCCGGACCTGCGCAGCATGGCCTTGCTCAGTCCGTCAGGAAAAATCATCAGCGACAGCGCTGCTGACAGCCCCGACGCCGACTACCTCGCCGAACTGGTGCGCCGCAGCCGCGCCCAGGCGCACTACTTCAGCAACGCCAGCGACGGCTCGGTGGTGCATCTGCTACTGCGCCAAGCCAGCGGCAGCACGCGCGGCTACTGGGCGTTGCGGTTGACGCCGACGTTCTTCGACTCACTGACCCAACAGGGCGAAACCGGCCTGCGTCCGTTGTGGCTGGTGGAAAACCGCATCAACCAGCAAATCATCAGCCGCGACGACGCCCAGCCTTCGGCCAGGCCCGGGGTTTTGACCCCGGACGATCTGGCCAACACCGTCCTGACCGTGCCGCTGAGCAGCAGCGACTGGCAACTGCGTGGGCTGTTCGACCGCCAGCGTGTGCTCGAAGAATTGCTGCCGGCGTTCATCGGCAAATGCCTGCTGGGCCTGGCATTCTCAATGCTGCCGGTGATTGCGCTGCTGAACATGCGCCGTCGGCAGCGTCAGTTGCATGAAGGCCGGCGGCGTTATCAGGATATTTTCGAAGGCACCGGCGTCGCCCTGTGCGTCCTCGACCTGTCCGGACTCAAGCAGTTTTTTGACAAGGCGCAGATCCAGACCGGCGATCAGCTCAAGGCCTGGCTCGACCAGCCCCGCCAGCGCCAACAACTGCTGCAGGAGTTGCGCGTCACCGAGGTCAATCAGGTGGCGCTGCAACTGCTCGACGTCCATTCCTGCGACCAGGCCTGGCAGTTGCTGATCGACGGTCAGCCACACGCGCACTGTGCGATCGGCAATCAGATACTCGATGCCGTACTGCTCCAGCAGAAACAACTGGAACTGGAAACCAAGCTGCCGCACCCCAACGGTCGCGACCAACACCTGTGGATGGTGCTGCGCTTGCCGCAGGAGCAACACGACTATAAAGCGGTCATCCTGAGCATCAACGACATCACCAGCCGCAAGCTGATCGAATTGTCCCTGCTGGAACGCGAAGGTTTCTGGTCGGACGTGGTGCGCACCGTGCCCGATCATCTGTATGTGCAGGACGTGATCAGCCAGCGGATGATTTTCAGCAACCACCACCTCGGCCAGACCCTCGGCTACAACCGCAGCGAACTGCATCAGATGGGCGAGTATTTCTGGGAAATCCTTCTGCATCCGGAAGACGCCGACTACTACCATCGCTCACGGCAAATGCAGCGCCACGCCGGTTACAGCCAGTTGCTGCAATGCCAGTTGCGTTTCCGCCATCGCGACGGCAAGTGGCGGCGCTTCGACATTCGCGAACAGGCGCTGGCCCGTGACAAGCACGATCAGGTCACGCGGATCATCGGCGTGGCCAAGGACATCACCGAACAGATTGAAGCCAGTGAATCGCTGCGCGACAGCGAGCAGCGCTACCGCATGCTCGCCGAAAGCATCAGCGATGTGATTTTTTCCACCGACAGCAAGCTCTCGCTGAACTATGTCAGTCCGTCGGTGCAGGCGGTGCTGGGTTACAACGCCGAATGGATTTTCCAGAACGGCTGGCAATCGACCATCGCCAACCCGGGGCAACTGAACGGCATCTACAGCCTGATGGACCGCGTCAGCAAAGCGCTGGACAAGCCCGAGCAACTGGCCCTGCTGCGCAGTCAGGTACAGACGCAATTGTTCCTGTTCGACTGCCTGCGTGCCGACGGCCGCAAGATCCCGATCGAACTGCGCCTGGTGCTGGTGTGGGACGAACACGGCGCGTTCGAAGGCGTATTGGGCGTCGGCCGTGATATCAGCCAGCAGCGCCGCGCGGAAAAAGACCTGCGCATGGCCGCCACGGTTTTCGAGCATTCAACCTCGGCGATCCTGATCACCGACCCGGCCGGCTACATCGTCCAGGCCAACGAAGCCTTCAGCCGGGTCAGCGGCTATGCCGTCAGCGAAGTGCTCGATCAACTGCCGAACATGCTCACCGTCGACGAACAGCAGGACGCGCACCTGCGCTACGTGCTCAAGCAACTGCACGAGCACAGCACCTGGGAAGGCGAAGTCTGGATGAAGCGCCGTAACGGCGAGCACTACCCGGCGTGGGTCGGGATTACTGCGGTGCTCGACGACGAGGGCGACCTGGCCAGTTACGTGTGTTTCTTCAGCGACATCAGCGAACGCAAGGCCAGCGAACAGCGCATTCACCGCCTCGCCTACTACGACGCCCTGACCCATCTGCCCAATCGCACGCTGTTCCAGGATCGCCTGCACACCGCGCTGCAAGCGGCCGAACGGCAGAAGTCGTGGGTGGTGCTGATGTTCCTCGATCTCGACCGGTTCAAACCGATCAACGACTCCCTCGGCCACGCCGCCGGCGATCGCATGCTCAAGGACATGGCCACGCGCCTGCTGGCCTGCGTCGGCGAAGACGACACTGTGGCGCGCATGGGCGGCGATGAGTTCACCCTGCTGCTGCAACACCGTTCAAGCCGCGAACTGGCCCTGAACCGGGCCATTCACGTCGCCGAGCAAATCCTCGGCAGCCTGGTGCGGCCGTTTGTACTCGAAGGCCGCGAGTTTTTTGTCACCGCCAGTATCGGCATCGCCCTCAGTCCGCAGGACGGCAACGAACTCAGCCAGTTGATGAAGAACGCCGATACTGCGATGTACCACGCCAAGGAGCGCGGCAAGAACAACTTCCAGTTTTATCAGGCCGACATGAACGCCAGTGCGCTGGAGCGCCTGGAGCTGGAAAGCGATTTGCGCCATGCCCTGGAGCAGAACGAATTCGTCCTGTATTACCAGCCGCAGTTCAGCGGCGACGGCAAACGCCTGACCGGCGCCGAGGCGCTGTTGCGCTGGCGGCACCCGCGGCGCGGGCTGGTGCCGCCGGGCGACTTCATTCCGGTGCTGGAAGAACTCGGTCTGGTGGTCGACGTGGGCGACTGGGTGATCAGCGAGGCCTGCCGGCAACTGAAAACCTGGCATCAGAACCGCGTGCGCGTGCCGAAGGTGTCGGTGAATATTTCCGCACGGCAGTTCTCCGACGGTCAGTTGGGCACACGGATCGCCACGATCCTGCGCGAAACCGGCCTGCCGCCGGCCTGCCTGGAGCTTGAACTGACCGAAAGCATCCTGATGCGCGAAGTCAGCGAGGCGATGCAGATTCTTGCCGGACTGAAAAATCTCGGCCTGAGCATTGCGGTCGATGACTTTGGCACGGGTTACTCGTCGCTCAACTATCTTAAGCAGTTCCCGATCGACGTGCTGAAGATTGACCGGACTTTCGTCGATGGCCTGCCATCCGGCGAGCAAGACGCGCAAATCGCCCGGGCGATCATCGCCATGGCCCACAGCCTGAACCTGGCGGTGATCGCCGAGGGTGTGGAAACCCATGAGCAACTGGACTTCCTGCGTGAGCATGGTTGTGATGAGGTTCAGGGGTATCTGTTCGGGCGGCCGATGCCGGCCGGGCGGTTTGAGGCGCAGTTCAGTAACGACGCCCTCTTCATGTTCGACTGACCAGAGCCGCTTCGGGCGGCTCAGGTCGGTATTGATCGTTCCCACGCTCCGCGTGGGAATGCCTCACTGGACGCTCTGCGTCCGCTTCGGCAAGTGACGCGGAGCGTCACGGGCTGCATTCCCACGCAGAGCGTGGGAACGATCAAATCCACTCCCACTGTGGGAGCGAGCCTGCTCGCGAAGGGGCCGGCAAAAGCACCGCACATCTGTCATGAACGCCACTTGTCTGCGACATGATGTCGTTTCATATGCCATCCAAAACCCGTTGGGTTAGAATGCCCCCCTTTTCTGCCCCCGATCCTTGAGGACCGCCATGTTCAGCCGTGATTTGACTATTGCCAAGTACGACGCCGATCTTTTTGCCGCCATGGAGCAAGAAGCTCAGCGCCAGGAAGAACACATCGAGCTGATCGCTTCGGAAAACTACACCAGCCCAGCGGTGATGGAGGCTCAAGGTTCGGTTCTGACCAACAAGTACGCCGAAGGCTACCCGGGCAAGCGCTACTACGGCGGTTGCGAGTACGTCGACGTGGTTGAGCAACTGGCGATCGACCGTGCCAAGGAGCTGTTCGGCGCCGATTACGCCAACGTTCAACCGCATGCTGGTTCGCAAGCCAACGCCGCTGTGTACCTGGCCCTGCTGTCGGCCGGCGACACCATTCTGGGCATGAGCCTGGCCCACGGCGGTCACCTGACCCACGGTGCCAGCGTTTCCTCGTCGGGCAAGCTGTACAACGCCATCCAGTACGGTATCGACGCCAACGGCCTGATCGACTACGACGAAGTCGAGCGCCTGGCGGTAGAACACAAGCCGAAAATGATCGTGGCCGGTTTCTCTGCCTACTCGCAGATTCTCGATTTCCCGCGCTTCCGCGAAATCGCTGACAAGGTCGGCGCCTACCTGTTCGTCGACATGGCCCACGTGGCCGGTCTGGTCGCCGCTGGCGTCTACCCGAACCCGGTGCCGTTCGCTGACGTCGTGACCACCACCACGCACAAGACCCTGCGCGGTCCGCGTGGCGGTCTGATCCTGGCTCGCGCCAATGCCGAGATCGAGAAGAAGCTCAACTCCGCAGTATTCCCGGGCGCCCAGGGCGGCCCGCTGGAGCACGTGATCGCCGCCAAAGCGATCTGCTTCAAGGAAGCGCTGCAGCCTGAGTTCAAGGTTTACCAGCAACAAGTGGTGAAGAATGCCAAGGCCATGGCCGGCGTGTTCATCGAGCGCGGTTTCGACGTGGTTTCCGGCGGTACCGAAAACCACCTGTTCCTGCTGTCGCTGATCAAGCAGGAAATCTCCGGTAAAGACGCCGACGCCGCTTTGGGCAAAGCGTTCATCACCGTGAACAAGAACTCCGTGCCTAACGATCCACGCTCGCCGTTCGTCACCTCCGGCCTGCGCTTCGGCACCCCGGCTGTGACCACTCGCGGCTTCAAAGAGGCTGAGTGCAAAGAGCTGGCCGGCTGGATCTGCGACATTCTGGCAGACCTCTCCAACGAAGCGGTGATCGACGCCGTTCGTGAGAAAGTCAAAGCCATCTGCAAGAAACTGCCGGTATACGGCGCGTAAATCGCAACGTTAAACCCCCAGCATGAAAAACCGGCCAAGTGATTGGCCGGTTTTTTTTCGGCTAAATGAAAGATCAAAAGACCAAAAGATTGTTTTTGGACCACCGGTAAGACCGGCCATGCCAATTTCACCTTTCCCTCTTGTAATCAGGAAAAACCCAAGCCTAGACTGCGCCTGCACTGGACATACCGGTAAGACCACAATAATTAAGTCCTGAATCCGATGCGCCAAGCGTGCGGCAGCCAGGACACCGACCCAGGATTCCTCCCATGCTCAGATGGTGCTCGCGTTCAATCTTCCTCCAAGTGGTTCTCGGACTGATGCTCGGCATCGTCTGCGGGCTGACCCTTCCTGAATACTCGGCCCAGCTCAAGCCGCTCGGCGACGGTTTCATCAAACTGATCAAGATGCTCATCGGCCTGATCGTGTTCTGCGTGGTGGTCAGCGGCATCAGCGGCGCAGGCGATCTGAAGAAGGTCGGGCGCATTGGCCTCAAATCAGTCATTTATTTCGAAGTGCTGACCACCCTCGCGCTGATTATCGGCCTGGTGTTCGCCTTCAGCACCGGTATCGGCAGCGGCGCGAATATTCATCTGGAGCAACTCTCCACCGCCGACATGGGCGACCTCGCCGAGCGCGGCCAGCACATGCACAGCACCACGCAATTCTTGATGGACCTGATCCCGACCTCGGTGATCGGCGCCTTCGCTGACAACAACATCCTGCAAGTGCTGCTGTTCTCGGTACTGTTCGGCAGTGCGTTGAATCTGGTTGGCGAAGCGGCTTCCGGGATCTCGCGGCTGATCAACGAACTGAGCCATGTGATCTTCCGCATCATGGGCATGATCGTACGTTTGGCGCCGATCGGCGTGTTCGGCGCCATCGCTTTCACCACCAGCAAATATGGCCTCGATTCGCTGCAGCATCTGGGCAGTCTGGTCGGCTTGTTCTACCTGACCTGCATCGCCTTCGTCGCGCTGATTCTCGGCCTGGTGATGCGCGTCTCCGGGCTGCGCATGTGGCCGCTGCTCAAGTACCTGCGCGAAGAATTGCTGATCGTCATGGGCACCGCCTCCTCTGATGCAGTGCTGCCGCAGATCATGCGCAAGCTCGAACACTTGGGCATCGGCAGTTCGACGGTAGGGCTGGTGATTCCGACCGGGTACTCGTTCAACCTCGACGGTTTTTCGATTTACCTGACCCTCGCCATCGTCTTCATCGCCAATGCTACCGGCACACCGCTGGCCATGACCGATCTGCTGACGATTTTGCTGGTCTCGCTGATTACCTCCAAAGGCGCCCACGGCATCCCCGGTTCGGCGCTGGTGATTCTCGCGGCGACCCTGACGGCAATCCCGGCCATTCCCGTGGTCGGCCTGGTGTTGGTGCTAGCGGTGGACTGGTTCATGGGCATCGGCCGCGCGCTGACCAACCTGATCGGCAACTGCGTGGCCACCGTGGCCATCGCCCGCTGGGAAAAGGACATCGATGTGCAACGGGCGAACAAGGTGCTCAATGGCGAGCAAGGCTATAACTTTCAACCGAGAAAAACCGTCGCCCAGGCGGCGGCCAAAGAATTTTGAATAAGTGCCGTGCCTGCCAATCCGCAGGCACGGCGAATGGAGCAAATACGTGATTACTTCATCAACCGTCGTCAACTCAGTGGTGGAAAAACTGCGCGCCGCCCTGGCCCGCGGGCAATGGCGCTCCGGCGATATGCTGCCGGGCCAGCGCGAACTGGCCGAACAATTGGGCATCAGCCGGCCCAGCCTGCGCGAGGCGGTGATTGTTCTGGAAACCCTCGGCCTGGTGCGCTCGATGCCGGGCAAAGGCGTGGTCGTCCTCGACGCGCAACTGATCGACAGCCAGAGCCACGACAGCGCAGTCGCCGGCGCGAGCCTCGAAGACGTGCTGCAACTGCGCTACACCCTGGAGCCGTTCATTGTCGGGCTGGTCGCGCAATCGATCAGCAGCAAGGAAGTTGGCCAGTTGCGCCTGACCCTGATGGACATGCGCGAAGCCCTCGAGGCCGGCGACAGCGAAGCCGGGGTCAGCGCCTACATCGCCTTCCACGAAGAGCTGTTCGCACTGACCTCGAATCCGATTTTCCAGAGCGTGGTGCAGCAGACCAGCAACGCCCTCAAGCAGAGCGCCGAAGTGCTGCGCAATTCACCGGAACATCTGGCCGAGCGGCTGGAGGAAAACGAAGCCGTGGTCCGCGCGATTCGCAGCAAGAACAGCGCCCAGGCCAGCGCCGAAATGCGTCGGCACATTCTGCGTGAGGGTCGGCGCATGGGCATCGAACTGAATATCCCGGATGACAACTTGACCCACTGACCCTTTGGAGACCGGCCATGAACAGTTTCGCTTCCGCGCCGCACCCGCACTCGACTGCCCTGCCCTTGTCGCGCCTGGGGATGCCGGTGGAGGACCTTTACCCGCGACTGTTCGACGCGATTCTCGAGCAGCGTATCGATACCGACAGCCGTTTTACCGAGGACAGCCTGAAGGACATGTTTAATTCCAGTCGTGCCGATGTCCGGCGAGTGCTGACGCAACTGGCCCATGAGCAGATCGTGGTGCTGCGGGCCAATCATCGACCGCGCGTGGCGGCGCCTGATCGAGAATTGATCAGGCAGACCCTGCATGCGCGGCGGCTGGCTGAGATCACGTTGATACGGTTGGCGTGTCAGCGTCCGCGGGTAGATGATTTGAAATGCTTGCGCACGTCGGTCGAACGCGAGAAGCGCGCCGTCGAGCAGGACCGGCGGGGGGCGGCGATTCGTTTATCAGGCGAGTTTCACCTGCGGTTGGCGCGAATGGCGGGGAATGTGCCGTTGGCGAATTTTCTTGGCAGCCTTGTACCTGTTACGTCATTGGCGATTGCGCGAAGTGCGGGCCAGACGCATAGCTGCGGCGCGTGGCAGGAGCATGTGGCGCTTGTCGAAGCCATTGAACGTGGCGATGCGGCCAAAGCCGATTCATTGATTAATCGGCATCTGGATCATCTTGAGCAGACGCTGCTCGGTTCAGACCTTGAGCCATGTGTTGTAGGTTAGATGGCTATCGCGAGCAGGCTCACTCCTACAATTTGGAATGCGTTCCTCTGTAGGAGTGAGCCTGCTCGCGATAGCTTCATTTACAGGCTCAGAAAAACCATCAGGCAGAAGCAACCCTGGCAAACCCCGCCCGAATCTTCTCTTCCGGCAGCTCATCGGCAATAAACACGATCACGCTTTCCCGCGCCTCACCCTCGGCCCATTCGCTGTCCCAGTCGAAACCATAGAGTTTCAACACGCCCTGGAACACCAGGCGCCGATCCTCACCGGCAATGTTCAGCACGCCTTTGTAACGCAGCAATTGTTTGCCGTGTTCTTCCAGCAGTTCATTCATGAACTCGCTGAGCTGATCGATATCCAGCGCCTGATCGGTGCGCAGCACCACACTGGAAATGCGGTCGATGGACGGGGCCTTGCCCACCGGACGCAGACTCAATCCACCGCCAAGATCGGCATTCAGATTAAAGCCGCGCACATCAAGCAATTCGGCCAGATCAATGTTGCCATGCTCGACCACACGAATCGGCGCGCGGCGGTTGATCCGCGTCAGCCGCTCGCTCAATGCGTCGAACGTCGCTGCGTCGACCAGATCGGTCTTGCTCACCAGCAGACGGTCGGCAAAACCGATCTGCGCCTGGGCGATGGTCTGGGTCAGGTGCACGTCGGCGTGGGCGGCATCCACCAGGGTGATGATGCCGTCGAGCAGGTAACGCTCGCGCAGTTCTTCGTCGATGAAAAACGTCTGCGCCACGGGCGCCGGATCGGCAAGACCGGTGCACTCGATCACCAGTCGGTCGAAAGCGATCTCGCCGCTGTCCAGGCGCTCGAGCAGTAAATACAGCGCCTTGGTCAGATCAGTGTGAATGGTGCAGCAGACACAGCCGTTGGCCAGTGTCATGACTTGCACCGGCTCGTCACCCAGCAATTGAGTGTCGATACCGGCATCGCTGAATTCGTTTTCGATCACGGCGATTTTCAGGCCGTGCTCGGCTTTGAGCAGATGACGCAGCAACGTGGTCTTGCCGGCGCCAAGGAAGCCGCTGAGTACCGTGACCGGTATGGGAGAGGACAAATGCTTTCTCCTTCACAAAATGAATGGACAACACAAAAACAAATGTGGGAGCGGGCTTGCTCGCGAAGGGGTCGTGTCAGTCGACATCAATGCTCGATGACACACCGCTTTCGCGAGCAAGCCCGCTCCCACAGGGGGATTGCATCAACCCAAGGTTGTCAGTTCAACAGCACTTGGGCCCACCCTTGCCACCGTAACGGGCTTCCTGACGTTCGCGAAAGAACATCTCGTAGCTCATCACCGGTTTGTCCGGGTGTTTGGTTTGCATATGCTCGACGTAGGTGTCGTAGTCGGGCATGCCGACCATCAGGCGCGCGGCCTGACCGAGGTATTTACCGAGGCGACTCAGGTCATTGAACATGGTGCAATCCTCTGGTTACGCATCCGGCAGCGCCTGGAATGGCGATTCTTTATCCGTGCGCTCTTTTTTGCCCCAGGCGGCGATGCCAACCTTGAGCGCATAGAACAGGATGCTGAAGACCACGAACAGGAACAGCGTCGTGAGCGTTGCGTTGGTATAGGCGTTGAAGATCACGTGCTGCATCTGCTCAACACTTTTTGCCGGTGCCAGCACCTGACCGTTGGCCAGCGCATCGCTGTACTTTTTCGCCAGGGACAGGAAGCCGATCGCCGGGTTGGCGTCGAACAGTTTGATGAAGCCTGCCGTTGTGGTGCAGATCAGCAGCCAAGTGGCCGGCAGCAGCGTGACCCAAATGTAGCGCTGGCGCTTCATCTTGATCAGGACCACAGTGCCGAGCATCAGCGCAATACCGGCGAGCATCTGGTTGGAGATGCCGAACAATGGCCACAGGGTGTTGATGCCGCCCAGTGGATCGATCACGCCCTGATACAGCAACCAGCCCCACATCGCGACACAACCGGCAGTGGCGATCAGGTTGGCAGTCCAGGATTCGGTACGCTTGAGCGCCGGTACGAAGGAGCCAAGCAGATCCTGGAGCATGAAACGCCCGGCACGGGTGCCGGCGTCGACTGCGGTGAGGATGAACAGCGCTTCGAACAGGATCGCGAAGTGGTACCAGAACGCCATGGTGTTTTCACCCGGCAGGACACTGTGCAAGATCTGCGCAATACCCACCGCCAGGGTCGGCGCACCACCGGCGCGAGCCAGAATGGTGGTTTCACCGATGTCATTGGCCACCGCTTGCAGCGCATCCGGCGTAATCGCGAAGCCCCAACTGGTGACCACTTGCGCGACCGATACCACGTCACTGCCGACCACGGCTGCCGGGCTGTTCATGGCGAAGTACACGCCTGGCTCGATCACCGAAGCGGCAACCATGGCCATGATCGCCACGAACGATTCCATCAGCATGCCGCCGTAACCGATGTAGCGGGCGTTGGTTTCGTTATCCAGCAGCTTCGGCGTGGTGCCCGACGAGATCAGCGCGTGGAAGCCCGATACCGCACCGCAGGCAATGGTGATGAACAGGAACGGGAACAGACCGCCCTTCCACACCGGGCCGGTGCCGTCAACGAACTGCGTCAGCGCCGGCATTTT
This sequence comes from Pseudomonas hamedanensis, assembly GCF_014268595.2. Lineage (NCBI taxonomy): Bacteria > Pseudomonadati > Pseudomonadota > Gammaproteobacteria > Pseudomonadales > Pseudomonadaceae > Pseudomonas > Pseudomonas hamedanensis. The sequence continues at coordinate 5,734,613 of NZ_CP077091.1, forward strand.
CAGCTCGGGCATGGTCACCAGAATGCCGATCGCCAGCGCAACAATGGTGCCGATCTTCAGGAACGTGGAGAGGTAGTCACGCGGCGCCAGAATCAGCCAGACCGGCAGCGACGCAGCGACAAAACCGTAACCGACCAGCATCCAGGTAATCTGCACGCCGGTGAAGGTGAACGCCTTGGCCCATACCGGATCGGCGGCAATCTGCCCACCCAGCCAGATCGAACCCAGCAGCAGTAACACGCCGACCACGGAGATCTCGCCGATGCGGCCCGGGCGGATGTAGCGCATGTAAATGCCCATGAACATCGCGATCGGGATGGTCGCCATCACGGTGAAGATGCCCCACGGACTCTCGGCCAACGCCTTGACGACGATCAGCGCCAGCACCGCGAGGATGATGATCATGATCAGGAAGCAGCCGAACAGCGCGATGGTACCGGGAATCCGGCCCATTTCTTCACGCACCATGTCGCCCAGGGAACGGCCGTTGCGTCGGGTCGACATGAACAGGACCATGAAGTCCTGCACCGCGCCCGCCAGCACCACACCGGCAATCAGCCAGAGCGTGCCGGGCAGATAGCCCATCTGCGCTGCCAATACCGGGCCGACCAGTGGCCCCGCGCCAGCGATGGCCGCGAAGTGGTGACCGAAAAGAATGTGTTTGTTGGTCGGCACATAGTCCAGACCATCGTTGTTGAGCACGGCGGGGGTGGCCCGACGCGGATCCAGTTGCATCACATGGTTGGCGATGAACAGGCTGTAGTAACGGTACGCAACCAGATAAATGGCCACGGCAGCGACCACAATCCACAAGGCGTTGATCGCCTCGCCTCGGCGCAATGCCACTACGCCCAGGGCGCACGCTCCTACGATTGCCAGCACTAGCCAGGGTAAGTGGCGTAGCAGGCTATTATTATTTTTCATTTTTTTATTCCAGCCAGGGTGGACAAGAAAGACAGCCACCCCGAGTTTAGCGCTTACGGCGCCAAAGGCCATACCCCGACATTGGTCTATTCGGCCCGCCTGCGCTGGCACGCTTGAACAATGCGGGTCTATAGTCAGCGAACCTTCGGAGGATTGCGCCATGAGCGAGCACCCAGACAATCGTCGCCGCTTTAAACGTATCGAGTTCGATGCCAAAACCGAGCTGAGGCAGGGCGAGTACATCTGGCAGGTGAAGCTGATCGACCTGTCGCTCAAAGGGTTATTGGTCGAGAGACCGGAGCCTTGGCTGGGCGATAAGCAGGAGGATTTTTTTGTCGATATCCAGTTGAGCAAAGACGTCGATATCGAGATGGAAGTGCACCTGACTCACGAAGAGAAAGGCCATCTGGGCTTTGTCTGCAAACATATCAGCCTCGAATCTATCCAGCAGCTGCGACGGTTGATCGAGCTGAACCTGGCGGATGAGGCCGAGCTGGAGCGGGAGTTAGCGGCCCTGATCGAGATCTAGCGGCGCCCCAATCCCGATTTGAAATGAAGCCTGTGGCGAGGGGATTCATCCCCGTTGGGCTGCGCAGCAGACCCGTTTTTTCAGGGCCGCTACGCGCCCCAACGGGGATAAATCCCCTCGCCACAAAGGCTCGCTCTCACAGCTTCGGTGTTCACTCAAACAATGCATCGAGGGCTTGTTCGAGGCGCGTTACTGCGATGATCTGCAACCCCGCCGGCGCTTCCTTCGGGGCGTTGCCCTTGGGCACGATGGCGCGCTTGAAACCATGCTTGGCCGCTTCCTTCAAGCGCTCCTGCCCGCTCGGCACCGGGCGCACTTCGCCGGACAGGCCGACTTCGCCAAACACCAGCAAATCATGCGGCAACGGCCGGTTGCGCAAGCTCGACATCACCGCCGCCATCAATGCCAGATCGGACGCGGTTTCCAGCACCTTGACGCCACCGACCACGTTGAGAAACACATCCTGATCATGGGTCGGAATGCCGCCATGACGGTGCAATACCGCGAGCAGCATCGCCAAACGGTTCTGATCCAGCCCCAGTGTCACCCGCCGCGGATTGGCCAGATGGCTGTCATCGACCAGTGCCTGCACTTCGACCAGCATTGGTCGGGTGCCCTCCCACGTCGCCATGACCACGCTGCCCGGGACTTCTTCCTGGGCGCGGGTGAGAAAAATCGCCGACGGGTTGGAGACTTCTTTCAGGCCTTTGTCGGTCATGCCGAACACGCCCAGTTCGTTGACCGCACCGAAACGGTTTTTCACCGCACGCAACAAGCGCAGCCGGCCATCGGACTCGCCCTCGAAATACAGCACAGTGTCGACCATGTGCTCCAACACGCGGGGACCGGCCAGCGCGCCCTCCTTGGTGACGTGGCCGACGAGGAAAATCGCCGTGCCGCTCTGCTTGGCGTAGCGCACCAGCAGCGCCGCACTCTCACGCACCTGGGACACGCCGCCCGGCGCCGATTGCAGCTGCTCGGTGAAGATCGTCTGGATCGAGTCGATCACCATCACCTTGGGTTTTTCCTGGCGGGCGGTGGCAATGATGGTTTCGATGCAGGTTTCGGTCATCACCCGCAACTGATCCTGGGGCAGGCCGAGACGACGCGCGCGCATCGCCACTTGCTGCTGGGATTCTTCGCCGGTGACGTACAGCGCCGGCATGCTCTTGGCGAGGTTGCACAAGGTCTGTAGCAGGATGGTCGACTTGCCGATCCCCGGGTCACCGCCGATCAACACCACCGAACCATCGACCAGACCGCCGCCAAGGACACGATCCAGTTCACCGGAAGCGGTGGAAAAACGTGGAATTTCTTCGATGCTGACTTCGGCCAGCGTCTTGATCTGCGCCTGCTGCCCGGCCCAACCAGTGCGCCCGGTGGGTGCCGTGGCGCCGCCGCTTTCGATCATGGTTTCGGTCAGGGTGTTCCAGGCACCGCACTCACCGCACTGGCCGGCCCACTTGGGAAAGGTTGCGCCACACTCGGTGCAACCGTACATGCGCTTGGCCTTGGCCATCTCGATCCCCCGGCAAAAACCGCGATGATAACGCAGCCATCGCCGATCAGCGCGGCGCAGCGCTGCGGATTTCGCCGCTGGCCAGACGTGCGGCGCTGTTGCCCAGCGGATCTTCGGCATTGAGGTCGGCACCTTTGGCTTTCAGCGCGTCAAGCAGCTCCAGGCGCTTGAACAAACCTGCATACATGGCAGCGGTCTGCCCCGCGCCGTTGCGCTGGTCAGGGCTGCAATCGGTGGCCATCAAACGTCGGGCAATCTGCACCTCGCCTTTGAAGATCGCCCCCATCAGCGCCGTGTTGCCGCGTTGATCCTGGGCGCAGGCATCGGCTCCGGCAGCAAGCAAGCGCTCCACCGCCGGCGCCTGGCCGTGATAGGCCGCGAGGATCAACGCGGTGTAGCCCTTGCTGTCGCGGGTGTCGAGGGGATAACCGGCCTCGATAAACGTCTCGAGCATCGGTACGTCGCCGCGCCGGGCGGCATCGAACAGATAATCCTGCAACTGCGCCTTGACCGCCTCGGGACTCTGTCCGGCCAGCGCCGACCAGGACAGGCTGCCGAGCAGCAATAACAGATAAATACGCATACGCCGTCTCCTTGAACAGAACGGGGCCCGATTCAGGCCCCGCATGGCATGGCCGCGACAATCAGTCGGTGAGTTTTGCCGCCAGTGCCTTGACCCGGCTCAGGTCGCCCTTGGCCACTTTGGTCACGCCGCTGCCGTATTCCGGATCGGCCTTATAAAGGAAGGACAGGATGATGTGCTTGCTCTCGTCATCGGTGGTGGCCAGCGAGCCGCCGAAGCTGTCGATCAGGTCACGACGCTCCTGCTGGCTGAACGAGCGATACAGATCACCGGCCTGCTTGAAGTTCTGCTCGCGCTGGATCTTCGCCTGCTGGGTGCTGCCCGTCAGTGCCAGCTGGCTGTAACGTGCCGTCTCGGTCTCTTCCCGTGGTTGCAGGCGGCTCGGCTGGTAATTGACCCCGGAGCGGCTGGCCCCGAAGTTCATCGCGCCATCCTGATTGCCGTTATTAACTGCAACTTTTGCGGCATTGATCGGCAATTGCAAAGCATTGGCGCCCAAGCGGTACATTTGCGTATCGGCATAAGAGAACACCCGACCTTGCAACAAGCGATCTTCTGACGGCTCGATGCCGGGAACAATATTGGCCGGTGCCATCGCCACTTGTTCGGTTTCCTGGAACACATTGGCCGGATTACGGTTCAATACCATTTGTCCAACTTTTCGTTCTGGAATACCCGGCCATATCTTGGTTGCATCCAGCGGATCAAAATCAAACTTGGACAAATCTTGTGGTTTCAATACTTGAACGTACAAGTCCCACTTCGGAAAGTCGCCCTTGTTTATATGAGTCACCAAGTCATTGGTCATATGACTGTAGTCCTGACCCTGAACGTTGCTGACTTCTTTCGGCGTGAGGTTATTGATCCCCTGCAAACTCTTCCAGTGAAACTTCACGTAATGAACTTCGCCCTTGGCGTTGATCAGTTTATAGGCATGAACACCGTTACCGTCCATTTGCCGATAACTGGCTGGCGTTCCCGAGTTGGAATACAACTCGGTCAGCGTGCGCGTGGCTTCCGGCACGTGGGAAAAGAAGTCGAATCGGCGCGAGTCATCGTCGAGGTTGGTGCGCGGGTCGGGCTTGAACGCATGCACCATGTCCGGAAACTTGATTGCGTCGCGGATGAAGAAGGTCGGGAAGTTGTTGCCGACCAGGTCCCAGTTACCGTCGGCGGTGTAGAACTTGGTGGCAAAACCGCGTGGGTCGCGCAGGGTTTCCGGGGAGTGGTTGCCATGCACCACCGCCGAAAAGCGCACAAACACCGGGGTGCTCTGGCCTGCGGCGAAGACCTTGGCCTTGCTCAGATCGCTCAGGTCGTTGGTCACGGTGAAGGTGCCGTGGGCACCGGTGCCGCGCGCATGCACCACGCGCTCGGGAATGCGTTCACGGTCAAATCGCTGCAGCTTCTGGATCAACTGCACATCCTGCAGCAGCACCGGGCCGTTGGCACCGGCGGTTTGCGAGTTCTGATTGTCGCCGACCGCAGCGCCGTTATCGCGCGTCAGGGGCGCGGCATGTACAGAGAACGTCAACAGGCTGGCGGTGAGTACGCCGAGGGTGCGGCGATGGGGAAAAGCCCCGAGGCCAAGAGTGGGAGTCATATCAGGTTCCTCTGGTTGTTTTGGGCGCATCCAGGTGCGCCAACCAGAGGCTAGAGGGCTGAGCCGGCAAACATAAATAGAAAGTTCGTAAGGTCATGATTGAAAAAAATAGCTACCCGATCAGCCGGTTACGGCGTATTTCGCGCGCGATTAGTGGCACTTTGCAAACTAATCGAAAATTAATGTGTCGATAAAAACGGGCATTGTAAGGAGGTGTTTCGCGCAGGACGCGTTTGGCTGATTTACACTGCTACACCAACCTCATCTGTAACAAGGAAATAACCTATGGGCGTGCTAAGTGAGTTCAAGGCCTTTGCGGTCAAAGGCAATGTGGTCGACATGGCCGTCGGTATCATCATTGGTGCCGCCTTCGGCAAGATTGTTTCGTCGTTTGTCGGTGACGTCATCATGCCGCCAATCGGCCTGCTGATCGGCGGGGTCGACTTCAGTGATTTAGCCATCACGCTCAAGGCTGCCGAGGGCAATGCGCCCGCGGTGATGCTGGCCTACGGCAAGTTCATCCAGAGCGTTCTGGACTTCGTGATCGTGGCTTTCGCGATTTTCATGGGCGTCAAAGCCATCAACCGTCTGAAACGCGAAGAGGCGGTAGCCCCAACGCTGCCGCCGGTGCCGACCAAGGAAGAGGAACTGCTGGGCGAGATTCGCGACCTGCTCAAGGCACAGAACAATCGGCCCTGAACATCGTCACTACCGATAACGGCACCCGCGAGGTGCCGTTTTTCTACCAGTAGTTTTCTACCGCAATCTGCCCGGGCCGACGGGTCAGACTCAGGCTCATGTGGCGCTTTTTCAGCAGCGCACGGGTGTCATCGATCATTTGCGGGTTGCCACACAGCATGACCCGCGAATGCTCAGGGCTCAGCTCCACGCCAGCGACCCGCTCCAGCTCGCCGTTTTCGATGAGTGCAGTGATACGCCCGTTCAGCGCCCCCGCCGATGCCTCTCGCGTCACCGTGGGGATGAACTGCAATTTGTGCGCATATTCACTCAGATACTCGCGCTGCTTCAGCCCAGCGATCAACGGCTGATACGCCAGCTCCCGGGCTTCGCGTACGCTGTAGACCAGAATAATGCGCTCAAATTTTTCCCAGACTTCGAAGTCCTGCAAGATCGACAGAAACGGCGCCACCCCCGTACCTGTGGCCAATAACCAAAGGTCCCGGCCATCGTTGAAGCGATCCAGGGTCAGGTAGCCGAACGCCTGGCGATCGACCAGCAGCGTATCGCCCACCTGCAGCCGACTCAGCTCACTGGTGAACTCACCGCCCGGCACCACGATGGAGAAAAACTCAAGGAACTCGTCAAATGGCGACGACACCATCGAATACGCGCGCCAGACTATGCTGCCATCAGCCTTGGTCACGCCAAGCCGGGCGAACTGTCCGGCGCGAAAACGAAAACCCGCATCGCGGGTCGTGCGCAGGGTGAACAGGCCCGGTGTCAATGGCTGCACATCGAGCAAGGTCTGAATGGTGTATTTCTCTGCACTGGCGGTCATGAGCGTCTCCTACGAAGATCTGCCTACAGTGTCCCGCAAATTGGCCGGCCTAAACACCGATGATTGGTAATGGCATTCAGTACAGCGCCTGCATCGTTTGTGATTAGCAGTGAATGGACTTTAATCCTGAGCTTAAGATGACAGGTTAAATATTAACGAAAGACTCATAACCTTTAAGCCAAACGGCAGTAGTTTCAATTGCGAAAAAATCCACGGCTACTCGCAGGAAACATCCTACACTCCGTTGCGTGCCGCTTAATGGATCCAAGATGCAACTGTAAAAAAATGGAGAGTAGGTATGGAAACGTGGAAAGAATCGCAGCTGAAACTACTGTCTTATGCCAAGGGAATAGACGCCGCTTACCCGATCCTGCAGAGATTCGCCGAAAACCTCGGTTTCGACTATTGCGCAATTTCGGTCAGTTCACCCCGTCGGGAAGTACTTCTGGACACCTTGCGAATCAACAACTACCCCAAAGAGTGGAACTTGCAATATGACAAACAGAACTTTAAATGTATCGACCCAATAGTAGCTCATTGCAATCATTCAACGCTGCCCATCGTCTGGGAGCAGTCGGCTTTTTCCGGCACGCCTGAACTTTGGCAGGCATTGCAGCAACATGGCTTGCAGCATGGCTGGTCACAGGCCTTTCATCACGAAGAAAGCGGGTTGTGCAGCGTCATCAGCCTGGCCCGACACAGCTGTCCGATCAGTGCACTTGAGCTGTATGAACACTTCGGCTACATCTTTTACGCCGCCAGCCATTTCAGTGAGCTGTTTATGCGGTCAATGCCAAAATATCCCGCCAGGCCCTGCCACCCACGCCTGTCGCCCAGGGAGCTGGAGGTCTTGCAACTGTCAGCCGTCGGCAAGACTGCCTACGAGATCGCAAAGATCCTCAACCTGAGCGAGCGTACGGTGAATTATCACTGAAAAACCTGATGGAAAAGCTCGACGCCTGCAACAAGATTTCCGCAGTCCTCAAGGCTGCCAAAGCCGGCTTCCTCTGATCCCTGCGCCTGGCATCGAAATAAAAACTTGCGGGTATTTACCAGGAAAAAAAAGTAACATTTACGCCCTCTCCGAGTGATGACGCACACCGCTTGCATCGCAGTCCACTCGGCCAGGTTGCGCCGCGCCACAGCCTGGCTGCGCGAACCCGCCGATTATCAGAGTCCCCGCCCCATGCCTTTGCTCGATACGCCCTTCGCCCAACTCGATTTGATCCGCCAACCCGAACAGCAGAACGAACCGCTCCAGGCGTTCGATGCGGCCGATGAATACATGCTCAACTATCTGGCGGCGCAGCAACCGCCGGCCAGCATGCGGGTTCTGGTGCTCAACGACAGCTTCGGCGCGTTGGCGGCAAGCCTGCTGGGCAAGGTCGACGTCAGCAGCAGTGGCGATTCGTACCTGGGTTTTCTGGGGCTGGAAAAGAACCTGCAGCGCAACGGTCGCGCGTTTGATGCAATCCGCCCGATTCCCGCCAGCGAGCCCTTGGTCGGGCCGTTCGACCGCGTGCTGATCCGCGTGCCGAAAACCCTGGCGCTGCTCGAAGAACAATTGATCCGCCTGCATGGTCAACTGGCCCCCGGCGCTGAAGTGATCGCGGCGGCCATGGTCAAACACCTGCCACGTGCGGCCGGCGATCTGCTGGAGCGCTATATCGGACCGGTACAAGCCTCACTGGCGGTGAAAAAGGCCCGTCTGCTGATCGCGACCCCCGAAGCCAAGGCACCGGACCTTTCGCCCTACCCTTCGACCTATCGGCTCGACGAACCGGCAATCGAACTGCGCAATCATGCCAACGTATTTTGCCGTGACGGCCTGGACATCGGCACGCGGGCCTTTCTCGCGCATTTGCCGAAAAACCTTGGCGGCGCTCGCGTGGCCGACCTCGGCTGCGGCAACGGGGTACTGGCAATCGTCAGCGCGCTGGACAATCCCCAGGCGCACTACACGCTGGTCGACGAATCGTTCATGGCCGTGCAATCGGCCGCAGAAAACTGGCGAGCCGTGCTGGGTGATCGCGAAGTGATCGTGCGGGCTGACGATGGTCTGGCCGGGCAAGCACCGCAATCACTGGACGTGGTGTTGTGCAATCCGCCCTTTCATCAACAGCAAGTGGTTGGTGACTTCCTCGCCTGGCGCATGTTCCAGCAGGCGCGTGAGGCGCTGGTGGTGGGCGGTGCGCTGTACATCGTCGGCAATCGTCACCTGGGTTATCACAGCAAACTGGCGCGCCTGTTCCGCGGTGTCGAACAAGTCGCAGCCACGCCCAAATTCGTCATTCTCAAAGCGCGCAAGTAACTCACGGGCAAAAAAACCCTCCGCAAGGAGGGTTGCAAAGCCGTTCCCGAAGGCGCCGGGACGGGGTGTTTCAGTGCGTGGTCAAGCCGGCCGCGTTCATGAACAGGCGCATCAGGCTGGCGGCGATAAACAGCACGCCCACACTGCCGACCCAGATCAGCGCCAGCCAGCCGAGCCGCTGCCACAGCGGTTTTTTTTCGGCTTCTTCAATGTCATGCAGGGAATGTTTGCCGGTCATTGCATCGATCTCCGTTAAGCAAAGGCGTCACTGAGGACGCCTTCGCGAGCAGGCTCGCTCCCACAAGGGAAGCCCAGCAGCAGACTAGTGATAACCGTCTTCATGGGTGACCTTGCCGCGGAACACGTAATAGCTCCAGAAGGTGTAACCCAGGATGAACGGGATGATGAACAGCGTGCCAACCAGCATGAAGCCCTGACTTTGTGGCGGTGCGGCAGCGTCCCAGATCGAGATCGACGGTGGCACGATGTTCGGCCACAGGCTGATGCCCAGACCGCTGTAGCCGAGAAAGATCAGTACCAGCGTCAGCAGGAACGGTGTGTAGTTGGCATTGCGTGCCACAGCCCGGATCAGACCGTACAGGGTCACCAGCACCAGAATCGGCACCGGCATGAACCAGAACAGGTTCGGCATGCTGAACCAGCGTGAGGCAATTTCCGGGTGCGACAGTGGCGTCCAGATACTGACAATACCAATCACCGCCAACAGCACGAATGCCAGCGGCCGCGCCAGATCATGCATTTGCTCTTGCAGCTTGCCTTCGGTCTTCATGATCAGCCAGGTGCAACCGAGCAAGGCGTAGGCCACCACCAGCGCAGCACCGCAGAACAGCGTAAACGGCGTCAGCCAGTCCAGCGAACCACCGGCAAATTGCCGATTGACCACGGGCAAACCGTCGATGAATGCACCGAGCGCCACGCCTTGAAAGAAGGTGGCCGCGATCGAGCCGCCGATGAATGCCTTGTCCCACAGATGGCGTTTTTCGTCTTTGGCCTTGAAGCGAAACTCAAAGGCCACGCCGCGGAAGATCAGCCCCATGAGCATGAAAATCAGCGGCAGGTACAGCGCCGACAGCACCACCGAATAGGCCAGCGGAAACGCCCCGAACAACGCAGCGCCGCCCAGCACCAGCCAGGTTTCGTTGCCGTCCCAGACCGGGGCGACGGTGTTCATCATCACGTCGCGGTCGGTCTTGCCGGGGACGAACGGGAAGAGAATGCCGATGCCCAGATCGAAGCCGTCCATGACCACGTACATCATGATGCCGAAGATGATGATCACGGCCCAGATCAGTGGAAGATCAATACCCATGAGTCAAATCTCCTTGGTCAAGCGAGTGTTGTCTTCGTGTTCGCCGTCGCCCGGATCGTCGGCCGCAGACAATGGACGCGCCGGTGTACGTTTCTGGCCCGGACCACCGTCCGGCGTATCGCTGCCTTCGCTGATCTTCGGCCCCTTGCGCACCAGGCGCATCATGTAACCCAGTCCCGCGCCGAACAGGGCGAAATACACCACGACGAACATGATCAGGGTGATGCTCATCTGCATGAAGCTGTGATTGGACGAGGCATCCGCCGTTCGCATCAAGCCGTAGACCACCCACGGCTGACGACCGATTTCGGTGGTGAACCAACCGGCAAGTATCGCAATCAGGCCGGACGGCCCCATCCACAACGCCAGGTGCAGGAACGGACGCGAGGTGTAGAGCGCGTCACGCTTGCGCAGCCACAGGCTCCACAGTCCAGTGAAAATCATCAGGAAGCCAAGGCCGACCATGATCCGGAATGACCAGAACACGATGGTCGAATTCGGCCGGTCTTCGGGCGGGAATTCCTTGAGCGCCGGTACTTGTTTGTCCAGCGAGTGGGTGAGGATCAGGCTGCCGAGGTAGGGAATCTCCACGGCAAATTTGGTGCGCTCTTCTTTCATGTCCGGCCAGCCGAACAGAATCAGCGGCGTGGCTTCGTCGCCAACGTTTTCCCAGTGGCCTTCGATCGCAGCGATTTTCGCCGGCTGGTGTTTGAGCGTGTTGAGGCCATGGAAGTCGCCAATGACCGCTTGAATCGGCGCGACGATCAGCGCCATCCACATCGCCATCGACAACATGGTGCGAATCGCCGGGTTGTCCCGGCCGCGCAGCAGGTGCCAGGCCGCTGAAGAGCCGACAAAGAACGCTGTCGCGATGAACGCTGCGGTGGCCATGTGCATCAAGCGATAAGGGAATGACGGGTTGAAGATAATGGCCAGCCAGTCGGTCGGAATGACCTGGCCGTTGACGATTTCAAAGCCCTGCGGCGTCTGCATCCAGCTGTTGGACGCCAGAATCCAGAACGTCGAAATCAGCGTGCCCACGGCCACCATCACCGTCGAGAAGAAGTGCAGGCCGCGCCCGACCTTGTTCCAGCCGAACAGCATCACCCCGAGGAAACCGGCTTCGAGGAAAAACGCCGTGAGCACCTCATAGGTCAGCAACGGTCCGGTGACCGCCCCGGCGAAATCCGAGAAGCGGCTCCAGTTGGTGCCGAACTGGTACGCCATGACCAGACCGGAGACCACGCCCATGCCGAAATTGACGGCAAAGATCTTCGACCAGAAATGGTAGAGGTCACGGTAGGTGTCGTTGCGGGTCTTCAGCCACAGGCCTTCGAGCACCGCCAGGTAACTGGCCAGGCCGATGGTGATCGCCGGGAACAGGATGTGGAACGAGATGGTAAACGCGAACTGAATTCGGGCGAGATCGAGAGCCTCTAAACCGAACATATGGCTTCCTCTGTCAGGTAGTACGGGTGGCGGACCCGGAGGCCTGCACCACTGCCCCCACGGATATGGAGTGCGGCGAATTCGGATTCGTTCTTTTTTTACAACCATCGCAACGCAGGGAGTCTGGCCAACTGGCCGTCAGATCAATTGCGCGAGCGGTCTTGATCTGGATCAAGCAACGTTAAAAGAGTAGTCCCATTTTCGCCGATGAACTGCGTGGTCGTTTGCCGCGTGACAAGTTGTCTCATTGCCTGTGGCGAGGGGATTTATCCCCGATCGGCTGCGCAGCAGTCGTCGCTTCGAGATTTGGGGGCCGCTGCGCGACCCAACGGGGATAAATCCCCTCGCCACAGGGTCGATTGTCATCAGGAAGAGATCGGTGTCGGGCTAAGTGAATTTCCGCCCAGTAGCAACTTCCTGTTACAGACTGGTGATAATCTCGCCGTTCCTTCGCCCAAGACCTGCCTTCAGATGCCCACTCAAGCGCCGCTGCTGTTACGTCATCACCGCCCCTTCCTGGCTTTCTGGCTGGCGCGGATTTTCACCGCCAGCGGCTTTCAGATGCTCACTGTGGCAATTGGCTGGAATCTCTACCAACTGACCGGCAACGTGCTGGATCTGGGCCTGGTCGGTCTGGTCGAGTTCGCTCCACGGGTGCTGTTCATGCTGCACACCGGGCACGTCGCCGATCGCTATGACCGGCGCAAGGTCGCGGCACTCTGTCAGTCATTGCAGGCCATGATTGCCCTGGCGCTGGCCATTGGCAGTGCGACCGACCACGTCACCCGCGAGTTGATCTTCATCCTCGCGTTTCTGCTCGGTGCGGCGCGATCGTTCGAGATGCCGACGACTCAAGCGTTGCTCCCAAGCATCGTTCCCAGCGCCCTGTTCCCGCGTGCCGTCGCCGCCGCACAATCGGCGCAGCAGTCGGCAACCATCGTCGCCCCTGCTCTCGGCGGTTTGCTCTACGCGTTCGGCAGCGTCTGGGTCTACGGCCCGACCGTGTTGCTGTATGTAATTGCCTGTGCGCTGATGCTCAACCTGCCGGCCCGCCAGACGCCGCTGAACAAAGGCAAAGCCACCCTCGACTCGTTGCTGGCGGGAATTCGCTTTATCCGCAGCCGCCCGGACATTCTCGGGGCGATCTCGCTGGACCTGTTTGCGGTATTGCTGGGCGGAGCGACGGCGTTGCTGCCGGTGTTCGCCAAGGACATTCTGCTGACCGGCCCGTGGGGCCTGGGCCTGTTGCGCTCGGCGCCAGCGGTGGGGGCGTTGCTGATGTCACTGTTTCTGGCGCGCTTCGCGGTGGAGCGCAATGTTGGCCGGGTGATGTTCACCGCCGTCGGCATATTCGGTGTCGCCACCATAGCGTTCGGCCTGTCGACGTCGTTCTGGTTCTCCTTGGCGGTGCTAGTGGTCCTCGGCGCTGCGGACATGATCAGCATGGTCATCCGTGCCTCGTTCGTGCAGCTGGAAACCCCGGACGAAATGCGCGGCCGGGTCAGCGCGGTGAACGGCCTGTTCATCGGCGCTTCGAACCAACTGGGCGAGTTCGAATCCGGCCTCACCGCTCACTGGTTCGGCACGGTGCCGGCGGTGGTCATGGGCGGGATCGGCACGCTGGTGGTGACGGGAACGTGGATCAAACTGTTCCCGACCCTGGCGAATCGGGACCGGATGCATGTGCCGGTGGAAGAGAAGGTCTGAGGTTTTCAGGCCATCAACTCCCCCGCCACCTTCCCCCGCAGCACCTTGCCACCAAGCTGCTCAACCAGGGTCAAGGCAAACGCCAGCGCCCCGCCCGAGCCTTGGGCGGTGATGCAGTTGCCATCGACCACCACTGGTTGATCAACAAACGTACAGCCCGATAATTGGTGGCTGGCGCCGGGCAAGCAGGTCATGCGCCGCTGGCGCAGCACGCCTGCTGCTTGCAGGGCGGTGGCCGGGGCTTCGCCGATGGCGGCGAACAGGCGGCCGGCGCTGGCTTGGTCCTTAAGCAGCTGTTGAAGCGGCTGATGCGCCGCCAAATGTTGTGAACCGACGGCACCGCCTGGCAGCACGATCAGGTCGAAGGTTTGCGCCAGCACATCGACCAGCATGCCGTCGGCGGTCAGGCGTGTACCGCGGGCGCAGGTGAGCATGCGTCGGCCTTCGATGCTGGCGGCGACGACTTCAATGCCGGCGCGGCGCAGCACGTCGATCAGGGTCACGCTTTGCAGATCGTCTATGCCCTCGGCGAGGGTAACCAGTGCTCTAAAAGTCATGGGCGCTTTCCGCTGGGTGATACCTGAAGCGTAGTCAGCTTCACCCGGATCGCGCAGCGTCAGCCGTTACTTGATGTAAAGCTGGGTCGACAGGGTGTTGCGCGGCGCATTGATCGAGGTGTTGCTGAAGCTGAAGGTGCCTTCCTGCTTGCCGGCCAGATCGAAGGTATAGAGAGAACCGACGGTTTTGCTGCCAGGGCTGCACTCGGTCAGATTGCCGTTATCGAAGGCACACACCGGCGCTCGGGTGCCGTTGACTTCGAAACCATCCAGGGCGACCCGTGGCTGGTTCAGCCCATAGCCGATTTCCAGCACATAAACCTTGATGTTCGGCCCGTTGTGATTGCATTGAGTTTGCGGCTGGTTATCGGCAATGTCTTCCAGACCACAGGCCGGCGATTGCACTTTGATCACCTTCACTTCGCTCAACGGCGGCGCAGACGCCGCGAACGCCGGGACTGCCGCGAGCAGTGCTGCAATCAAACCAAAAACTGTCATCCCGCCGTTGCGCATGCTTGCCCACTCCGAAAAATCAGCGCGCAGTATGGCGCAGTTATTTGCTGCGCAAAACTTCGCCGACGATCGACACCAGCATCCGCCAAATTCCTCACTCTGCTGGTATGATGCGCGGCTTTTTCCGGCCCACTACAATTTTCCAGGCGCTTGCGACGGTCTGTGCTTTGCTGTTGAGGTCGATACATTTACGGCGCCACGCGCGCCACGGGGAGCAGACATGCTGGAAAGGCTGTTTCAACTCAAGGCACACAACACCAACGTGCGCACCGAGATTCTCGCGGGCGTCACGACGTTCCTGGCCATGGCCTACATTCTGTTCGTCAACCCGAGCATCCTCGGCGAGACCGGCATGGACAAGGGTGCGGTGTTCGTCGCCACCTGTCTGGCGGCCGCCATCGGTTCGACGATCATGGGCCTGATCGCCAACTACCCGATCGCCCTTGCGCCGGGCATGGGCTTGAACGCCTTCTTCACTTACACCGTGGTGCTGCACATGGGCCACACCTGGCAAGTGGCGCTGGGTGCGGTGTTCATCTCGGCGGTGTGTTTCTTCCTGCTGTCGATCTTCCGCATCCGCGAGTGGATCATCAACAGCATCCCGCTGCCGCTGCGCTCGGCGATTGCCGCCGGTATCGGCTTGTTCCTGGCGCTGATCGCCTTGCACAACGCCGGCATCGTGGTCAGCAACCCAGCCACCATGGTCGGCCTCGGCGACCTGAAACAGCCGGCGCCGATTCTTGCCACCCTCGGCTTTGCCCTGATCGTCGCCCTCGAAGCATTGAAAGTGCGCGGCGCAGTGCTGATCGGCATTCTGGCGGTGACCATCGTGTCCATCGCCATGGGCTTCACCCCGTTCGGTGGCGTGACCTCGATGCCACCGTCGCTGGCGCCGACCTTCATGCAACTGGACATCAAAGGCGCGCTCGACATCGGTCTGGTCAGCGTGATCTTCGCCTTCCTGTTCGTTGATCTGTTCGACAACTCCGGCACCCTGATCGGCGTCGCCAAGCGCGCCGGCCTGATGGGCAAGGACGGCCACATGCCGAAGATGGGCCGTGCGCTGATTGCCGACAGCACCGCCGCCATGGCCGGTTCGCTGCTGGGCACTTCGACCACCACCAGTTACATCGAATCCGCTGCGGGCGTCAGTGCCGGCGGCCGTACCGGTTTGACCGCCATTGTCGTCGCGATGCTGTTCCTGCTGGCGCTGTTCTTTTCGCCATTGGCAGCCAGCGTTCCGGCTTTCGCCACCGCGCCGGCGCTGCTGTTCGTCGCCGTGTTGATGACATCGGGTCTGGCAGAAATAGACTGGGAAGACATCACCGTCGCCGCGCCGGTCGTTGTGACCGCGCTGGCCATGCCGTTCACTTATTCGATCGCCAACGGTATCGCCTTCGGCTTCATCGCCTGGACCGTGATCAAACTGCTCGCCGGGCGCGCCCGTGAGCTGAACCCGGCGCTGGTGATTCTGTCGATTCTGTTCGTGATCAAGCTGGGTTGGTTCAACGCATGACATTCGATTCTCAAGCCTACGCCGAACAACTCGCCGCCAAGGTCACGCGCCTGCGTGACTTGCTGGCACCGTTCGCCGCACCCGAGCCGACCGTGTTCGACTCGCCGTTGCAGAACTTTCGTCTGCGTGCCGAGTTCCGCCTGTGGCGCGAAGGCGGCGAGCGTCACTATGCGATGTTCTCTCAGGACGATAAACGCACACCGATCCTGATCGAGCAATTCCCGATCGCCAGCCTGCGTATCAACCAGTTGATGCCGCAACTGAAGACGGCGTGGCAGGCCAGTTCAGCGCTGAGCCACAAGCTGTTTCAGGTGGAGTTTCTGACCACGCTGGCCGGCGATGCGATGATCACGCTGTGCTATCACCGTCCGCTGGACGAGCACTGGCACAACGCGGCGAAGCAACTCGCCGCGGACCTTGGCGTCAGCATCATCGGACGCTCCAAGGGCAAGCGCGAGGTGATTGGTCAGGATTATGTGGTCGAACGGCTCGATGTCGGCGGGCGCACCTTCAGTTATCGCCAACCGGAAGGCGCATTCACCCAGCCCAACGGCACGGTGAACCAGAAGATGCTGAACTGGGCGTACGAAGCCTTGGGCGATCGCACTGACGATCTGCTGGAGTTGTACTGCGGCAACGGCAACTTCACCCTGCCGCTGGCTACCCGCGTGCGCAAAGTGCTCGCCACGGAAATCAGCAAGACCTCGGTCAATGCCGCCTTGAGCAACCTCAGCGAAAACGCTGTGGATAACGTCACCCTGGTGCGCTTGTCCGCCGAAGAGCTGACCGAAGCGCTCAACGAAGTGCGCCCGTTCCGGCGCCTGCACGGCATCGATCTGAAGAGCTACGAATTCGGCAGCGTCTTCGTCGATCCGCCGCGCGCCGGCATGGACCCGGACACCTGTGAGCTGACCCGCCGCTTCGACAACATCCTGTACATTTCCTGCAACCCGGAAACCCTGGCGGCAAACATCGCCCAGCTTCACGACACCCACCGCATCACCCGCTGCGCGCTGTTCGACCAGTTCCCGTGGACCCACCACATGGAATCGGGCGTGTTGCTGACCCGGCGTTGATCGCGGGTAGTTGTACGAGAAAGCCGTCGTGATTGACGGCTTTTTTGTGGCTGCGATCTTTTGATCTGTGCGATCACCGAACATAAATCGCCAAGGTCGTTTTTGTTCAATTGACCGATGTAACCATCCAGTACATTTTATCTCCACAGGCTGAAACCCCTCGGCCCAAGCCAAAAAACAATAAGTGGAGTTCTCCCCATGCGCCCTATCGTTCTGGTGCTTAACGGCCCGAACCTGAACCTGCTCGGCACTCGCGAGCCGGCGACTTACGGTCACGAGACCCTGGCTGACATTTCTGCGCTATGCGGTCGCGCCGCTGAAGAATTCGGTCTGAGCGTCGAGTTTCGCCAGACCAATCACGAAGGCGAGTTGCTTGACTGGATTCACGCCGCTCGCGGCCGTTGCGCCGGGATCGTGATCAACCCGGCCGCGTGGACACATACCTCGGTGGCGATTCGCGATGCGTTGGTGGCCAGCGAGTTGCCGGTCATTGAAGTGCATTTGTCCAACGTTCACGCCCGTGAGCCGTTTCGCCATCACTCGTTCGTCTCGGCGATTGCCACGGCGGTCATGTGCGGATTCGGCAGCCACGGCTATCGACTGGCGCTGGAACACTTCAGCCAGCGGCTCAAGGGGTAAGCGCATGTCCGGATGCAACGCGATACTCGCCGGGCTGATTGGCGCCGGCATTCAGGCCTCGCGAACGCCTGCGCTGCATGAGCGCGAAGGCGATGCTCAAGGTCTGCGTTATCTGTACCGGTTGATCGATCTGGATCAACTGCACCTCGACAGCAGCGCCCTGCCCGACCTGCTGCTGGCAGCCGAGCGGATGAATTACACCGGACTGAACATCACCTTCCCGTGCAAACAGGCGATCATCCCGCTGCTCGATGAACTGTCGCCGGAAGCCCGCGGTATCGGGGCGGTAAACACCGTGGTGCTGAAGGACGGCAAGCGTGTCGGCCACAACACTGACTGCCTCGGTTTCGCTGAAGGTTTGCGCCGGGGTTTGACGGACGTCGCCCGTGAACGCGTAGTCCAGATGGGCGCTGGTGGCGCTGGCGCGGCGGTGGCTCACGCGCTGTTGAGCGAAGGCGTACGGCAACTGACTATTTTTGATGTCGACCGCGAGCGTGCGGAAAGCCTGGCGAACAATCTCAACCAGCATTTCGGTGTGGGTCGCGCGCAGGCCGGTGGGGATTTGCCCGGCGCGCTGGCGCGGGCCGATGGCCTGGTCAACACCACGCCAGTGGGCATGGCCAAGCTGCCGGGCTCACCAGTGCCGGCCGAGTTGCTGCGCAAGGAACTGTGGGTCGCGGAGATTGTGTATTTCCCGCTGGAAACCGAGCTGTTGAGTAACGCCCGCGCCCTGGGCTGCCGAACCCTGGACGGCGGCAACATGGCGGTATTTCAGGCAGTGAAGGCGTTCGAATTGTTCAGCGGCGTGGTGCCGGATGCGCTGCGGATGCTGGCGCACTTTCAAAGCATGAGTGGCTGAACCCTGCCGCCCCCTGTAGGAGTGAGCCTGCTCGCGATAGCGGTGTGTCAGCCAATAGATGCATTGGCTGACGGAATGCCATCGCGAGCAGGCTCACTCCTACAGGGTGGGATGCGTCAGGCCTGCAGGTAGCGCAACACCGATTCGCAGATCATCTCGCGATGACGCTGTTTGATGGCGTCGTCCGGCAGATCGATCTGAAAAATCTCACCCAGCGTATGGCGGTTCGACACGCGATAAAAGCAGAACGAGCTGATCAGCAGATGCACGTCCAGCGCATCGATTCCACGGCGGAACACGCCCTCGTCAGCACCTCGCTTCAAGATCGTGCCAAGGGTATCGAGAATCGTATTGTTCAGCGCCTTGATCGCATCGGAACGCTTCACGTATTCGGCGTTATGGATGTTTTCGATGCTGACGATGCGCACGAAATCGACGTTGCGATCGTGGTGATCAAAGGTGAACTCCACCAGGCGCCGAATCGCCAGCTCCGGTGGCAGTTCGTCCAGATGCAGGCGGTTTTCCGTGCTGCGGATATCGCCGTAGAGTTTTTCCAGCACCTCGACGTACAACTGCTCCTTGCTGCCGAAGTAGTAATAGATCATGCGCTTGGAGGTGTGGATGCGCTCGGCAATCGCGTCAACGCGGGCGCCGGACAAACCTTGCTGGACGAACTCGACGATCGCCTCCTGCAGGATGTTCTCGCGGGTCTTTTCCGGGTTGTTCTTGCGACTCTTGCGCGGCTCGGCGCTGGACTCGACAGCAGCAGCGGATAGTTCTGAATTCATTGTCATTGCGGGCTCACGGCCATCACTGCACAGGCTGGCGATTATGGGCCGCGCGGCACACCGAAGGAAGCCACGCAACCGCTGTTTGGTCCCGCGCTTACGAATTTCCTACAACTTCGCCTGACGCACCGCACCACTGCGTGATTTGGCCATCGCCGCCAGACGCACCGCGACGTTCGCCGCGCCATATCCGGCATAACCGTTTTTACGCTGAATGATCTCAAAGAAGAAACGCCCTTCGAACGGCTCGGTGTAGACGTGAAACAACTCGCCGCCCTGGGCGTCACGGTCGTAGAGCACGTTGTAATAGGCCAGCTCGCTGAGAAACTCGTCGTCGAAATCGAAGCGCGCGGCAAGGTCGTCATAGTAATTGAGCGGGATATCCAGCAGCGGCACGCCCGCCTCTTTCGCCCGACTGACTTCGGCGAAGATATCGTCACAATCAAAGGCGATGTGATGCACCCCGGAGCCGCGATAGCTCGACAGCGCGTGGGAGATCGCGGTATTGCGGTTCTCGGAAATATTCAATGGCAAGCGAATCGAACTGTCACGACTGCGCAGTGCGCGGCTCTTCACCAGACCATAGGGGTCGGGCAACACCACCTCGTCGTCAGCCTCGAAATCCAGCAGGCTTTTATAAAACAGCACCCAACTGTCGAGGCTGTCCGCCGGCAGGGCCATGGCCATGTGATCGATGCGCTTGAGGCCGCCGCAGGCCACCGCGTCTGGCAGCAGGTTGAAGTCGGTGCCGTAGACATCGGCGTCTTCATCGACCAGATAAATCAAACTGCCGTCCGGCGCCCGCACTGCCGCCAGTTCCAGTTCATTGGGGCCGACCAGTCCGCGATAGGGCTGGCCCTTATACGCAACGGCGCGGGCCAGTGCGCTGGCGCTGTCCTTGACCCTGATCGCCGTGGCGCACAACGACGGGCCGTGGGCTTCGAAAAAACTGTGGCCGAACGAATAAGGCTCGGCGTTGAGAATCAGGTTGATATCGCCCTGGCGCAGCAGGCTCACACTCTTGGAGCGATGCTGCCCGGCCGTGACGAAACCGAGGCGTTGCAGCCAAAGACTGAGTTTTGCGCCCAGCGCCTCGTCGACGGCGAATTCGAGAAACTCGATGCCGTTGTACTCACTGGCCTTGGGTGTTTCGAAAAGGATCTCGCGATTAACCACCGGCGTGGCTGCCTGCTCCAGACGCTGGCGGGTTTTCTCTTCCAGGTACAGCAGCGATCGCAAACCGTCGGCAGCATTGGCCCGCGGCGGAGCAGCCCGGAAGCCATCGTTGAAGATCTCCAGAGACAGCGGCCCGGTGTAGCCACTCTGGATAATCGGCGCGAGAAATCCCGCCAGATCGAATTCGCCCTGCCCCGGGAAGCAGCGGAAATGTCGGCTCCACTCCAGCACATCCATTTGCAGAATCGGCGCGTCGGCCATTTGCACGAAGAAGATCTTGTCGCCGGGAATCTCGGCGATCGCGCCTGGATCGCCCTTGAGCGACAAGGTGTGGAAGCTGTCGAGCAGCACACCCAGGCTCGGGTGATCGGCCTGACGCACAATGTCCCAGACCTGTTGATAAGTGTTGACGTGACGGCCCCAGGCCAGCGCTTCGTAACCGATGCGCAAGCCACGGGCACCGGCGCGCTCGGCCAGCAGGCGCAGATCGTCCACCAGAATTTGCTGATCGCCGATGCTGTCTGCCGCTGCGTTGCTGCATACCAGCACCAGGTCGGTGCCGAGTTCCTGCATCAGATCGAACTTGCGCTCGGCGCGCTCCAGATTGCGCGCCAGCCGGTCACGGCGGCAGCCTTCAAAGTCACGGAACGGCTGAAACAGCGTGATGGCGATGCCAAGATCGGCGCACATCTGTTTAATTTCACGGGGGCTGCCGTCGTAGTACAGAAGGTCGTTTTCGAAAATCTCCACCCCGTCGAACCCGGCGGCGGCGATGGCTTCGAGTTTTTCCGGCAGGGTGCCGCTCAAGGAAACGGTGGCAATGGAACGCTGCATCTTTCAACTCCCGGACTGCGCCGCTTTTACATAAGAGCTGCCGAAGGCTGCGATCTGTTGATCGTCAAAAGCGAAGATCGCAGCCTTCGGCAACGCCTACATCGAGTAGGTTTTTATAATGAGCAAATTATTGGCTGCATCCCTGCGCACAGCAATTTAAAGTGTACTACCCGGTTAGTTTTGCGTGCGATTATCGAACACAATGGCGGTTTGGCGAATTGACGATTTTTCGTCCACTGCCCAACATCGACCGCACATTGAGTCCGGATCTGAACCACCGGTCGCAGCGTGCAAGAGAAAAAGCACACCAAATAAAAAATCCAAAAACGGGTGGAACACAATGATTCCTTCACAGACTTCCCGCGTGGCTCCGGCCATGAGCACTGCCACGGCTGGCATCGGCGACAAGATCCGCGGCGCCATGGCGGTCGGCAAGACCCGCTGGGGCATGCTGGCGCTGGTGTTTTTTGCCACCACTCTGAACTACATCGACCGCGCCGCCCTCGGCGTCATGCAGCCAATCCTCGCCAAGGAAATGAGCTGGACGGCGATGGATTACGCCAACATCAACTTCTGGTTTCAGGTCGGCTACGCGATCGGTTTCGTCCTGCAAGGGCGGTTGATCGACCGGGTCGGCGTCAAGCGCGTGTTCTTCTGCGCCGTGCTGCTCTGGAGCCTGGCCACCGGCGCCCATGGCTTGGCGACTTCGGCAGTCGGCTTCATGGTCTGCCGCTTTATCCTCGGCCTGACCGAAGCGGCCAACTACCCGGCCTGTGTGAAAACCACACGCCTGTGGTTTCCGGCCGGCGAACGCGCGGTGGCCACTGGCATCTTCAACGCCGGCACCAACGTCGGTGCGATGTTCACGCCGATGCTGTTGCCGCTGGTGCTTCATGTGTGGGGCTGGCAGGCAGCGTTTCTGTGCATGGCGGCATTGGGCGGGATCTGGCTGCTGTTCTGGGGCTTGAAGTACTTCAACCCGGAAGATCACCCGAGCGTTAAACAATCGGAACTCGATTACATCCAGCAGGAAGTCGAACCGGAACAGGCCCGCGTGCCGTTTTCGAGAATCCTGCGTATGCGCGGCACCTGGGCCTTCGCCATTGCCTATTCGCTGACCGCCCCGGTGTTCTGGTTTTACCTGTACTGGCTGCCGCCGTTTCTCAATCAGCAATACAACCTGGGGATCAACGTCACGCAGATGGGCATTCCGCTGATCATCATCTACGTCACCGCCGACTTCGGCAGTGTCGGTGGCGGCATCCTGTCCTCGTTCCTGATCGGTCGCGGAATGAACTCGATCAAGGCGCGATTGCTGTCGATGTTCCTGTTCGCCTGCTGCATCATCGGCGTGGTCATGGCGGCTGGCTCGGCCAATCTGTGGGTGGCCGTGGCGGCTATTTCCCTGGCGATCGGCGCGCACCAGGCCTGGACCGCGAACATCTGGAGCCTGGTGATGGATTACACGCCCAAGCACATGATGAGCACGGTGTTCGGCTTCGGTGGCATGTGCGCGGCGATCGGCGGGATGTTCATGACCCAGATCGTCGGCCACATCCTCACTGTTACCCACAACAACTACACAGTGCTGTTCACCCTGATCCCGGCGATGTACTTCCTCGCACTGACGTGGATGTACTTCATGGCACCGCGCAAGATTCCGACTGTCGAGTAACCTGCCAAACCCGTCCCCTGTAGGAGTGAGCCTGCTCGCGATAGCGTTGTATCAGTCAACATCTTCAGCGACTGATACACCGTAATCGCGAGCAGGCTCACTCCTACAGGGAGTTTTGCGTTTCTTCAGCGCCGACTCTGCTGCCACGCCGCCGCCAGGCCGCTGCAGCAGATCACCACGATGCCGATCACGGTCAACCCGCTCGGCGTGTGGTCGAACAACAACCAGCCCAACAATCCCGCAAACACGATCTGGCAATAACCGAACGGCGCCAGCAAGGCCGGTGCGGCGTGACGGAAGGCCTGGGTCAGAAACAGGTGCGCGGTCATCCCGCAACTGCCCAGCGCCAGCATCAGCGCGGCATGGGGCAACGTCGGCACTTGCCAGAAGAATGGCACCAGCGCGCTCATCACCAGGGTATTGCACAGACCTGCAAAAAAATTGCTGGTGGTCGGGCTGTCCACTTCGGCGAGCTTGCGGGTCAGCAATTGATAGAAGCAGAAAAACAGTGCCGAACAGAACGGCAGCAACACCGCCGGGGTGAACAGTTCACCGCCGGGATGGACGATGATCAGCACGCCGATGAAGCCGCAAATCACCGCGATCCACTGCCCGCGCGTCACCCGCTCCTTGAGCAGCGGCACCGACAGCGCCGTCACCAGTACCGGCGCGAGAAAGTTGACCGCCGTGGCTTCCGCCAGCGGGATGTACAGCAGCGCCGTGGTGAAGAACAGGCTGGTGCCGAGCAGGCACAGCGCCCGAACCAACTGCCACAACGGTTTTTTGGTGCGCAGGACGCGCAGCCCGGACTGCGGCAGAAAAATCCCCGCCATCAACAAGGTGTGCACCACATAGCGCGCCCACACCACCATGACGATCGGATAGAACCCGGACAGGTATTTCGACAGCGCGTCGTGGCTGGAAAACAGAAACGTCGCCACGACAATCAGCAAAATCCCCTTGAAGGGCTGGTTGACACCGGAGAGCGGAGTGCTGACGGTCATGGGCAATCTCTAGGAAAAAATACGCTGGCGAACACGGTCGCACTGGCTGCAATCGATTTGGCAAGCATAGTCGGCGGAGCTTTCAACAACCGCACAGGTCGCACCCTTCTTCGCCGGGAAACTGCCGTTAGTCAGAAGTCTGAAGCAAGACTCCCGCCACTTCGGCACGCCTGCAACGTCACTGACTGCTGTCGAAACGGCGGGTTCACGAAAACGCCTGCAGAAATTCACCCTGGGATTGAATTCGCGGCCCGGTCGACCGTCAATAACAAGCCCGCCCGACGAGGGCGCGTGTGAATGGACGGACGACCGGACTGGCGCCACACTCACACACCAGCAACACTCATCACCACCTGCCACTTCACCCGCACCAAAAGAGGATTCCCACATGCTATGGAAAAAAGGCCGACGCAGTGACAACGTCGTCGACGCGCGGGGTGATGACGCAGGCGGTGGCGGCGGCATGCGCTTCGGTGGCGGCAAAGGCCTGAGCCTGACCGCGATCGTGTTGATCGTCGGCATCGGCTGGCTCACCGGCCAGGACCCAATGCAGATCCTCGGTCAGCTCACCGGACAGATGGAGCAACCGGCGCCCACTTCGCAAACCCGTCAGGCGCCACCGGCCAACGACGAACAGGCCGAATTCGTCCGCTCGATCCTCGGCGACACCGAAGACACCTGGGGCCCGATCTTTCAGCAGGCCGGGCGCCAATACAAAGACCCGACGCTGGTGCTGTTCAGCAACCGGGTGAATTCGGCGTGTGGCATGGCCACGTCGGCCACCGGCCCGTTCTATTGCCCGGCCGACCAGAAGGTGTATCTGGACATGGCCTTCTTCGAGGAAATGTCGCAACGTTTCAAGGCCGCCGGAGATTTCGCCCAGGCCTACGTGATCGCGCATGAAGTCGGTCACCACGTGCAGACGCTGCTTGGCGTCTCGGCGAAAATCCAGGCTGCGCGCCAGCAAGGCCGGCAGATGGAAGGCGACGGCGGCTTGCTGGTCCGCCAGGAATTACAAGCCGACTGCCTCGCTGGCGTCTGGGCCTACAATGCACAGAAGCGCCTGAACTGGCTGGAACCCGGCGACATCGAAGAAGCCTTGAACGCCGCCAACGCCATCGGCGATGATCGTTTGCAACAACAGGGTCAGGGCCGCGTGGTACCGGACTCGTTCACCCACGGGACGTCGGCGCAAAGGGTGCGCTGGTTCAAAACCGGATTCGCACAAGGCCAGGTAAGCCAGTGCGACACCTTCGCGGCGAAAACCCTGTAAATGCATAAATGGCTTCTGGCTCTACTGATCCTCGGCAGCACGGCGCAGGCCGCCGGGGTCGACGCAATCAGCCCCGGGCGCTTGCAGTTCAAAGCCGGCGAAATGGCCGTCGGCATCGGACCGGCGCCGGAAAAAATCGAGCGCGTGGTGATCGTCATTCACGGTCGGCTGCGCAATGCCGAGACCTACCGCAAAAGCGCGGAAAGTGCCGTCGAACTGGCGGGACAGACATCGCACACACTGGTGATTGCCCCGCAGTTTCTCAACGAAAGCGATGTGCCGCTGTATTCGCTGCCGGCAACGCTGCTGCGCTGGAAAGGCAACGAATGGATGGCCGGCGGCTTATCCACAGGGCCGAATCCGTTGAGTTCGTTCGCGGCGCTGGATGAAATCGTCGCACGGGTCAGCGATCGCAAGCAGTTTGCCGACGTGAAGCAGATCGTGATTTTCGGCCATTCCGGCGGCGCTCAGGTGGTGCAGCGTTACGCCCTGCTCGCCAAGGAACAGCCGGCGCTCAAGGCCAACGGTATTCGCATGCGCTACGTGGTCGCCAATCCTTCATCGTATGCGTACTTCAACGAACAGCGGCCGGTGGCGTTCGATCACGCGCAGTGCCCGGGCTTCAATCGCTGGAAGTATGGCCTGACCGACATGCCGGTATACGCCGGCGGGCAAACGCCGTTGCAGGTGGAAAGCGCTTACGTCAAACGTGAAGTGATTTATCTGCTGGGGCAGCAGGATGTCGATCCCGAACATCCGGCGCTGGACAAAAGCTGTGCGGCCGAGGCACAAGGCGCTTACCGGTTGATGCGCGGGAAGCTGTATTTCGGTTATCTGCTGCGCCGCCATCCCGAGGGGATCAATCAGCGACTGATTGAAGTGCCCGGAGTGGGGCATGACGGGGATGGGATGTTGACATCGCCTGAGGGGCAGAAGGCGTTGTTTGATCAGTAGGTTTGGTGTTCGATGTGCCGACGCTATCGCGAGCAGGCTCACTCCTACAGGGGGAACCCATTCCAAACTGTAGGAGTGAGCCTGCTCGCGAAGGGGCCGGTTCAGGCAACAAAGATCTCAGGCAAACAGCATCCGCCGCAACTCCACACAATCCCTTGCATGCCAATCGGTCAATTCCGGCCACGGGTTATCCGGCAAGTTGACCAACACCGTCCGCGCCCCCGCCGCTCGCCCGCAATCAAGATCAAAACGGTAATCGCCCACCATCACCATCTCGCTGGCCGGAACATTCCAGGCTGCTGCGAGTTTCAGCAAACCACCGGGGTGCGGTTTCGGCGGAGCTTCATCGCGCCCCAGCACGTCCTCCACGGCAAAGCAGTCCGCCAGACCGATCGCCTGCAGCGTCACATGCGCCAGCTCCCGCGCATTGCGCGTGAGAATGCCGAGGCGATAGCCGCGCGCATGCAGATCACGCACCAGCTCCACCGCGCCGCTGGCCGGGGTCGAACCCAAGGCCAGATCGCGCTCGTGTTCCAGCAGCCAGGCGTGTTTGGCCGCGGCCTCATCCGGCGGCAATGCGGCGAGATGAGTCAGGATGTCGTCTCCGGGTGGAATCGCCAACGCCACACGAATCGCCGCGAAATCGTGCACCGCGACGGTCAGCGTGCCGTCCATGTCGAACACCCAGTGGCGCACATCGGCCAGGCTCATGCCCAATCCTTGCGATGGCGGATCAAGCCTTCCTGCGTGACCGAGGCAACCAGTTGTCCGGCGCGGTTGTACACGCTGCCCCGGGAAAAACCACGGGAATTGCCGGCCCACGGACTGTCCATCGCATACAGCAGCCAGTCATCGGCGCGCAGATCATTGTGGAACCACAGTGCGTGGTCGAGGCTGGCGACCTGCATGTCTTTCTGCCAGACCGATTTGCCGTGGGGCAGCATCGAAGTGGTCAGCAGGCCGAAGTCCGAAGCGTACGCCAGCAGGTATTTGTGCAGCGCCGGAATATCGGCCAAGGCACCGTCAGCGCGGAACCAGACAAATTTCACCGGATCGGCCGGTTGCGGGTTGTACGGATCTTTTTCGGTGACCGGGCGCACTTCGATCGGCTTCGGACACAACAGCTTTTCGCGCATGTGCTCGGGAATCAGGTGTGCCCGCTGCTGGGTCAGCTCCAGCTCCGAGGGCAGGTTTTCCGGACCGACCACCACCGGCATCTGGCTCTGGTGTTCGAAACCGGCTTCGTCGTACTGAAACGACGCACTGCAGGTGAAAATCGGCTGGCCCTTCTGGATCGCCGTGACCCGACGGGTGCTGAAACTGCCGCCATCGCGCACACGATCAACCGAATACACCACCGGCAACTTGGCGTCGCCCGGACGCAGAAAATAACCGTGCATCGAATGCACGTGACGCGCTTCTTCAACCGTCTGACTGGCCGCCGACAGCGACTGGCCCAGCACCTGGCCACCGAACAACTGACGGAAACCCAAGTCCTGGCTACGGCCGCGAAACAGGTTTTCTTCGATCGGCTCCAGGGTCAGCAAATCGACCAGATCTTCCAGCACTTGGCTCATTCAGACTCTCCTCACACACAGCAATGCCGCGCAGTCTTGGCTGCGGCGGCCGATTCAGGTTATGGCCCGAGCCATTGATATGGCCGCCATTGTAAACGTCCATGTCGGCTTATCCATGCAAGGTTTGCAGCCATTGTTCGCGGGTGATGCGGTACAGGATATGTCTGCGCAGCGGGTGATCGACAGCGAGTTTCGGATGATCGAAATCATCCTGCGGGTCGTGATGCATGCCGATCGCCTGCATGACTTTCTCCGACTGCGCATTTTGCTCAGCGGTAAATGAAACGATTTCCTTCAGCGCCAACCGATCAAAGCCGCATCGCAGAGCCGTCCACGCTGCTTCACTGGCGTACCCCAGCCCCCAATGTTCTCTGGCCAGACGCCAGCCGATCTCCACGGCCGGGGTGAACGGCGCGTCAAAACCGACCACACCGAGCCCGGTGAATCCGATGAATTCGCCGGTGTCCTTGCGCTCCAGCGCCCACAGGCCGAAGCCGTGCTCGGCAAAATGCCCGCGGACCCGGCCGATCAGCTCGGCACTTTGCAGTCGGCTCAACGGCGCCGGAAAATAGCGCATCACTTGCGGATCGGCGCACATCGCCGCAAATGCCGGCAAATCCTCGTCCTGCCACTGACGCATCAGCAAACGTGCGCTTTGCAGTTCCAGTATCGGCTCCATCGTGCCCCTCCATTTCCATGCCGCCAGTCTACATCGCTGGTAGGATCCTTCATTCTTTCCTACGTCCTGCACGAAACAAGTCATGCCGCTGCCGCTGATCTACCACGAAGACTACAGCCCCGAGTTCCCGGCGGATCACCGCTTCCCCATGGACAAGTTTCGTCTGTTGCGCGATCACCTGATCGACAGCGGCCTGACCCGCGATGCCGACCTGCTGCGCCCGCCAATCTGCCCCAACGACATCCTCGCCCTCGCGCATGACCGCCGCTATATCGAACGCTACATGAGCGGCGAGTTGTCCCGCGAAGACCAACGGCGTCTCGGCTTGCCATGGAACGAGGCGCTGGCGCGGCGCACGGTGCGGGCGGTCGGCGGTTCGATTCTGGCGGCGGAAAAAGCCCTGGAACATGGCCTGGCCTGCCATCTGGCGGGCGGTACTCACCACGCCCACTACGATTATCCGGCCGGCTTCTGCATCTTCAATGACCTGGCGATCATCAGCCATTACCTGCTGCAAAGCGGTCGGGTGAATCGCGTGCTGATCTTCGATTGCGACGTGCATCAGGGCGACGGCACCGCGCGGATTCTTCATAACACCCCAGAGGCGATTACCGTTTCCCTGCATTGCGAAAAGAATTTTCCTGCGCGCAAAGCCGAAAGTGACTGGGACATTCCACTGCCCAAAGGCATGGGCGATGCCGACTATCTGAAGGTCGTGGACGACACGCTCAATTACCTGTTGCCGTTGTACCAGCCGGATCTGGTGCTGTACGACGCCGGCGTCGATGTGCACAAGGACGACGCCCTCGGTTATCTGCAATTGACCGACGCGGGCGTCGCCGCCCGCGATGAAAGCGTGATGCGCCATTGCCTGGGCCGCGACATTCCGGTGATGGGCGTGATCGGCGGCGGCTACAGCAAGGACCGCCACGCCCTCGCCCGCCGCCACGGCATCCTTCATCACAGCGCAAAGCGCGTGTGGGATTCACACGGTTGTCATTGAAACGTGCTGCGTTACCCACAATCGCTGTGGAACTGCCTGTGGATAACCTGAGTGAAAGGCACTGCGGGCCTTGGTGGCTGGGGCTTACAGAAGACTGGTTAATAATTGGCCACTGCGCAGTCCCTGTAGGAGTGAGCCTGCTCGCGATTGCGGTTGATCAGCCAGCATCAATGTTGAATGTGATTCCGCTATCGCGAGCAGGCTCACTCCTACAGGGGTTTTGCGCTGTTAGAATGCGCGCCTTATCCCGCCATACCGCAGCGCACGCCCATGACCCAGAACTCCGTCCCCATCAATGCTCACGTCGCCATCATCGGCGGTGGCCCCGCCGGCCTGATGGCCGCTGAAGTGCTGAGCCAGGCCGGCGTGCGCGTCGATCTCTACGACGGCATGCCCTCGGTCGGGCGCAAATTCCTGCTGGCCGGGGTCGGCGGCATGAACATCACCCACTCCGAAGCCTACCCGGCGTTTCTCTCGCGCTACGCCGACCGTGCGCCGCAGGTCGCCCCGCTGTTACGGGCGTTTGATGCCGATGCGCTGTGCCGATGGATTCACGAACTGGGTATCGAAACCTTCATCGGCAGCTCCGGCCGCGTGTTCCCCACCGACATGAAAGCCGCCCCGTTGCTGCGCGCCTGGCTCAAGCGCCTACGCGACAGCGGCGTAGTGATCCACACCCGCCATCGCTGGCTCGGCTGGGATGAGCAAGGCGCGCTGCGCGTCGACACGCCACAAGGCGAAATAGCCGTCGAACCCGATGCCACCCTGCTCGCCCTCGGCGGCGGCAGTTGGTCGCGCCTGGGTTCGGATGGCGCATGGATGCTGGCGCTGGAGCAACGCGGTGTGGACCTGGCACCGTTGCAGCCAAGCAATTGCGGCTTCGAGGTGCGGGCCTGGAGCGAGCTGATGGTCAGTAAATTCGCCGGCGCGCCGCTGAAAAACATCGCCATTGGATTGAACGACGATGTGCCGCGCTTGGGCGAATGCGTCATCACCGCGACCGGGATGGAAGGCAGTCTGATCTACGCACTGTCGGCGCCGATTCGCGAGGCAATCAATCGCGATGGGGCAGCGGTTATCCACATCGATCTGCTGCCCGGCCGGCCTGTGGATAAATTGCAGGCAGCGCTGAGCAAGCCACGCGGTTCACGCTCGATGGCCAAGCATCTGCACAGTCAGGTGGGAATTGATGGGGTGAAAGCGGCGTTGTTGCGTGAGTTGACCGATGCCCAGACCTTCGCCGATCCGGCGCTCTTGGCGCGAGCGATCAAGGCATTGCCGGTGACCTTGGTGAAAACCCGGCCGCTGAATGAGGCGATCAGCAGTGCCGGTGGCGTGACGTTCGAAGCGATGGATGAGCGCTTGATGCTCAGGGCGTTGCCGGGGGTATTTTGCGCGGGCGAGATGCTTGACTGGGAAGCGCCGACGGGTGGGTATTTGTTGACCGGGTGTTTTGCCAGCGGGCGGGCTGCCGGTTTTGCAATGCTGGAATGGTTGCAGCGTAAGGGCTGAAGACCGTGCGTTACCAGATCGCGAGCAGGCTCACTCCTACAGGGAGCGCATAGGACCTTGTAGGAGTGAGCCTGCTCGCGATAGCAATCTGACAGGCGCAGCGATGTTT
Organism: Pseudomonas hamedanensis; assembly: GCF_014268595.2. Taxonomy (NCBI): domain Bacteria; kingdom Pseudomonadati; phylum Pseudomonadota; class Gammaproteobacteria; order Pseudomonadales; family Pseudomonadaceae; genus Pseudomonas; species Pseudomonas hamedanensis. The sequence continues at coordinate 5,765,831 of NZ_CP077091.1, forward strand.
AAGGTTTGCGTTTACGCGGCCCAGTATTAAAGACCGGCACCTTGCGCACAGGCTTGATCGATGGTTCCGGTGCCGAGGTCTCGCCGCTGTCCACCCACTTGCCCAGGTTGCGCTTACCGCCGCCACCGCCCGACGCTTTCGGCTTCTTCGGTTTCTTCGGCTTTTTGATCACCTGACCGCTGGCATCGGTGTCCGGCACGCGATGTTCAGGCTCGAAGTCCGGTTCGTTCTGGCGCTTCAAGGTCTGGCGAGTCAGCATTTCAATCGCCGACAGCATGTTTACTTCATCGGCGCACACCAGCGAGATCGCCTCGCCCGTAGCGCCCGCACGGCCAGTACGACCGATGCGGTGAATGTAGTCCTCGGCCACGATCGGCAGGTCGAAGTTGACCACCAGCGGTAGGTCTTCGATGTCCAGACCGCGGGCGGCGACGTCGGTCGCCACCAGAATCTGCACTTCGCTGAGTTTGAAACGGTCCAGCGCGCGCTGGCGAGTCGCCTGTGGTTTGTCGCCATGGATACCGTCAGCGTTCACGCCCAGGCCCTGAAGTTTTTCCACCAGTGCATCGACACCGTTGCGGGTCTTGGCGAACACCAGCACCTGCTTCCACTTGTTCTTGCGCATCAGGTGCACGAACAGTTCGGCCTTGCGCTTCTTGTCCACCGTCACAATCCACTGTTTAACGGTGTTGGCGGCAACGTTGCGCGGGCTGACTTCGACGCTCAGCGGATCGTTGAGCATCTGCCCGGCGAGCAAGCGGATGTCATCGGAGAAGGTTGCGGAGAACAACAGGGTCTGGCGCTTTTTCGGCAGCATGCGGTAAATATTCGCCAGTTCTTCGGAGAAGCCCAGGTCGAGCATACGATCGGCTTCATCCAGCACCAGCGTTTGCAACTGATCGAGTTTGAGCGCGTTCTGGCGGAACAGGTCGATCAAGCGACCGGGCGTGGCGACCAGCACATCGACGCCGCCGCGCAGCTTCATCATCTGCGGGTTGATGCTGACACCGCCGTACACCGCATAGGTGCGCAGCGGCAGGTTTTCGGCGTACTGGCGCACAGACTCATGAACCTGCTCGGCCAGCTCGCGGGTCGGCACCAGAATCAGCGCACGCGCCGAGTTGGCGCTGACTTTCGGCCCTTCCATGGCCAGCAACTGCAAGAGCGGCAAAGCGAAACCGGCGGTCTTGCCAGTGCCGGTCTGGGCCGCGGCCATCAGGTCACGACCGGCCAGCACCGCCGGAATGGCTTGCGCCTGCACCGGCGTCGGGGTCTGGTAGCCGAGCGTCTCGAGGGAGCGCAGCAAGGGTTCGATCAGGCCAAGGGAGGCGAAAGTCATGGGAGTACCGTAGGAAAAAATGACGCGAGGATGCAATGCCGCGCAGTTTACCCTAATTCGTACGCGCTTCCGCCGGAACGGCTTTCTCCTCCACTGCCGGGGGCTGCGCCGGCCGCCGCCACTGCGGCAGGCTGATCAGCAGCACGGCGCTGATGATCACCAGCATTGCCAGCGCCTCCTCTATGCCAATGGTCTCGCCGACAAACACGATGCCCAGCAGCACCGCCACCGCCGGATTGACGTAGGCATAACTGGTCGCCGCCGCCGGACGCACGTGCTTGAGCAAATACATATAGGCATTGAAAGCGATGATCGAACCAAAAACGATCAGATACGCCAGCGCCAACCAGCCTTCGAGCGGTGGCATGGCGTGCAACTGCTCGCCACTCACGACGCTGCCGATCAACAGCACCACGCCACCGACGAGCATTTCCACGGCACTGGCCATCGCCCCCGCCGGCAACGGCAGGTGCCGGCTCCACACTGAACCGAACGCCCAGCTCGCGGCCGCGAAAATCAGCAACGTCGCCCCCAGCGGACTCGATTGCAGATTGGAGCCCATGTTGAGCATCGCGATGCCAATGATCCCCAGCACCACCCCGGCCCATTCCAGTCGCGTGTTCCGTGCGCCCCAGAAATAGCCGCACAGCAACGTGAACAGCGGCACCGTCGCCACGGCCAGCGCAGCGACGCCGGACGCCACGCCCGTATGCTCGGCGACACTGACCGCACCATTGCCAAAGCTGAGCAGCAGAATCCCGATGATCCCCGCCGCTTTCCACTGCGCCCAGGTCGGCGCCGGCGCACCGCGCCAGCGCAGAAAGCCGTACATCAGGCTGCCAGCGATGACGAAGCGCACCCCGGCCAGCAACAGCGGTGGCCAGTATTCGACGCCGATGCGAATCACCAGATAGGTCGATCCCCAAATCACATACAGCGCAAAAAACGCGGCAATCAACGGCAAGGAAAAACGGCGCAAGGCAGGCATGGGCAACTCGACAGTCAGATTTCTGTGGACGGATTATTCTAGAAAGGCCGCCGCGCAAAAATAAGTTACAAAACCTGTTTATCTGGCCGGTACACTTTTGAAATCACGGAGATCAGCGGAATAAAGCGCGATTTCGAAAGTCTGGCATTTTCAAGAGGTGCGCCTTGGACAAATACGACCGCATGCTGCTCAGCGCCCTGTTGGAAAACGGTCGCGCGTCCTACGCCGATCTGGCGCGCAAAGTGAATCTCTCCGCCCCCGCCGTCGCCGAGCGCGTGGCCAAGCTTGAGGCGTCCGGGGTGATCACCGGGTATCAGGCGAAAATCGACCTGGCGAAAATCGGCCTGCCGATCCAGTGCGTTATCGAATTGCGCCTGAACCAGCATGGCAACCAGAAGACCTACGACGAACTGATCAAAATCCCGCAAATCACCGAATGCCACCGGGTCACGGGCGACCCGTGCGTGATCATGCAGGCGGCGGTGGGCTCGATGCCGGAACTCGAGGAGTTGATCAATCGGGTGGCGACGTTTGGTTTCAGCAAGACTTCGATCGTGCTGTCGAGCGCCGTCGAAAAGCGCGTGCCGCTCGGCCATATCGAAAGCAACGGCAAATAATCAGGCCCCCCGAAGTCCAAATGTGGGAGCGGGCTTGCTCGCGAAGAGGCCGTATCAGACAACAACGCTTTGAATGACACACCGTATTCGCGAGCAAGCCCGCTCCCACAGGGGCCTTTGTGTCGGGGTCTGGGATCAGCGATAACGCTGCAAATGCTCGCCCACTTTGGCCGCAGGGACTTTCTGCAATTTGCACAGCAGATCGTGGTTGAGTTCACGCACGCCGTGCTTGCTACGCAACTCATCGGCCAGATGCGCCATCAGATTGGCCGCCATCTCGGCATCGGCCATGGCCCGGTGAGCCTGGCCGGTGTGCGGCAGACGCGCGAAGGTGGTCAGCGTGCCGAGCTTGTGATTCGGCGCCGCCGGCATCAGCCGCCGCGCCAGCAACAGCGAGCAGGCAAAATTCTGCAGACGTGTGCGTTTGATCCGCCCCAGTTCAAAATCCCAGAACTTCTGGTCGAACGAAGCGTTGTGCGCCAGCAATGGCGTGCAGCCGACGAACTCGTTGACCTCTTCCATCACGCGCTCGGCCGACGGCGCGGTGCGCAGCATGGCGTTGCTGATACCGGTCAGTTGTTCGATGAACGCGGGGACGCGCACGCCGGCGTTCATCAGGCTCTGGTAACGCTCGACGATGCGGCCGTTTTCCAGCATGACCACGGCGATTTCCGTAGCGCGGCAACTGCTGTTCGGCGACAGGCCGGTGGTTTCAAAGTCGATGACTGCAATGCGTTCCAAACCGGGTTCAACTCCGTTCAAATCAATTCTTGAGCAACAGTGCGCCTTCGATCGGCACATAACGGCTGGCGGCGCGAATCAGCGAGTTGGCCGTCAGGCCGGGCACGCCATAAGCGACCGCTTGCACGCCGTGTTTGTTGATGATGCGTTCGAGCAGCATGTCGAAATCGCCATCACCGGAGGCCAGGACGATTTCGTCGACATGGTCGGCGGCGTCCATGATATCGAGAGTGATGCCAACGTCCCAGTCGCCCTTGGCCGAGCCGTCACTGCGCTGGATGTAGGGCTTGAGCTTCACGGTGAAGCCGAGATTGCGCAGGATCTGCTGAAACTGCTGCTGCTTGCTGTCGCCCCGGTCGATTGCGTAGGCATAGGCCTCGACGATCTGCCCGTCCTTGCTGATGTCCGCCCACAGCGCGGCGTAGTTGAAGTGGCAACCATAGGCCTGACGCACGGTGTAGTAGAGGTTCTGCACATCGGCGAACACTGCGATTTTTTTCACCGGAGTTCCTGGGCGCACGAGCGCACGAAGCGGGATCAGGCGATCGGGCCTGAAAAAGGCGCTCAGTATGCCAGCCAAGAGAAAGATTCAGCGAATAATCGCCGGCTGGCGCCGAGGTGTCCCTGACAAACGGTGTTGTGGCGAGGGGATTTATCCCCGCTGGGCTGCGCAGCAGTCCTCTCTCCAATTAGGAAAAGCGGGGCTGCTGCGCAGCCCAACGGGGATAAATCCCCTCGCCACAGGGTCGATGTCAGCCTTGAAAGGCTGTGTCAGACGAACGAGTCGTCATCATCGAAGAACGATGAATTGTCAGCGCTGTAATCGGCGTCGGTAAACCCGGCCTGATCGTTGCCAGAGAACCCGTTATCCGCCACACGCGGCTCATCGCCCCAGCCGTTATTGCTCTGGTCGGCCACCTGCGCCGGTTCTTCCTTGATCACCTCGACGATTTCCTCAGGCGCCTGGTTGTGATGGAACAGGCTGCTGATGCCCTGCGCCAGCATTACACCGCCGGCCACGCCCGCGGCGGTTTTCAGCGCGCCGCCGAGGAAGCTGTTGCCCGCCGCCGGGGCTGCCTGCTGCGCATAGTTGGGCGGCGCGGCGCCGAAGTTCTGTTGAGGGGCCGGCGCCTGGAAGCTCTGCTGCGGCGCCGGCTCACGCCAACCGCCAGTGGACGCCGGGGCATTTTGCGTCGACGCCGGACGCGAACTGCCGCCGCCAAAGATGCTCGACAGAAAACCACCCGCACCGCTCGGTGCAGGCGCGCTGCCCTGGGCCTTCGCCGCTTGCAAATCGGCCTGCAAACGCTGGACTTGCTCGGTCAGTTGCTTGTTCTGTTCGTCGAGGCTCTTGAGCGCCGCCTCTTGCACCAGAATCGCCTGGGTCATGAAATAGCCTGCCGCCGGCTGGCGGGTCAGGTGTTCCTTGATCCGCGCCTCGGCCTGGGCGTCGCGCGGGGCTGCCTCCGTTTCGGCCTGTTGCAGCCGGGAAAACAGTCCATCGATCAGGGTTTGCTCTTCGCTGTTCATGGCGACCTCGTAGATTGCCGGGGATAACGTTGCCCTCGTCCACATTGGCCGAGGTGCCTCCCTGTAATGGAGACGGTGACAAAACGTTTCAATGACCTTTACCGAATGTTTACGTTTGTGTCGCGCCAGTCATCATCGGTTAAAGTGAGCCACTGTTTTCGACCTGCGATACCGACTGATGAATGCCCTCGAAGTACTGCGCGACTCTTTGTATTTTTTCAAACGCCATCTGGGCAGCATCGTGCAGTTGTGCCTGCCGCTGGTGATCGTCGAGGCGTTCCTGCAACAGGCGGTCGATCACGCCACCGGACCCGAGAGCTTCTCGGGGATCAGCATCATCGTCGGCCTGCTGGTGTATCCGCTGTACACCGCCGCGCTGATTCTGTTTCTCGATGCGCGCAGCCGCGGTGAGTCGCCACGCAACCGCGACCTGCTGGCGATGGCCGCGACCCTGTGGCCGCGCTTCGCCGTGCTCACCGCGCTCAACACCTTGCTGATCCTGCTGGGGCTGTCGCTGTATTTCCTGCCCGGGCTGATGCTGATGGTCATGCTCGCCTTTGGCGAATACCTGCTGGTGCTGCGTGGCCTCGGGCCGTTGCAGGCGATGAAGGAAAGCCTGCGCCTGACCCGTGGGCATTTCTGGCGCATTCTGCTGTGCATCCTCTGTGTGATGACGCCCTTGTGGTTGCTCAAGGGCGCCACCCTGGCGGTGTACCCGGAGCCGCAAAACCCGCTGGTCGCCGTGCTGATCGACAGTGCCCACAGCTTCCTGCAACTGTTCACCAGCGTGGTGCTGTTCCGCCTGTTCATGCTGATCAGCCAATTGCCTGAGAAAAATGACGGAGCGGTCTGACCGCTCGCCGCTTGGGCTTCGCGGTTGCCGTCAGGTATGCTCGGGGCCACTTTCTGTAACGCTATAAGCCGAGCCATGACCCGTCTGCTGCGCTACACCCTGTTGCTCGTTGTGCTCGCCATCGTCTTGCTCGGCGTACTGACGTTCAGCCTGACCTGGCGCCCCGCCGCCCGCGAAACCCTGCCAGTCAGTTGCAGCGCCACGGCGCCGACACTGGTGCCGGGGCAAGCGCTGAAAGTCATGACCTGGAACGTGCAATTTCTCGCCGGCAAGCGTTACGTGTTCTGGCATGACCTGGCCCAGGGCGACGATGAAGCGCCGACCCTGGAAGACATGGCGTTCAGCCTCGACGAAGTGGCCCGAGTGATTCGCGACGAGCAGCCCGACGTGGTGCTGTTGCAGGAACTCGACGACGGCGCCAAGGCCAGCGATTACCAGAACCAGCTAAAACTGTTGCAGGACCGACTCGCCGATCTGTATCCGTGCAGCGTCAGTGCATTCGACTGGAAGGCCGATTTTGTCCCGCAGCCGCACCTCTACGGCAGCGTCGGCCGGCAACTGGTCACGTTGAGCCGCTATCGCATCGAACACGCCGAACGCCTGCAATTGCCGGTGGCGTCAGGCAACTTCATCAGCCGCCAGTTTCAGCCGCGCAATGCCCTGCTGGCGAGCAAACTGCCGCTCAGCGATGGTGGGCAACTGACCGTTTTCAATACCCATCTGGAGCGCGCCCGGCAGCCAGACGACACTTTGCGCAGGCAAATGAGCGCCGTGGCCAAGGTGCTCGACAAATATGAAAGCCAGGGCCTGCCATGGCTGATCGGTGGCGATTTCAACCTGCTGCCCCTCGGCCAGTATCGCCGCCTGCCCGCCGAGCAGCGCACGCCTTACGCCGCCGACAGCGAACTGCACCTGCTGTGGGATAAATATCCAATGATCCCGACCAACAGCGAAGCCAGCGGTATCGACCGCGCCCGCTGGCTGACCCACTACCCCAACGATCCTGGCCTCAACGGCCCGGATCGCACGGTGGATTATCTGTTTTACAGTCCCAGGATCAAACGGCTCCAGGCGCGGGTCCGACAGGACGACACCTTGCGGATCTCCGACCACCTGCCGGTGATTGCACGGTTTCTGCTGCCGGCGGCACCCTGACCCCAAGCGGTACTCAACGGGCCGACCGCCTCGAATTCAAGACATGGAATAGCATGAAGATCTTATTGGTATGCAAGGACATCGGTGGCTATGCGCGCAAGCTGGCAGAGCACCTGAGTATCGATCATGAGGTTTGCTTCATCGATACCGCTGCGCTGGCCAAACCTTTCGATCGCGCGCCGAAGATCTTGCGGCGCCCGCTCAATCGCTGGTCGCAGTTGCGCCAGTTCAGCAAGGCCGTGGCGACTGGCGGGCGCTTCGACGTCGCCCTGATCATCAACCCGGCGCAAATCGACCCGAAGCAACTGGCGACAGGGCTTAACGCTTGCGAGCGCAAGATCGCCTACCTCTACGACAGTTTCAGTCGCTGGCCCATGAGCCGTGAAGCGTTGGCGGTGTACGACGAAGTGTTCTCCTTCGACCCGCAGAATGCCGAGCAATACGGTCTGAAAACACTGCACAACTTCATTTACGACGACTACGTCGAGGATGGCGATGCCGGCGAATATGCCGCTTTTGTGGTGATGGCCGGGAAAGATCGCGTGCCTGCGCTGGAAGGTCTGGCCAGAGCATTCGATCAGTTAGGCGTGACCGACTACAAATTTCTCGTGCAATGCAAACCGATTCCCGACGCGCATCCGGGCATCACCTTTTTCGAGCAAAGAATGTCACTGGAATCGGTCGGCGATCTGGTGAAACGCTCGCGGATCATTCTGGACATTTCCAAGCCCGGCCAGGCCGGTTTGAGCTTCCGGTTTTTCGAAGCCATGGCCGCGCGCAAGAAAGTCATTACCACCAATAAGCATGTGCTCGATTACGACTTCTACAACCCGGCGAACATACTGGTGATCGATGAGGCGGAGCCGGTGATTCCGGCTTCGTTCATCTCTGCGCCGTATGTCGATATTCCTGAACCGATCTATCGCAAGTACACACTGCAAGGCTGGGTCGAGACAGTTTTTGCGCAGCGGTGACAGCTCGCGAGGTCAGAGCCCCGGCGGAACGTAGCCCGGAACATAACGAACGTTGGCACACTTGCCGTGCAATATCCGCCCGTCTTCGATCAGGAACTGGGCGATCTTCTTCTGCTGATTGATCTTCGCCTGCAACTTGCAGGTAGAACTGTGCCCGACCTGTTGGTAGTGCTCGGTGTACACCATGCCATTGCCGGTATGGTTCATCGAAGTGCCGGCCGCTTCGGTGGTGGTCCAGCTCGCGGACTTGTACCAGGTCAGCACGGCCAAGGGTTCGCCGTTCGGAGCGGTTTCCTTTTGCATCGAATCGGGTGTGCCGAACAGGTCCAGCGCTTCCTGAAGGTCGCGTCCTTCCCAGCGGCTTTGCGCAATGCTGGAACAACCGGTCAAGAGCAACCCCGCCAACAGGGTTGTCAGCGATAAGCGTGTGTAAGTCATTGGATGCCCCGGCTTATTTTTTCAGTTCGAGCAGGCTGTCGATGTTGTCCATCATCTGGCTCTTTTGCTGAATCGGCGCGAGCTTGAAGAACATCTGCTGCAGCATCTGGATCATCTGCAGATATTCCATCTTGCCCACGGCGGCCATGTCGTTTTTGGCGCGACTGCCCGGCGCACAGGCAAACTTCAGCGCTTGCTGGACCCAAAACTCTTTCGGGGTCTGCCATTGATTGGCAACTTTCAGATGACGCATGGTGTAAGCGAGACGCTCGATGGACTGGCCATTGATAAACCGTACCTTGCCCGTAGAGCACTGGGCTTCGATGTTGTAAACGTCGATCATCGGTTTGCCGGGTTCTTCATACACCAGCGTCACCGCAACCATGGTCGCGCCTTTGGTTTTTTCCGAAGGCACCACCGACATCGCATCGGCGACGTACATGATGTTTTTCTGGGCAACGCCGTTGCCGTAGATAATCCACCAGTCGCCCGCCGGGTTCGGCTCTTCGGCGATGGCCGAACCGGAGGCGGCCAGCAGCGCAGCCGACAAGAAGATGATCTTCTTGAACTTGAAGAAAGATGACATGGGCAGTTCCGTTCCTTGGGCAAAGGTTGCCAGGCAGCAACACTCGTTGTGGGTCAGGCCGCGATTTTGGGAGCCTGAACAAACAAGGGCAATTAGCACGGATGGGCTAATGGCACGTGGCTATTGCTGTTCAGGTCCCCCTTGGTTTCGCCCGCGCGGTCGCTTCAGCCACCAATGGATCGTCCGGCCAGTAATGCTTCGGATAGCGCCCCTTCAGATCCTTCTTTACCTCGGCGTAGGTGCTGCGCCAGAAGTTCGCAAGATCCTGCGTCACCTGCACCGGTCGCCGCGCTGGTGACAACAGGTGCAGCTTGACGACCTGCCGGCCGCCGGCGATGCGCGGCGTGTCGGCCAGGCCGAACAGCTCCTGCAAGCGCACCGCGAGGATCGGCGGATGTTCGCTGTAGTCCAGACGAATCGACGACCCCGACGGCACGCTCAAATGATGCGGTGCCAGCTCATCAAGCTTCTGCGGCAGCGGCCAGGGCAGCAGGTTGCGCACAATGCTCGATAAATCCAGCTGGGCGAAATGGCTGAGCCGCGAGACTTTGCCCAGATACGGCAGCAGCCAGTCTTCGAGGGTGTCGAGCAGCGTCGCGTCGCTGACATCCGGCCACTGACTGTCGTTCTGCGTATGCAGATCCAGCTGGCGCAACAGCGCCACCCGCGCCTGCCACTGCCGCAACTCCGGCGTCCACGGCAATAACTCCAGGCCCTTGCGCCGCACCAGATTGACCAGCGCCTGACTGCGCGCGTTTTCATCAAGGCCCGTCAACGGCTCACGGCTGAGAATCAGCTCGCCGACCTTGCGCTGACGCTCGGCGCGCAGCACGCCTTCACGCTCGTCCCAGTCCAGTTGATCGACGTTGCGCACCTGTTCTGCCAGCACTGAATCGAACAGCGCCGGATCAAAATCAGCGGCCAGATAAATCCGCTCTTCGCGCTGACCCTGGCGGCTGCCGAGGTCGGCGATGACGATCCACGGTTCTTTCATCAGGCTGTCCGCTTCGGCGAACAGCGCCGCGCGTCCGTTGGCCAGACGATATTCGGCGCCACCGGCACGTCGCTGCTGGGCGACGCGATCCGGATAGGCCAGCGCCAGCAACGCGCCGAGCCAGCGCGGATGATCGGGATCGCTGACCGGCTCGCTCGGTTTGCCACGCAGGTACCCGCGATACTGCCGCGCCAATTGCCGGGCGCGTTGCACCCCGCCCTGCGTGCCACGACCGGCGCGTTCCTCGCCCGAGAGCAAGACCAGGCGGCTGTGCAAATCCGCGCCAGCGCCGCGCAAGATATCGCGCTCGCCGAGCAACGCGGCGACATCGCACGCCATGTTCGCCAATCCCAGCGCCTGACCGCGCAACAGCAAATGGGCGATGCGGGGATGGGCCGGCAACTCGGCCATCGCCTGGCCGTGGGTCGTCAGCGTTTCACCGTGCAAGGCGCCGAGGCGCTGCAACAAATCCTGCGCCTGGGCATAAGCCGCTGCGGGCGGCGCGTCCAGCCAGACCAGTTCGTCGGGCGTGACGCCCCAGCGCCCCAGTTGCAGAGCCAGACTGGCGAGGTCCGCCGAGAGAATTTCCGCACTGCCATACGCGGCCAGTTGTTCGTGCTGATCCTGCGACCACAAGCGATAGCAGACACCCGGCTCCAGACGCCCGGCCCGCCCGGCTCGCTGCGTGGCACTGGCCCTGGAAACCCGTTGAGTGTCGAGGCGTGTCATGCCGCTGCCCGGATCGAATCGCGGCACCCGCGCCAGCCCGGCATCAATCACCACACGCACGCCGTTGATGGTCAGGCTGGTCTCGGCAATGTTGGTCGCCAGCACCACTTTGCGCTGGCCGGGTGGCGCCGGATCGATGGCCGCCCGTTGCGCATTGAGGTCCAGTTCGCCGTGCAACGGGCACAGCAAGACGTCTTTGCGCTCGCCGATGGCGTCCGCCAGTTGCTGATGCACACGACGGATTTCCGCCTGCCCCGGCAGGAACACTAGTAGGCTGCCGGTCTCATCGTGCAGCGCTTCGAGTACCGTTTGTGTAACGCGCTGATCGATGTATTCGCCGGGCTGAAACGGTCGGCCCCAGCGCATCGTCACCGGGTACATGCGCCCTTCGCTGCGCAGGATCGGCGCATCGTCAAGCAAGCCGGCCAGACGCTCGCCTTCGAGGGTGGCCGACATCAGCAAAATCTTCAGCGGTTGTTCAGCGCGAAACAGCTCGCGACCGTTCAGACTGAGCGCCAGCGCCAGATCGGCGTCGAGGCTGCGTTCGTGAAACTCATCGAAGATCAGCAGGCCCACGCCTTCCAACGCCGGGTCATCCTGCAAACGCCGGGTCAGAATGCCTTCGGTGACCACTTCGATACGTGTCTTGGGGCCGACCTTGCTGTCCAGGCGAATGCGATAACCAACGGTTTCACCGACCTTCTCGCCCAGTTCACTGGCCAGACGTTCCGCTGCCGCGCGAGCCGCCAGACGCCGCGGCTCGAGCATGACGATGGTCTGCCCCGCCAGCCACGCTTCATTGAGCAGGGCCAAGGGCACGCGGGTGGTTTTACCGGCGCCGGGTGGTGCTTCGAGTACGGCTTCGTGGCGCGCCGCGAGGGCTTCACGCAGGGCGGGTAAAACATCGTCGATCGGCAAAGAAATCATGCTGGCTCCCAAACAGATCGGCGAGTATAACGGCGAACTGTTTGGCGTAGTCTGAACTCAAAACAGTAGCCGTTATTGTTCAGCTCTCAGGAGACATTTCCATGCGCTTACCTTTTCGCCTGATCGGCGGTGTTCTGGTCGCCACGCTGCTTACGCAAATCACTGCGTGCGGTTCGATTTTCTACCCGGACCGTCGCGGCCAGATCGACGGCAAGATCGACCCGGCGATTGCCGCGCTCGATGCCGTCGGCCTGCTGTTTTACATCATCCCGGGGCTGATCGCGTTTGCCGTCGATTTCGCCACTGGCGCGATCTATTTCGAACCGGGGCACACCGCGCAGATCGACCCGGCCAAGCTCAAGCAAGCCATCGGTGCGGACGGCCAGGTCGATAACCACAAGTTGCAGGCGATTCTCGAGAGCGAGCTGGGAAGAGCTGCCGTTGAAATAAATAGGGCCCTCGACGACCCACGCCTCATTCAACACAAGGGCAGCACCCAGCAACTGGCGATGTTCGGCCTGCAACCGGCCGCCTGAACAAGGACCTTCGATGACCACCAGCCCCGAACACGCCCGCCTGCTGCGGCTGGCGACCCGCGCCTCGGTAGCGGTGGCCTGTACGTTGATCGTCGCCAAGGCCATTGCCTGGTGGCTCAGCGGTTCGGTGAGCATGCTTGCCGGCCTCACCGACTCGGCGCTGGATGGCGTCACCTCGCTGCTCAATCTGCTCGCGGTGCATTACGCGCTGCGTCCGGCGGATGACGATCACCGTTATGGCCACGGCAAGGCCGAATCGCTGGCCGGCATGGCGCAAGCGTTGTTCATCGGTGGCAGTGCGCTGCTGATCGCGTTTCAGGCCTACGAACGTTTGCAGACGCCGCAACCGCTTGGCGCGCCATGGCTGAGCATCGGCGTCATCGTTTTTTCACTGCTGCTGACCGCCGCGTTGCTGATGTTGCAACACCGGGTGATCAAGCAGACCGGCTCCAACGCCGTGCGTGCCGATTCGTTGCATTACCGCTCGGACATGTTGCTCAACGGCAGCATTCTGATAGCGCTGGTACTGGCCGGGTTTGGTTTTGCACAACTGGATGCGTGGTTCGGCCTGGGAATCGCCGCGTACATCCTCTGGAGCGCAGTCCAGATCGCTCGGGAAAGCTTTTCGGTGTTGATGGACGAGGAGCTGCCGGCGGATGTCAGCCAGCACATGCTCGAACTGGCGTGCAGTGTGCCGGGGGTGCTGGGCGCGCATGACTTGCGCACCCGCATCTCCGGTAATCACTGGTTTGTGCAGTTGCATCTGGAACTGCCGGGCGAACTGACCCTGTCAGTCGCCCATGGCATCAGCGATCAAGCGGCGGCAGCGATTCACACGTCTTACCCCAAGGCCGAGGTGCTGGTCCACGCCGATCCACAGGAAGTGGTGCTCGCCGCCCGAACTCAATAATTGACTTTATACCCGCGACTGCTCAGGCAATTGCCCTGCGCCTGACGGTACGCCTGGACCACTTCGGGCGCCGGTTGGTAGGTCGCGGTGCGCGGGTCGAAACCGCTTTGCTGCACCGCGTACTGGTAGCACTGGTAACCGTCCTGCTGCACCTGCTGTGGTGACTGGCCGTTGGCCGGATACGCCTCGACGTCATAGCCTTGAGATTGTGGCGGCGGCTGCACCGGCGGTTCGACCACCACGTAATCCTGCGTGGCTTGCTGATAGGCGTAATAGGAGCCGGCGGCGAGGAACAACAGCGAACCGCCGATCCACACCTCACGGGCATAATCGGGCAAATACTGGATACGGATCCCGCGCGGCGGCTGCACGACGATGTAGCGCGGGCCTTGCGAGCGATACCAGTAGCCGCCGGAATAGAAGTAATCCTGGCCGCGATACGGCACGCGATAATCGCGATCCGGGAAGCGCTCGATCACCTGCCCCGGGCGATATTGCGGGCCGGGTCCCCAGCCATTGCCATGTCCGTTCGGGCGCCCCGGCCAGCGGTCGTCATCGGGCCGAGGGCGGGTCGGCCACTGCTGATTGTGGTAACCGTTTTGCGGGCGCTCGTCGCGGTAGTAGCCCGGACGCGGTTCCTCGGTCTGGCGCACGGTATCGGGCCGCGGCTGAATCGGCAGATTGTTGTTCGGTTGCCGGGGCGGCTCTGGCCGATTGTCAGGACGGTCGCGGTTCTGCCACTGCCCGTCGCTCTGATGAGACTGGCCGTTGTGCTCGAACTGACGACTGTTGTCGCCACGAATGATCTCGTTGTTCTGCCCGCGCGGCGGCTGCTCGCCGCCACGGCCCTGATTATTGCCCTGATGGTCCTGGCCGCGGCCATTGTCGTCGGGGCCACGATTCTGCGGCTCATCGGCAAGCGCTTGCGCACTGACACTCACACACAGCAAACCAACACCGGCCAGACGCCAGATACGCGAATTCATGCTTTTCCTCACGGCGCGAGAGCCTGTCATTGGGAGGGCCTGTTGCTAAGACTCGAAACCGGTACACCGGGTTCTGCAACAGGTTATCAGTCGCGCAACTTATTTATTGAGGCGACAAGATGAAATCGCAGGCAAGAAAAAAGGGAGACCCGTCGGCCTCCCTTTTAGAGAACTTCGTCCTGGCTCGACGCTTTTGACGTCGGCTCACCTCACGCCGTCTTCTGGACAGTGTGCAGCTCGGGGGCCGGCACAACCCCGGTGGGGGTGGCGGCCGCGGCGGGCCGGATTGGGCGGGCCGCGTGGACTGTGTTACCGAGCAGTGATTCTGGTGATAAGAATAGGCCGGACGCCGCGACAGATGATTGCGAAGATTGCTCAAATAAACACCACTTGCGCAATTTTTAACCCTGGATAGATAATCTGCCGCAATAGTTACAGCCAAGGACAGATTGATGAGCAAACTCGACCGTTACGACTTGAGCATTTTGGCGGAATTGCAACGCGACGCCCGCATCTCCAACCAGGAGCTGGCCGAGCGCATCGGTCTGTCCCCCTCGCCTTGCTCGCGTCGGGTCAAGCAACTGGAAGACGACGGCTACATTTCGCGGCAGGTCGCGCTGCTTGATCGAAAAATGCTCGGGCTGAGCCTGACCGCGTATGTGCTGATCGGCATGGACAGGCATACACCAGAGCGCTTCGAAAATTTCGAGGCAGCCATTCGTACGTTGCCGCAGGTGCTGGAGTGCAGCCTGGTGACCGGGGTGGACGCCGACTACCAGTTAAAGGTGGTGGTGCCGGATATGGATCACTATCAGAAATTGCTGCTGGGGCATCTGACCCGCATTGACGGGGTTACGAGCGTGCGGTCGAGTTTTGTGTTGAACCAAGTGCTGAACAGCACCGAGTTGCCGCTGACTCATCTGCGCAGCTGAAACCGCTTTCGCGAGCAAGCCCGCTCCCACAGGGAAATGCATTGCAAATGTGAGAGCAGGCTTGCTGCCACAGGGAAATGCATTCCAAATGTGGGAGCGGGCTTGCTCGCGAAGGGGCCGGCACAGGCGACCCAGATCAATGCCACCCCCACCGACCATGACGTATACTCGCCGCCGCCCTTTCAGCCCTGCCCCCGCGCCGGAGATCGCCGATGGATCCAGCACTGCTCGAAGAATGGATGATGACCGGTCTGGTCAGCATCCTGATCATTTTCATGGGTTTCATCGTCTGGGATCTGGCGAAGAAGTCCAAGGCCGGACGGTTCGGCTCGTTCATTCTGTTTTTCGTACTGGGCCTGGGTGTGGCCGCGTTCATCATCAAGAGTGTGGTGATCGGCCTGATCGAGTCCGGCGCTCTATAAACGCGCCGGCGCTTCTTTCCACTGGCCCTGATCGAGGCCCTCGATGGTCCAGTCGCCGATCCTGACCCGCACCAGACGCAACGTCGGCAACCCGACCGCCGCCGTCATGCGCCGCACCTGACGGTTGCGCCCCTCGCGAATCACCAGTTCCAGCCAGCTTGTCGGCACGCTTTTGCGAAAGCGTACCGGCGGGTTGCGCGGCCACAATTGTGGTTCATCCAGCTGCCGCGCTTCGGCGGGCAAAGTCATGCCGTCATTCAGTTCGACACCCTCACGCAAGCGCTGCAACTGCTCGGCCGTCGGCTCGCCTTCGACTTGCACCCAGTAAGTCTTCGCCAGTTTATGTTTCGGATCGGCAATCCGCGCCTGCAACTGGCCGTCGTTGGTCAGCAGCAACAATCCTTCGCTGTCGCGATCCAGACGCCCGGCCGGATAGATGCCCGGCACATCGATGTAGTCCTTGAGCGTCGCCCGCCCTTCACCGTCGCTGAACTGCGTCAGCACATCGAACGGCTTGTTGAACAGGATCAGCCTGGGCTCGGCCGGCGGCGCTTTCGCGACACGGCGTGGCGAAGAGGATGGCGGCTTCACACCGGGACGGCGCGAAGGAGGACGCGGAGGACGAGACATGGACAAAACAACATCTGGCGATCAGGGCTGACAATGCTAGTGCCCCGACCGCCAAATGACCACGATTAACCGTTAACGGAACGGCGGCTCGTCGAAGCTGCGCAGTTTGCGCGAGTGCAGCGAGTTGAGCTCGGTGCGCAGCAGATCCACCGCTTCGATGCCGATCTTCAAATGCTGGCTGACCGCGCGTTCATAGAACGCGTTGGCCGAGCCGGGCAGTTTGATTTCGCTGTGCAGCGGCTTGTCCGAGACGCAAAGCAGCGTGCCGTATGGCACCCGCAGACGATAACCCTGGGCGGCAATCGTGCCACTTTCCATGTCCACGGCGACCGCGCGGGACAGGTTGATCAGTGGTCGCTCCTGAGCCCAGCGCAACTCCCAGTTACGGTCGTCGTAGGTCAGCACGGTGCCGGTGCGCAGGCGTTTCTTCAGGTCGTCGCCCTTCTCGCCAGTAACGTTCGCAGCCGCCTGTTGCAGCGCCATTTGCACTTCGGCCAGTGCCGGGATCGGAATGTTCGGCGGCACCACACGATCGAGAATGCCGTCGCGGCGCATGTAGGCGTGGGCCAGCACGTAGTCGCCGATGGTCTGCGACTGACGCAGGCCGCCACAGTGGCCGATCATCAGCCAGCAATGCGGACGGAGCACGGCCAGGTGGTCAGTAATGTTCTTGGCGTTGGACGGGCCGACGCCGATATTCACCAAGGTCACCCCATGGCCATCGCTGGCGATCAGGTGATAGGCCGGCATCTGGTAACGGTGCCAGACCACACCGGCGGCAATCGCCGACGCCTCGCCGTGATCCATGCCCTTCTCGATGATCACGTTGCCCGGCAAGACCATGCGCACGAAACGCGGGTCGCGGCGCAATTGTTCCAGGCCATGGACGATGAACTGGTCGACGTAACGGTGATAGTTGGTCAACAGAATCCATGGCTGCACATGGCGCCAGTCGCTGCCGGTGTAATGCACCAAGCGACGCAGCGAGAAGTCCACGCGCGCAGCGTCGAACAGTGCCAGTGGCAGCGGATCGGTGTTTTCCCAGTCGTAGAGGCCGTCGGCAATGCCGTCGGTCGCAGCGGACAGGTCGGTACTCGGGAACACCCGCGCCAGCACCGCGGCGGTAACGCCGGAACCAGCCAGTTCATCGCCCTGCTCGACCACATACGGATACGGAATGTTCTGCTGGCTGACGCCGACTTCGACGGTCACGGTGAAGTCGTGCATCAACGGTGTCAGTTGTTCGAGCAGGTATTTGCGAAACGCCGCCGGGTGGGTGACGGTGACGCTGTAAGTGCCCGGCAATTGTACTTTGGCGTAAGCGCGGGTGGTCTGCGGGACTTCGCCCTGGCAATGGTAGGTCAGACGCAGCTCGGGATAACGAAACAGGGCACGCTGTACAGCGTCGGGTTCGACGCGATCCTTGAGGTAACGCTTGAGCGCCGAGTTCAGCGCCGTGGTGGCCCGCTCATGCAACTCGGCGAGACGATCCACGGCTTGTTCGGCGGTTTGAACGACAATAAACGCTTCGGTCACGATCAGCTTCCTGTGTTCTGACTTGCAGAGCTTCATCTTGCCTGCATCGTGGTCTCACGGGAACAGTGGCATGTTGGCAACCCCACAATATGTCGGTCGCATACAGACCCTGTAGGAGTGAGCCTGCTCGCGATAGCGGTCTATCAGTCGATATTGCATTGACTGTCACACCGCTATCGCAAGCAGGCTCACTCCTACAGGGGATTTGTGTGCATTCAGAAATGCTGTGGGGTTGAGCGGGCGACGATGGCTTCGACATTCAGCCCGCGCGGCAACGCGCCGTAGACACGGCCGCCACCGCTCAGGCGACTGGCGATAAAGGCATCACTGACCACCGAGTTGCCAGCCTCCAGCAGCAATTTGGCCTGCAAGCCCAGGGCAATGTCTTCGGTCAACTGCCGCGCCCGATACTGAATGTCGCTGGTGTCCTTGAACTGCGCCTGCAATTGCTGGAGATGCGCCGCCAGACGCTTATCGCCATGCCCGTCACCCAATTCGCTGAACAACACGTCCAGCACACCCGGCTCTTTCGACAGCGCGCGGAGCACGTCCAGACACTGCACATTTCCAGAGCCTTCCCACGTCGAGTTCACCGGCGCTTCGCGGTACAGGCGCGGCAGGATGCTGTCCTCGACATAGCCGGCACCGCCCATGCATTCCGCCGCTTCGTTGATCATTCCCGGCGCCCGCTTGCAGATCCAGTATTTACCCACCGCCGTCACCAGCCGCGCGAATTGTGCTTCGTGGCGATCATCCAGATGATCCAGCGCCTTGCCCATGCGCAGGCTCAGCGCCAGTGCGGCCTCGCTCTCGAGCGCCAGATCGGCCAGGACGTTCTGCATCAATGGCTGTTCGCTGAGCAATTTGCCGCCGACCGTGCGGTGTGCACAGTGATGGCTGGCCTGGGTCAGCGCCTGACGCATCAGCGAGCTGGAACCGACCATGCAATCGAAGCGCGTCATCGCAACCATTTCAATGATCGTCGGCACGCCGCGCCCTTCTTCGCCAATCATCCATGCCAGCGCGCCACGAAACTCCACTTCACTGGAGGCGTTGGACTGATTGCCGAGTTTGTTTTTCAGGCGCTGGATGTAGAACTGATTGCGCGTGTCGTCCGGGCGATGACGCGGCAGCAGGAAGCAACTCAAACCCTTGTCAGTTTGCGCCAGGGTGAGAAACGCATCGCACATCGGCGCCGAACAGAACCACTTGTGCCCGACCAGCTCATACGCCTGGCCCGGGCCGCTGGCGCCGACCGGATACGCTTTGGTGGTGTTGGCGCGCACGTCGGTGCCGCACTGTTTTTCGGTCATCGCCATGCCGATGGTCACACCGGCCTTGTGTGCCATGCCGACGTTGCGCGGATCGTATTCAGTAGCAAGGACTTTGGGCAGCCACTGTTCGGCCAGCTCTGGCTGCAAGCGCAAGGCCGGCACGCTGGCGAAGGTCATGGTCAGCGGGCAACCGCTGCCGGCCTCGGCCTGGCTGTGCAGATACGTCATCGACGCGCGGGCGACATGCGCGCCTTCCTGCGGATGAGCCCACGGCAGCGAGGTCAGGCCATGTTCGATCGCGGTGCGCATCAGCTCGTGGTAAGCCGGGTGAAATTCGACCAGATCGATACGATGACCGTAGCGGTCATGGCTGGCGAATACCGGTTTGTTCTGGTTGGCAAGGAACCCGGCTTCCATCAGCGGGCCACCGGCGAGTGCGCCGTAGGCGTCGATCCGCGACTCGGCCCAACCGGCGCCGAACCGCCGCGACCACTCCTGCAAAGGCAGGTCGATGCGGTACAGGTTGGTGCCGTCCAGCGACGGTGGCTGGTTGGTGACTTCGTGGGTTTCGGCGAACTGATGCAGGTTCATGGCAAGGCTCCTTGTTCAGCAATGCCACCAGTTAAGCACTGGTGCTTTTTTGAACAAAGTGTCATACGCGCCGTTATTGCGGCGCTTTTACCCCATCAGCAGCTAAGCACCCGACGCTCCAGCGCAGCCTGCAAATCCTCGAATTTCACCGGTTTGTGCAGATAATCGATGGCTGCGCCAGGAGCGCAGGGTTCACGGTCAGCCGTCAACGCCAGCATGAACACCGGCACATCGGCGCAGCCGGGCAAGGCGTGAATCTGGCAGCACAACGACGCGCCCTCGTGGCGGGACATCTGGCAATCGATCAACACTGCATCGAAGGTTTCGCGCTGCAGGCAGTCCAGCGCCGCCACGCCGTTGTCGGCACTGCGTACGCGAAAGCCGAGCTTGAGCAACATGCCGCGCATCACCAGTTGATTGACGCTGTTGTCGTCGACCAGCAGCACCGTGCAGTCCTGCGGTGCCCGTGCGCAATCACGCGTTGGTGCTGGCGCTGTCTCGACCAGCGGCAGCGCAAATTCGACGTCCAGTTGAAAGCGACTGCCGCTGCCCGGCTCGGAACGGTGCGTGAGCTTGCCACCGAGCAATTCCACCAACTGCCGGCAGATCGCCAGGCCAACGCCCAGTCCACCGTACTCGCGGGTCATGGAGCCGTCGAGCTGGAAAAAACGCTGATACAACGTCGCCTCACCCAGATCGGAGAAACCGATGCCGCTGTCGATCACCGCGAACGACAGCGCCAGACGATTGCCGGTCGAGGGCTTGCCGGTCACCCGCAACGCCAGCCCGCCGACCCGCGTGAATTTGATCGCGTTATCGAGCAGGCACTCCAGGCATTGCGCCAGTTTTGCGCTGTCGCCGAGCAGGCGATCCGGCAGAGTCGGCAGCACCTCGACCTTGAAGTCCAGCGACTTGCTCGCCGCGTTGCCCGCGAACTGAGTGCGTAGTGCTTCAATCACACCGCGCAGGCTGAAACTGGCCGACGTCGCTGTCAGCTTGCCGGCCTGCAATTCGGTGAGGGTGAGAATGCCGTTGACCATACGCATCATGTCCCGCGCGGAACCGGCGGCGGTCTGTTGATACTGCTCAAGTTCTGCGTCCATCTCGACGGTTTGCATCAGCTCCAGCGAACCGATCACACCGTTCATCGGCGTGCGCAGCTCGTGGGTCAGGGTCGCGAGGAATTCGTCCTTGAGCTTGTTGCTGTGGGCCAGTTGCTGGTTGAGCACTTCGAGTTTCTGCCCGGCGTCGTACAGGGTCTGCGCCTGTTGCTCGCGCATCGCGTTGATGCGGTCGGCCAACGCCAGCGACAGCAGCGCCACTTCGATGGCCGAGCCGATCTGGCTGGCGTACATGGTCAGGAACACGTTGGGCAGTAGACCGAGCACCATCAATGTGTTGACGATGCCGCCGAGCAGAAACGCCGACCAGGCGATGATGAAATAACGGGCCACGCGCAAGCCCCGCCACCAGGCCAGCAGACCGGCGGCGAAAATAACGATGGTAAAGGTCAGCGCCAGCGTCGTCGCCAGGCGCAACGCCAGTGCGTAACTGGCCATCAGCGACAGACCGACCACCAGCGCGCCAAACGCAATCAGGGCTATCAGCAATCGGTCGAGCCAGCGGCTGTGGGTCTTGGTCTGCAGGAAACTGCGCGCGAACTGACTGCCGAACAAGCCTGCGCAACCGATGAAGAACGGCGTCGCAGCGTTCGCCCACCACGGGTTGTCGGGCCAGAAGTACTCCACCGCCGCGCCGTTCACCGACAGCTGATAAAGGCCGAACGAAGCAATGTAGAAAATGTAATAGAGGTAGCTGGTGTCGCGCACGCTCAAGAAGATGAACAGGTTATAGACCAGCATCCCCAGCAGCACGCCATAAATGATGCCCAGCACATACAGGCGCACCGGCTGGTCTTCGAGGTACGCGGTACTCGACCACAACGTTACCGGTGCCTGAATCGAGCCTTCACTGGCCAGTCGCAGGTACACGGTCTGCTGTTGATCCGCCTTGAACGCAAGGTCGAACAGGTAGTTGTTCTGGCGGATCTCACGGCTGGCGAAGGGCAAGGCGTCGCCGGTCTGGCGGACCAGACGATAATTGCCCTGGGCATCGGCCAGGTACAGGTCGAGATGGTCGAGCGGTGGATACGCCAGCTCCAGCAGCCAGGTGCGCTGGGCGGCGGGATTGCTCGGGCGATAATGCAGGTCGATTTTCAGCCAGAACGCCGAACGCGAATAACCGGCGTTGAGCGTGGCTTTATCGTGCGGTTTGAACTGGCCGGCGGCGGCTTGCGCGCGAACATCGGCAATGCTCGCCTGACCGCTGGGGTCTTCGAACACTTGCAGCGACCGGCCCAGAGGCAGGCTCTGGGTGAATTCGTCGAATTCGACGGCGCTCGCCAGGAGGGGCAAGCAGAACAGCAACATCAGCAAATAGCGCATTGAAGCCCCAGCGTGGCTCGTCCGGTTGTGTCAGGAAGCCCCCCATTCCCTTTGAGTAGACGTAAAACCGGTATTACCTGTTATTGGTTTGGATCCAGACTAGCATAGCCGTTGATGGCCATTGAGCACCATTGAAATTTTTCCTACAAAGGCTCTAGAACGGGCGTTTCAGAGCAAAGCAGCGACCTAGAGCTGTTGCATTGGTCAACTTGCGACGACAGCCTCCTTGATAGGTGACCAATTGTGGCGAGGGGATTTATCCCCGTTCGGCTGCGAAGCAGTCGCAAGTCCATCCAGCGATGGTGTGTCAGAAAGAACCGGATTGCAGGGTTTGGGGCCGCTTCGCAGCCCAACGGGGATAAATCCCCTCGCCACAAATGTGCTCCAAATAAAGACTGCGGGGTTGTCCGACAATCTGCTCGCAAACAACGTCAGTACTGAACCCGAAAATCAGCTTTGGTGGTAAGCTCGCGCACCATGAATATCTACAGCTCCCGCCCCGTTGTCCTCTGTCTCTCCGGCCACGACCCCAGTGGTGGCGCCGGCTTGCAGGCAGATATCGAAGCCCTGCTCGCGCAGGGTTGCCATGCGGCTCCGGCCGTCACCGCCCTGACCGTGCAAGACACCGTCAACGTCACTGACTTTCGCGTCCTCGATCGCGAGTGGGTCCTGGCCCAGGCCAACGCCGTACTCAACGACTCCGAAGTCGCGGCGGTGAAACTGGGCATGCTCGGTTCGCTGGCGATGGTCGACACGGTGGTCGAACTGCTTTCGGCGCACCCGCACCTGCCAGTCGTTTGCGACCCGGTACTGCGTGCCGGCGGCGGCGGACGCCTGGGCAAGGACGAGGTCGGCTATGCGATGCGCGAGCGTCTGCTGCCGCTGTCGATCATTGCCACCCCCAATCTTCCTGAAGCCCGCATCCTCGCCGAACTGCCCGAAGGCACTGCGGATGAGTGCGCGGAAAAACTTCTGCCGTTCGTCAAAAACCTGCTGATCACCGGCGGTCACGGCGACGAAACTGAAATCCACAACCGCGTGTACAGCCGCGACGGCCTGCGCGAAACCTTTATCTGCCAGCGCCTGCCGGGCAGCTATCACGGCTCCGGCTGCACCCTCGCCAGTGCGCTGGCCGGCCGCCTGGCCCAGGGCGAACACCTGGCCAGCGCCGTGCGCAGTGCGCTGGATTACACCTGGCGCACCCTGCGCGATGCCGAACAACTGGGCAAAGGCCAGTTCGTCCCGCGTCGCCTGCCGCTGGATTTCTGCTCGTAACGTCGTGAGGTCTGCCTGATGAAACTACGTGGCCTGTATGCCATCACCGACAGCCAACTGCTGGCCGGCAAGTTTCTGTCTTATGTCGAGGCGGCGCTGGAAGGCGGCGTCACCCTGCTGCAATACCGCGACAAGAGCAGCGACGAGGCCCGCCGCCTGCGCGAGGCCGAAGCACTGCGCAACCTGTGCGAACGCTACAAGACGCAGCTGATCATCAACGATGACGCCGAACTGGCCGCGCGCCTCAACGTCGGCGTGCACCTGGGCCAGACCGACGGCCCACTGTCACCGACCCGCGCCCTGCTCGGTTCGAAAGCCATCATCGGCTCGACCTGCCACGCGCAAATCGCGCTGGCCGAACAGGCCGCCAAAGAAGGCGCCAGCTACGTCGCCTTCGGTCGTTTCTTCAATTCCAATACCAAGCCCGGTGCGCCGACGTGCAGCCTCGAACTGCTCGCCGAGGCCAAACGCTCACTGCACCTGCCCGTCTGCGCGATTGGCGGTATCACCCTGGATAACGCCGCGCCACTGGTCGAACACGGTGTCGATCTGCTCGCGGTGATTCATGGCCTGTTCGGCGCCGACAGCAGCGCCGAAGTGACCCGCCGCGCCCGCGCATTCAACGAACTGCTGCGTAAATAATTCGCCAAATCCTGAAGATTGAGAGCCCGATCATGT
The DNA here is from genome assembly GCF_014268595.2 of Pseudomonas hamedanensis. Lineage (NCBI taxonomy): Bacteria > Pseudomonadati > Pseudomonadota > Gammaproteobacteria > Pseudomonadales > Pseudomonadaceae > Pseudomonas > Pseudomonas hamedanensis. The sequence goes on from NZ_CP077091.1 coordinate 5,789,916, forward strand.
CTCGTTCCGAAACCCTGTTTGCCAATGCCCAGAAACACATTCCCGGTGGCGTCAACTCACCGGTCCGCGCGTTCAAGAGCGTGGGCGGCACGCCGCTGTTCTTCAAACACGCCGAAGGCGCCTACGTTACCGACGAAGACGACAAGCGTTATGTCGATTACGTTGGTTCGTGGGGCCCGATGATCCTCGGCCATAGCCATCCGGACGTGCTCGACGCGGTACGCAATCAGCTGCAACACGGCTTGTCGTACGGCGCGCCGACTGCGATGGAAACCGAGATGGCCGATCTGGTCTGCTCGCTGGTGCCATCGATGGACATGGTGCGCATGGTCAGCTCCGGCACCGAAGCGACCATGAGTGCGATCCGTCTGGCCCGTGGTTACACCGGCCGCGACAGCATCATCAAATTCGAAGGCTGCTACCACGGTCACTCCGACAGCCTGCTGGTCAAGGCCGGCTCCGGCGCGCTGACCCAAGGTGTACCGAGCTCGGCCGGCGTGCCGGCGGCATTCGCCAAACACACCCTGACCCTGCCGTTCAACGACATCGGCGCGGTTGAAACCATGCTCGCTGAAGTCGGCCAGGATGTGGCGTGCATCATCGTCGAGCCGGTGGCCGGCAACATGAACTGTGTGCCGCCAGCGCCGGGCTTCCTCGAAGGCCTGCGCTCGCTGTGCGACCAACATGGCGTGGTGCTGATTTTCGACGAAGTGATGACCGGTTTCCGTGTTGCCCTCGGCGGCGCCCAGGCGCACTACGGCGTGACTCCCGACTTGACCACCTTCGGCAAAATCATCGGCGGCGGCATGCCAGTGGGTTGCTTTGGTGGCAAGCGCGACATCATGGAGCGCATTGCGCCACTGGGCCCGGTGTATCAGGCGGGAACCTTGTCGGGTAATCCGCTGGCGATGGCGGCCGGTCTGACTACCCTGCGCCTGATCAGCCGCCCGGGTTTTCACGCCGAACTGACCGATTACACCACGCGCCTGCTCGACGGCTTGCAACAGCGCGCCGATGCGGCGGGCATTCCGTTCGTCACCACCCAGGCCGGCGGCATGTTCGGCCTGTACTTCAGCGGCGCCGACGACATCGTCACCTTTGAAGACGTGATGGCCAGCGATGCCGCACTGTTCGGTCGCTTCTTCCACCTGATGCTCGAAGGCGGCGTGTACCTGGCGCCGAGCGCCTTCGAAGCCGGTTTCACCTCGATTGCCCACGGCGAAGCCGAGTTGAAACTGACCCTGGACGCCGCCGAGCGCGCCTTCGCCGCACTGAAGTAAGCACCGCCCCCGCTGACGTTGGCTATCGCCAGCGTCAGCTTTCACCTACATCTGCACGGTTTTTCCGACGCGTCTGCTAAAAATGTGCGCAGAAGTGGGCGATATATTCCCCACGCAGCAGAAAAACGAGTAAAGACTTTGTAAGGATGGCCCTGCTTATTTCATAATGCGCGCTTATTGGATCCCTCGACGGGTCCGCGTGCCCTTCAGAGGTAAGTCGATTCCCATGAACCGCACCGGCCGCACCCTTGCATTGGGCTGCCTGTTGCTCCTTCAGCCCCTGCTCGCGCATGCACAAGCAGGCGGCAACTCGTTGTTGATCCCGGCGATGGGTCGTTGCACCCTCAATACTCAGCCGCAAGACGTCACGCAGGCACTGGCCGCCTGCCAGAAAGCGGCGGACGAAGGGGATGCGCAAGCGCAATACGAGTTGGGTGAGTTCTACTATGACGGCAAGAACACGCCGCGCGACCTCAATCAAGCGCTGAGCTACTTCGAAAAAGCCTCGCTGCAAGGCCACGCGCAGGCACAGTTCAAGCTCGGCACCATGTTCTTCCACGGCGAAGGCGTGCAGGCCAACAATATCCAGGCCTACATCGTGCTTAAGATGGCTGCGGTCAACGGCGCCGAAGACGCGCTGGACACAGCCGACGAAGTCTCGGAAAAAATGTCCCGCGAAGATCTCGAAACAGCGACTCAGGTGCTGGGGCAGATTTTCCGCAAGTACCTGATGGAACTGCAGAGCGCCGATGGGCGTACGCCATTCTCACCACTGCCCTAAGGGCTGTGGAGGTTAACTGTGGCGAGGGGATTTAGCGAAACGTCGCACCGCCCCGTTCGGCTGCGCAGCAGTCGCAAATCCATTCAGCGAGGTGTGTCAGACAGAACCGGATTGCAGGGTTTGGGGCCGCTTTGCAGCCCAGCGGGGATAAATCCCCTCGCCACAAACTCATTCCAATGCAGAATCTGTTTTTACTTCTCAGGCATCGGCATCGGGAACGGCATCACGTTGCCGACCGCGCCGCGGGCCTCGCTGATTTTCGGGGTGCCCAGACGTTCGACTTCGTCGATGCGCACGATCGAGTGCATCGGCACAAAGCTGCGCACCACGCCTTCGAACTGCGCCTTGAGCTTCTCTTCGCTCGGGTCGACGACCACTTGCGTGCGCTCGCCAAAGACGAATTCTTCCACTTCCAGAAAGCCCCACAGATCACTTTGATAGATCTGCTTGGCGTACATTTCGAACACCTGGCCCTGGTTGAGGAATATCACCTTGTAGATTGGAGCTTCGCGTTTGGTCATGGCGGACGGATAACATCGGGGAGAAAAATGAGGGCGCGAACTATAGCATAGCCACCGGACGCACAGCGGTAGGAACCTGACGGCTTGTTCCCTATAATGCGCGGTTCTTTGAATCACGTGACGACACTAATCCATGGCCAAGAAGCTTTACATCGAAACCCACGGTTGCCAGATGAACGAGTACGACAGCTCGCGCATGGTCGATCTGCTGGGTGAACATCAGGCCCTGGAAGTCACCGCCCGCGCGGAAGACGCCGACGTGATTCTGCTCAACACCTGCTCGATCCGCGAACGTGCCCAGGACCGCGTGTACTCGCAACTGGGCCGCTGGCGCGAGCTGAAACTGGCCAACCCGGACATGGTCATCGCCGTCGGCGGTTGCGTGGCCAGTCAGGAAGGCGCGGCAATTCGTGACCGCGCTCCTTACGTCGACGTGGTGTTCGGCCCGCAGACCCTGCACCGTCTGCCGGAGATGATTGACGCCGCGCGTCTCACCAAACTGCCGCAGGTCGACGTCTCGTTCCCGGAAATCGAAAAGTTCGACCACCTGCCCGAGCCGCGTATCGATGGGCCGAGCGCCTATGTCTCGGTGATGGAAGGCTGCAGCAAGTACTGCACGTTCTGCGTGGTGCCGTATACCCGTGGCGAAGAAGTCAGCCGGCCATTTGACGACGTGATCGCCGAGATCATCCACCTTGCCGAGCACGGCGTGCGCGAAGTAACCCTGCTGGGGCAGAACGTCAACGGCTATCGCGGCTTGACCCACGACGGTCGTCTGGCCGATCTGGCCGAGCTGATTCGTGTGGTCGCCGCCGTCGACGGCATCGACCGCATCCGCTACACCACCTCGCACCCGCTGGAATTCTCCGACAGCCTGATTCAGGCCCACGCCGAAGTGCCGGAGCTGGTCAAGCACCTGCATTTACCGGTGCAGTCGGGCTCCGACCGGATCCTCGCGGCGATGAAGCGCAACCACACGGCGCTGGAGTACAAGTCCAAGCTGCGCAAACTGCGCGCCGCCGTGCCGGGGATCTGCATCAGTTCGGACTTTATCGTGGGCTTCCCGGGTGAAACCGAGAAAGACTTCGAACAAACCATGAAGCTGATTGCCGATGTCGGCTTCGACTTCTCCTATTCGTTCGTTTATAGCCAACGCCCGGGCACGCCCGCCGCCGATCTGGCCGACGACACCCCGGAAGAGTTGAAGAAAGAACGCCTCAACGCGCTGCAACATCGTTTGAATCAGCAGGGCTTCGAGATCAGCCGACAAATGGTCGGTTCGATCCAGCGCATTCTGGTGACCGATTATTCGAAGAAAGATCCGGGCGAGCTGCAAGGGCGCACCGAGAATAACCGTATCGTCAACTTCCGCTGCGACAATCCAACCCTGATCGGCCAGTTCGCCGACGTGCACATTGACGCGGCGCAACCGCACTCGCTGCGCGGCTCTTTAATTCAATAACGCCGCATTTCCCTTGTGGGAGCGGGCTTGCCCGCGAAAACGGTGTATCAGCAACGTTGATGGCGGCTGACACGACGCTTTCGCGAGCAAGCCCGCTCCCACAGGTCAAGCGCAGCGGCGCTTATCGGCTGAGCTATTTAAGAGCTTTCGCACCCAAGCCACTGGCGTTATCCTTGATTTCATCTTAATTGCCCCAGGGCGGCTAAATACGACCTTGAACGCACCCATCGAACCACATCGTTTTATTCTCGAGCCCTTTGAGGCTCGCCGCTTCGCCAATCTGTGCGGGCAATTCGACGAGCATTTGCGCTTGATCGAACAGCGCCTGACCATCGAGATCCGCAACCGCGGAAACCAGTTCGAGCTGATCGGCGATCCCAAGCTCACCACATCTGCGGAAAACCTGCTGCGCCGCCTGTACCGGGAAACCAAGGGGACCGAGCTGTCGCCGGACCTGGTGCACCTGTTCCTTCAGGAATCAGCCGCCGAGCAGATGGACAACCACTCTCCTGCCGAACCGTCCGTCGCCCTGCGCACCAAAAAAGGCATGATTCGCCCGCGCGGCCTGAATCAGCTGCGCTACGTGAAGGAAATCCTCGGCAACGACATCAACTTCGGCATTGGCCCGGCCGGTACCGGCAAGACTTATCTGGCCGTGGCCTGCGCTGTCGATGCGCTGGAACGCGAGCAGATTCGCCGCATCCTGCTGGTGCGTCCGGCGGTCGAAGCGGGCGAAAAGCTCGGCTTCCTGCCCGGTGACCTCGCACAGAAGATCGACCCGTACCTGCGCCCGCTCTATGACGCACTCTACGAGATGCTCGGATTCGAGTACGTGGCCAAGCTGATCGAGAAGCAAGTGATCGAAGTCGCTCCGCTGGCTTACATGCGCGGTCGCACGCTGAACAACAGCTTCATCATTCTCGACGAAAGCCAGAACACCACGGTCGAGCAGATGAAGATGTTCCTCACCCGGATCGGCTTCGGCTCCACCGCGGTTATCACCGGCGACATCACCCAGGTCGACCTGCCACGCGGCACCAAGTCCGGCCTGCATCATGTGATCGAAGTGCTCAAAGACGTGCCGGGCATCAGCTTCACTCACTTCCAGCCTAAAGACGTGGTGCGCCATCCATTGGTGCAGCGGATTGTCGAAGCCTACGAGCGCTTCGAAAGCCGCGCCGATGCGCCAAAGGAAGCCCCGCGCGATGCTTGAGCTGGATCTGCAAATCGCCACCGAAGCGTCGGCGCCGAGTGAAACCGAATTCCGCCAATGGTGCGAACTGGCCCTGCGCCAGCGCACCGCCGACTCGGAGATGACCATTCGTCTGGTCGGCGAGGACGAAGGCCGCGAACTCAATCACACCTGGCGTCACAAGGATTACGCGACCAACGTCCTGTCGTTCCCGGCCGAAGTGCCTGACGAGTTTCTCGACATCCCGCTGCTCGGTGATCTGGTGATCTGCGTGGCGGTGGTCGAACGCGAGGCCGCCGAGCAGGGCAAGGCACTCAACGCCCACTGGGCACATCTGGTCATTCACGGCTGCTTGCATCTGCTCGGTTACGACCATATAGATGACGAAGAAGCCGAGGAAATGGAAGCACTGGAACGCGAGTTGCTTGCTGAACTGGGCTATCCCGATCCGTACGCGGACGACGAAACCGAACACTCCCCCATCGTTACAACAAAGGATTCAGAGTAATCGCTATGAGCGAAGATCGATCGAGCAACGGGCAGAAGTCATGGCTGGGTAAACTCACCCAGGCTTTTGCCCACGAGCCGAAGAACCGTCAGGAGCTGCTTGAGCTGCTGCGCGATGCACATCAGAACAAATTGCTGGACAGCGAAGCGCTGGCCATCGTCGAAGGCGCCATTCAAGTGGCTGACCTGCAAGTTCGCGACATCATGGTGCCGCGCTCGCAGATGATCAGCATCAAGGCGACCCAGACACCCCGCGAATTCCTCCCTGCCGTGGTCGACTCGGCCCACTCGCGCTATCCGGTGATTGGCGAAAGCCACGATGACGTGATGGGCGTGTTGCTGGCCAAGGACTTGCTGCCGCTGATCCTCAAGGAAAACGGCGACAGCTTCAACATCAAGGACCTGCTGCGCCCGGCCACCTTCGTGCCGGAGTCCAAGCGCCTGAACGTGTTGCTGCGTGAATTTCGCGCCAACCACAACCATATGGCCATCGTCATCGACGAATACGGCGGCGTGGCGGGTCTGGTGACCATCGAAGACGTGCTCGAGCAAATCGTCGGCGACATCGAAGACGAACACGACGTCGAAGAAGACAGCTACATCAAGCCGCTGCCCAGCGGTGATTTCCTGATCAAGGCGCTGACGCCGATCGAGAACTTCAACGAGTTCTTCGACAGCGAATTCTCCGACGACGAGTTCGATACCGTTGGCGGTCTGGTGATGAGCGCGTTCGGGCACTTGCCAAAACGCAACGAAATCACTGAAATCGGCGCCTATCGTTTCCGCATCCTGAACGCCGACAGCCGTCGGATTCATTTGCTGCGACTCACGCCAATTGCTCGGTAAAGAAATCTAAGGATTGGGGTATGTCATCAGCTATTTCCTGCATCGCGTTGCGCCTGAAAGCGGGCCAGGCAAGGCGCAGTCCGTAGGGAATGGCATTCCCTTTCCAAGGACTGCAACGCAGCATGGCCCGCTTTCAGGCACAACCCGGAGGGCCGGGCCTGCTGTTACGTAGGGCTGCGTTACTCGTCGCTCATTTGAAAAACCAAACCACACTCCTCGTGCCTTGCCCTACGTAACAGCAGGCCCGGCGCGATACAGGAAATAGCTGATGACATACCCCCTGCGCTGGACAACCCGCCCCGGCTGGCCCGGTAACCTGCTGGCCGTGGCGGCCGGTGCAATCACCACGTTCGCTCTTGCTCCGTTCAACATCTGGCCGCTGGCGTTGCTGGCGGTCGGTCTGTTCTATGCCGGTTTGCGTGAACTGAACCCGCGTCAGGCGCTGGGCCGTGGCTGGTGCTTCGGCTTTGGCCTGTTCGGCGCCGGCACCAGCTGGATCTATTACAGCATTCACCATTTCGGCGGCGCTTCGGTATTGCTGGCCGGGTTCCTGATGCTGCTGTTCACGGCGGCGATTGCCTGGTTCTTCGCCCTGCCTGCCTGGCTATGGGCGCGCTGGTTGCGCCGTAACGAAGCACCGCTGGCCGATGCGTTGGCGTTCGCTGCGCTGTGGGTCGGCCAGGAAGCGTTCCGCGGCTGGTTCCTCACCGGTTTCCCTTGGTTGTATTCCGGTTACAGCCAGCTCGACGGCCCGCTGTCGGGACTCGCGCCAGTCGGCGGCATGTGGCTGGTGTCGTTCGTGCTGGCGTTGACGGCAGCGTTGATCTACAACGCGCCGCGCCTGTTGCAGGCTCGTCGCAAGGGCTTTATCGCCGCCGGTGTGTTGCTGCTCGTTGGCCCTTGGGCGGCGGGGATCGCCTTGAAAGGTCACGCCTGGACCAGTCCGTCCGGTGCACCGCTGACGGTCGCCGCGATTCAGGGCAACGTCGCGCAAAGCATGAAATGGGACCCGGCCGAGCTCAACGCGCAACTCGCGTTGTACCGCGATCTGAGTTTCCGTTCCAAACCGGTCGACCTGCTGATCTGGCCGGAAACCGCCGTGCCGGTGCTCAAGGAGTCCGCCGAGGGCTACCTGACGATGATGGGCACGTTCGCCGCCGAGCGTAAATCGGCGTTGATCACCGGCGTACCGATTCGCCAGACCGTGCACCACGAACGCCGCTTCTACAACGGCATCACCGTGGTGGGCGAAGGCGATGGCACGTATCTCAAGCAGAAACTGGTGCCATTCGGCGAATACGTACCCTTGCAGGACGTGCTGCGCGGACTGATCGCATTCTTCGACTTGCCGATGTCCGACTTCGCTCGTGGCCCGTCCGATCAGGCGTTGTTGCAGGCCAAGGGTTATCAGATAGCACCGTTCATCTGCTACGAAGTGGTCTACCCGGAATTTGCCGCCGGGCTGTCGGCACGCAGCGATCTGTTGCTGACGATCAGCAACGACACCTGGTTCGGCACTTCGATCGGCCCGCTGCAACATCTGCAGATGGCGCAGATGCGCGCGCTGGAAGCCGGCCGCTGGATGATCCGCGCGACCAATAACGGCGTGACCGGCCTGATCAACCCGTTCGGGCAGATCACCGAGCAGATTCCGCAGTTCGAACAGGGCGTGCTGTACGGCGAAGTGGTGCCGATGCACAACCTGACGCCATACCTGCAATGGCGTTCGTGGCCGCTGATCATTGTCTGCTTGCTGCTGTTTGGCTGGGCGCTGATGGCGAACCGGATGTCGAAAACCCTTTAAAAGCTTCGCGAGCAGGCTCGCTCCCACATTTGGAATGCATTTCAATGTGGGAGCGAGCCTGCTCGCGAAGAGTGCATTAACAGCACCGAGTCAATTGTGGTGGGCATCACCTCGGTAAAACAACGAATACCCCACCTGCCCCACCGCCTCGTTAAGCAACTGCCCGCTCTGCCAGATCGATTTGAACTCCGGCAACCAGCCACCAAATGGCCGGGCATTGTCGGTGCCGAGAAAACCCACCGGTGCCGGCACCACCTCAAAACCCGCCTGCTCAAAGCTCCACACTGCACGCGGCATATGCCACGCCTGCGTGACCACGACGACACGTTTGATCCCTTGCGGCAGCAACATGCCGGCGCTGAATTTGGCGTTTTCCCAAGTGGTGCGACTTTCGCCTTCCTGCCAACGCACCGGCATGCCGAAGTCATCGCGCAACGAATCAGCCATCAACTTCGCCTCGGTTGGCGGCGTACCGTAATGCAGGCCGCCACTGGTCAGGATCGGCAGGCCAGACGCCTTCGCCAGACGCGCCGCGTAACGCTGGCGCTCAAGCCCGATACCGGTCGGCTGATCGTCGCCCCAGGCCAGATCGCCACGCTCACGCCCCGAACCCAGCACCACAATCGCCTCGGCACGCTGCGCCAGCGTCGCCCACTCTTCGCGGGCCAACGGCGGCTGGCGTTCGAGCGCCTTGGCGCCCCACTGCACGACCACCGGCAGGCTCATCAGCCAGAGGCCGCCAAAGCCAATGGCGAAGCACACCCCGGCCAGTCGCGGCCGCGAGCGGCGCAACCACCAGGCGGCGAGCAACAGCAATAAAAGAATGCCGGGCGGCAAGAGCAGTTGTTTGACGAAATAACGAAACGGCATCGGGCATCTCCAGAGATGCCCGAAGCCTAAGTGGCTTAATCCAATGCGACAACCGCCAGGGTCGGATCCTGTTGAAAAAGATCCCGTTTTTGCCCTGCCATGGGGTTACTTGGCCTGCAGAGAACGAACCTTGACGGCCTCTCTGGCCGGCTTCTTGTCCTTGAGCCAGATGACCTTGGCCGAATGAGCCGCATCGAGCTGCTTCACTGCTTGTGACAGGCATCCGTGGGTTTCACGCTCACTTCGATCCAGATAGGCCTTGACCAGTTTGAACTCGGCGGGGCTCAAGCCACGCAGTTCCAGTTCCAGGGGGCGCTCGTCGCGCAGCCGGTCAGCGGTTTTCAAGGCGTCCAGGGCCGTGCCCAGACGATCGATCAGCCTTTCGTACAACTCGGGTTTCGTTACGTTTTTTTTCCGTTGCTCCACCATCCCTCACCTCATTGAAGATAAGACTCACTCCCCAGTTAGAGCTTAGCTTCGCTGCGCAAACCGGCTACACGCCGCGACCAACGGCCCTCGCTGCGCTTTGACCGGGCCCACCCGCTGTAATCAGGGTTTCCCTAGGCCAAGCGCGGTCATGTATGCTACGGCGCTTCCTGTCATTCCACTTCCAGCGCACCCGGGCCATCCCGAATGCTGCCGTCGAAGAGGATTAGGCCACCCCTATCCAGTACAAAAGTAGCCATGCACGAACAATATCAGCCCCGTGAGATCGAAGCCGCCGCCCAATCGTTCTGGGACGAGCAAAAGTCCTTTGAAGTCAGTGAACAGCCAGGCAAGGAAACCTACTACTGCCTGTCGATGTTCCCTTACCCCAGCGGCAAGCTGCACATGGGGCACGTGCGCAACTACACCATCGGCGACGTGATCTCCCGCTATCAGCGCATGCAAGGCAAGAACGTCCTGCAACCGATGGGTTGGGACGCCTTTGGCATGCCGGCAGAAAACGCCGCGATGAAAAACAACGTCGCGCCGGCCAAATGGACCTACGAAAACATCGCCTACATGAAGTCGCAGCTGCGCAGCCTCGGCCTTGCGGTCGACTGGTCCCGTGAAGTGACCACCTGCAAGCCGGACTACTACCGCTGGGAACAATGGCTGTTCACGCGTCTGTTCGAAAAAGGCGTGATCTACCGCAAGAACGGTACCGTGAACTGGGACCCGGTCGACCAGACCGTGCTGGCCAACGAGCAAGTCATCGACGGTCGCGGCTGGCGCTCCGGCGCGCTGATCGAAAAGCGCGAAATCCCGATGTACTACTTCAAGATCACCGCCTACGCGGATGAGCTGCTGGAAAGCCTCGACGAACTGACGGGCTGGCCGGAACAGGTCAAGACCATGCAGCGCAACTGGATCGGCAAGTCCCGTGGCATGGAAGTGCAATTCCCGTACAACGTCGACTCGATCGGCGAAGCCGGTACCTTGAAAGTCTTCACTACCCGTCCGGACACCCTGATGGGCGCGACCTACGTCGCCGTTGCTGCCGAACACCCGCTGGCCAGCCTGGCCGCGCAGAACAACCCTGAGCTGCAAGCGTTCATCGCCGAATGCAAGGGCGGCAGCGTCGCTGAAGCCGACGTCGCCACCCAAGAGAAAAAAGGCCTGCCGACCGGCCTGTTCGTCGAGCACCCGCTGACCGGTGAAAAACTCCCGGTGTGGGTCGCCAACTATGTGCTGATGCACTACGGCGACGGCGCGGTCATGGCCGTACCGGCCCACGACGAGCGTGATTTCGAATTCGCCCACAAGTACAACCTGCCGGTGAAATCGGTGGTGCGCACCAGCTCCGGTGATACCAACCCCGCGCCGTGGCAAGACGCCTATGGCGAGCATGGCACGCTGATCAACTCCGGCGAATTCGACGGCCTGGACTTCGCGGGCGCATTCGACGCCATGGAAGTCGCCCTGATCAAGAAGGAACTGGGCGCCTCCCGTACCCAGTTCCGCCTGCGCGACTGGGGCATCAGCCGTCAGCGCTACTGGGGCTGCCCGATCCCGATCATCCACTGCGATGCGTGCGGTGACGTACCGGTGCCGGAAGACCAACTGCCTGTCGTGCTGCCGGAAGACGTGGTGCCGGACGGCGCCGGTTCGCCGCTGGCGCGCATGCCGGAGTTCTATGAGTGCAGCTGCCCGAAATGCGGCGCGCCGGCCAAACGCGAAACCGACACCATGGACACCTTCGTCGAGTCGTCGTGGTACTACGCCCGCTACGCCTCGCCGCACTTTGAAGGTGGTCTGGTCGAAAAATCCGCGGCGGATCACTGGCTGCCGGTCGATCAATACATTGGCGGTATCGAACACGCGATTCTGCACCTGCTCTATGCGCGCTTCTTCCACAAGCTGATGCGCGACGAAGGCCTGGTCAGTTCCAACGAGCCGTTCAAGAACCTGCTGACCCAGGGCATGGTGATCGCCGAGACTTACTATCGTCGCGAAGCCAACGGTGCCTACACCTGGTTCAACCCGGCGGACGTGGAACTTGAGCGTGACAGCAAAGCCAAGGTCATCAGCGCCAAGCTGAAGTCAGACGGCCTGCCGGTGGAAATCGGCGGCACGGAGAAGATGGCCAAGTCGAAGAACAACGGCGTCGACCCGCAGTCGATGATCGATCAGTTCGGCGCCGACACCTGCCGCCTGTTCATGATGTTCGCCTCGCCGCCCGACATGAGCGCGGAATGGTCGGACTCCGGTGTTGAAGGCTCGCACCGTTTCCTCAAGCGCGTCTGGCGTCTGGCCCAGTCCCACGTTACCCAGGGCTTGCCGGGCAAACTGGACATCGCAGGCCTGAGCGACGAGCAGAAAGCCGTTCGTCGCGCCATTCACCTGGCGATCAAGCAAGCCAGCCATGACGTTGGCCAGAACCACAAATTCAACACCGCCATCGCCCAGGTCATGACGCTGATGAACGTGCTGGAAAAAGCCGCGCAAGGCACCGAACAGGACCGCGCGCTGCTGCACGAAGGGCTGGAAGCGGTCACGCTGCTGCTGGCGCCGATCACCCCGCACATCAGCCACGAACTGTGGAAGCAACTGGGTCACGCCGACGCCGTGATCGACGCAGGCTGGCCGGCGGTGGACGAAAGCGCACTGGTGCAGGACAACCTGACTCTGGTTATTCAGGTCAACGGCAAGCTGCGCGGCCAGATCGAGATGCCGGCCAGCGCGACCCGCGAAGAAGTCGAAGCGGCCGCTCGGGTCAACGAAAACGTGTTGCGCTTCGTCGATGGCCTGACGATTCGTAAAGTGATCGTGGTGCCGGGCAAACTGGTCAACATCGTTGCCAGCTAAATTGGATTGGGTGTCGGGCTTGCCCGGCGCCCTGTAAAACCTTTCGGGCCGCCGGGTCGGCCCACATGGTTTCAAGGGGAGCAACACAATGATCAAACGCAATCTGCTGGTGATGGGCCTCGCTGTCCTGCTGAGCGCCTGCGGTTTCCAGCTGCGTGGCACTGGCACCAATGAACTGTCTATCAAGGAACTCGACCTGAGCGCCCGTAACGCCTATGGCGAAACCGTGACTCAGCTGCGTCAGGTACTGGAGTCCAGCGGTGTCAAGGTTTACAGCGGCGCGCCGTACAAACTGTTCCTGGCTGACGAGCAGGAAAGCCAGCGCATCCTCAGCTATGCCGGCGCCGGTCGTACAGGCGAGTATCAGGTCAGCACTATCCTGAGCTATGACATCCGCGGCGAGAACAACCTGCAACTGCTGAGCGACAAGCTTGAAGTGCAGAAAGTGTTCATCCATGACGGCAACAACCTCGTCGGTTCCGATCAGGAAGCCAATGACGCCCGCCGTGAGACCCGCCGTGAGCTGGTTCAGCGCATGATGCTGCGCCTGCAGCAACTGACCCCGGGTCAACTGCAACAATTGCAGCAAACCGCCAACGACCGTGCCAAGGCAGAAGCCGACGCACTGGAAGCGGCGCAAAAGGCTGAGGCGGAAACCCCGCGTCAGTCGCCGCTCGAAATCCCGCAGCAGTAAGACGACCGGGGCGCCCAGGCGCCCCGCTCGCCCTTCCTTATGAAGCTCGCTCCCGCTCAACTCGGCAAACACCTGCAAGGCGCTCTTGCGCCGGTCTACATCATCAGTGGCGATGACCCGCTGCTGTGTCAGGAAGCCGCCGACGCTATCCGCAGCGCTGCTCGCCAGCAAGGTTTCGACGAACGCCAGGTCTTCGCCGCCGACGCCAATTTCGATTGGGGCACGTTGTTGCAGGCCGGCGCCAGCATGTCGTTGTTCTCGGAAAAACGCCTGCTGGAATTGCGCCTGCCTTCGGGCAAGCCCGGTGACAAAGGTGCCGCGGCACTTATCGAATACTGCTCGCGCCCCGCTGAAGACACGGTGCTGCTGATCAGCCTGCCCAAGCTCGATGGCAGCGCGCAGAAAACCAAGTGGGGCAAGGCGCTGGTCGAAGGCCAGCAAACCCAGTTCATTCAGATCTGGCCGGTGGACGCCAATCAATTGCCGAGCTGGATTCGTCAGCGCCTCTCTCAGGCCGGGCTATCGGCGAGTCAGGACGCTGTCGAACTGATTGCCGCGCGAGTCGAGGGCAACCTGCTCGCCGCCGCGCAGGAAATCGAAAAACTCAAACTGATGGCCGAAGGTGGGCAGATCACCCTTGAAACCGTTCAGGCCGCCGTCGCGGACAGTGCGCGTTTTGACGTGTTCGGCCTGACCGACGCGGTGCTCAACGGCGAACCGGCCCACGCCTTGCGCATGCTTGAAGGTCTGCGCGGTGAGGGCGTCGAGCCGCCGGTGATTCTCTGGGCGCTGGCGCGGGAGTTGCGCCTGCTGGCCAATATCTCGCTGCAGTACAGTCAGGGCACGCCGCTGGACAAATGTTTCAGCCAGGCGAAACCGCCGGTCTGGGACAAGCGCAAACCCCTGATGAGCAAGGCCCTGCAACGCTACTCGGCGCAACGCTGGGCGCAGTTGTTGCTCGAAGCTCAGCGTATCGATGCGCAGATCAAGGGTCAGGCGGCGGGTTCGCCGTGGATGAGCCTGAGTCGGTTGGCGCTGTTGATGACCGGTCAGCGTCTGACACTTCCTGCCGAGTAGGCATTCGACCGCATCACGCCCATTCGCGAGCAGGCTCGCTCCCACAGGTGACCGCGTTCCAATGTGGGAGCGAGCCTGCTCGAAGACGCCATAACATTCGTATACAACTGTTACTGGACAGACGCCAGGCATCGGCAGATTATTCCCCCCGCAAAACCCACCTCACCGAGAGAACCTCATGAGCAAAAAGCCAGCGAAACACGGCCCCAACAAGGCCAAATCCATCGTCGCCCAGCCCTTGTTCCGCAGCCGCCAGGAACGACCAGCCAAGGGCAAAGGCAGCTACCGCCGCGAAGCCTTCCAGTCTGACAACTGGGAGGCTTCTTACTTTCTGGCTGCCTGAAGCGCAGTACCCCCCGCTCATGTTAAGGTCTGCACCTGATTCGTATCTCCTGGAACCGTGCATGCCCTTAAGTCTTTCCCGTCGTTGGCCTGTCCGCCAATTGATCGCTGCCTCCAGCTTCATTTTGCTTGTCGCCTGTGCGGAAAAACCCACCGCCGCCGATGCACAACCGCTTCAAGCCGCCCCGGTCACCACGGCCCCAGCGATCGTCCCGCCGGTAGTGCCGTCCGCCGACCCGCTTGATCTTCAACCCACCCAGACGTTTGCCGAATGGCAGGCCGGTTTCCGCAAGGATGCCCTGGCCGCCGGGATTCGCGCCGAGCTGTTCGATCGCGCCTTCGCCAACATCAGCTTCGATGCCAGCGTGATTCGCGCCGATCGCAGCCAGCCGGAATTCTCCCGTCCGGTATGGGAATACCTCGACGGTGCGCTGTCGCCATTGCGGGTGCGAAAAGGTCAGGCACTGATCGAGCAGTACGCCGACATTCTGCAAAGCATTGAGCAGCGTTATGGCGTTGATCGCCAGGCATTGGTGTCGGTATGGGGCATGGAAAGCAACTTCGGCCAGTTCCAGGGCAGCAAATCGGTGATCAACTCACTGGCGACCCTGGCTTATGAAGGTCGCCGTCCGGGTTTCGCCCACGCGCAGCTGATTGCCGCCCTGCAAATTCTGCAACAGGGCGATATCACTCCCGAGAAAATGCTCGGCTCCTGGGCCGGCGCGATGGGCCAGACCCAGTTCATTCCGACCACTTACAACACCCACGCGGTGGACTTCGACGGTGACGGTCGCCGCGATATCTGGGGCAGCCCCGCCGACGCATTGGCCTCGACCGCACACTACCTGCAAAGCTCGGGCTGGCAGCGTGGCCAGCCGTGGGGTTTCGAAGTGCAAGTGCCGACCAACTTCAATTACACCCTCGCTGACGGGGCGATTCGCAAAAGCGTTGCCGAATGGCGCCAACTGGGTGTGACCCTGCCAAATGGCGCGCAGGTCCCGTCGGGTTCCGAACAACTGTCCGCCGCCCTGCTGTTGCCCGCCGGCCATCGTGGCCCGGCGTTCCTGATCCTCGATAACTTCCGGGCGATCCTCAAGTACAACAATTCGTCGTCGTATGCGCTGGCGGTGAGTCTGTTGTCCGAGCGTTTCAGCGGCGCAGGCCTGATCAGTGGCAACTGGCCGAAAGATGATCTACCACTGAGCCGCACCGAGCGGATCGAGTTGCAAACGCTGCTGAGCGCGCGCAATTACGATGCCGGCACGGCAGACGGGATTATCGGCGCCAATACGCGCAAGGCGATTCGCAGTGCCCAGCAGGCGCTGGGCTGGCCGGCGGATGGTTATCCGACGCATAAGTTGCTTGAGAGCCTGCGCTCGCAATAAAGCGAAATCAAAAGATCGCAGCCTTCGGCAGCTCCTCCAGGATGATCACCGATTCCATGTAGGCGCTGCCGAAGGCTGCGATCTTTTTTGCTTCGCCCGAATTATCGGGTTACCACATCCTGCTCCAGCATCAACTCCTGCTTGCCCGCATCCAGCCGCACCAGCGCGCCCAACGGCAATGTCAGGTTCGGATCGCAATGGCCGCTGCGCCATCCCGACAGCACTGGAATCCGCAGCGATTCAAAGGTCTGCTTCAGTAAGCGATTCAGCGCCGCGACCTCCACACCCGCAATATCACCGACCAACACCCCACGCAACCTGGCCAGCTTGCCGGCCAGACGCATCTGGGTCAGCAGACGATCGATGCGATACAGCGGCTCGTTGATGTCCTCGATGAACAGAATCGCCCCTTCGACCTCGATCTCATAAGGCGTGCCCAATGTCGCAGCGATCATCGCCAGATTGCCGCCAAGCAAACGCCCGTGGGCGATGCCCGGCTCTACGGTAGTCAGCGGATAAGCCACCGGGTGGCTCAGCACACTGCCCGCCTTGATCTGCCCGCGCAGCATGGCGAAAAACGAAGTGACCGTCGGCGGTTCCTTGTCGCCCAGCAGATCAGCGTTGAGCAGCGGCCCGTGAAAGGTCACAAACCCGGCATAGCGGCTGATCGCCAAATGCAGCGCGGTGATGTCGCTGTAGCCGACGAAGGGCTTGGCATGGCGGCTCAGCAGGTCGTAGTCGATGCGATCCAGCAGCCGTGGCGTGCCGTAGCCGCCGCGCAGGCAAATGATCGCGGCAACCTGCGGATCGGCAAACGCGGCGTGCAGATCGCGCAGACGCACCTCATCGCTGCCGGCCAGATAGCCGTCCTTCTCGTAAACACCGGGAAACACCTTCAGTCCATAGCCACGGGCACGCATCCATTGCAGCGCCTTATCGGTGTCCAGTGCGCCCGGGCCTGCGGGCGCAATGACACCGATCAGCCCTTCCGAGGACAGTGCGGGTACGGCTCGGTGCGGACACAGGGTGTGGGTCGGTCGAACAGTCATCCATGGATCTCCGTGCGTAAAATCATGCTCACACAGTAGTCAGGAACGCGGACAAACAGAAGAGGCTCCGTTGCCCCGCAAGTTGCAGGAAAAATAAACACCAGCTGTAGGACAGGCAAAAAAAAATGCCCGCAGGATTTCAAGCCTTGCGGGCATTTTCCATTCAGGGCCGGATCAGGAACCCAGCAGCTCTGCCTTGACCAGCTTCGCCTGCTCATCGGCGTGGTACGAGGAGCGTACCAGCGGACCGGAAGCAACGTTCTTGAAGCCCATCTTGTAGCCTTCCTCGGCGAACCAGGCGAAGGTGTCCGGGTGCACGAAACGCTGCACCGGCAAGTGGCTGCGCGACGGTTGCAGGTACTGGCCGAGGGTCAGCATGTCGATGTCGTGTTCGCGCATGCGCTTCATCACTTCGATGACTTCGTCGTCGGTCTCACCCAGACCCAGCATCAGGCCGGACTTGGTCGGAATGTGCGGCATCATCTGCTTGAAGCGTTGCAGCAGGGTCAGCGACCACTGGTAATCCGAACCCGGACGCGCGGCCTTGTACAGGCGTGGCACGGTTTCCAGGTTGTGGTTGAACACATCCGGCGGCTCGGCGGCAGTGATTTCCAGGGCAATGTCCATACGGCCACGGTAGTCCGGGACGAGCGTCTCGAGCTGCACGTTCGGCGACAGTTTGCGGATTTCGCGGATGCAGTCGGCAAAGTGCTGGGCGCCGCCGTCACGCAGATCGTCACGGTCAACCGAGGTGATGACCACGTACTTGAGCTTGAGGTCGGCGATCGCAATAGCGAGGCTTTGCGGCTCATTCACGTCCAATGGCTTCGGACGACCGTGACCCACGTCGCAGAACGGGCAGCGACGGGTGCAGATGTCGCCCATGATCATGAAGGTCGCGGTGCCGCCGGAGAAGCATTCGCCGAGGTTCGGGCAGGACGCTTCTTCGCAGACGCTGTGCAGCTTGTGCTTGCGCAGCAGGCTCTTGATGCGGTCGACTTCCGGGGAAACCGGGATGCGTACGCGGATCCAGTCGGGTTTCTTCGGCAGTTCGGTGGTCGGAATAATCTTGACCGGAATGCGTGCAACCTTCTCGGCGCCGCGCAGCTTGACGCCGGCTTCAACCTTGGGACGCGGGGCCGGGCGCTCGGTCACGTCGAGCGTCGGGATCATGGTTTGCACTGCATCAGTAGTCATATCAGTCGATTCCGCCCGTGAGGGTCGTCTGCTCAGCATAGTCGAGGTGTTTGACGAGCTGCGCGCGCAGCCGGGCACTTACCTCGGCAAATTCAATCGATCCTGCGTGGTCACTCAGCTGGGTCATCGCCAGCCCGGCGTAGCCGCAGGGATTAATCCGTCGAAACGGTTCCAGGTTCATATCCACGTTCAAGGCCAGGCCGTGAAAGGAGCAACCGTGGCGAATGCGCAAACCCAGAGAAGCGATTTTCGCTCCATCGACGTACACGCCGGGAGCATCTGGCTTGGCGGCGGCGGTGACGCCGTAGCTGGCCAGCAGTTCGATCAGGCAGGCTTCCATGCGGCTGACCAGATCACGCACGCCGAATCCCAGCTTGCGCACATCCAGCAACAGATAAGCCACCAATTGCCCGGGGCCATGATAAGTCACTTGGCCGCCACGATCGACCTGCACCACCGGAATATCGCCCGGCAGCAGCAAATGCTCGGCCTTGCCCGCCTGGCCCTGGGTGAACACCGGCGGGTGTTCGACCAGCCAGATTTCATCGGCGGCATCGCTGCCGCGTTCGTTGGTAAAGCGCTGCATGGCATGCCAGACCGGCTCGTACGCCATCTGGCCCAGCTCGCGAAAGCCCAGCGTGCCGTGCATCACAGCACCATGTGTACGAAGCCGGTCGCCCGCAGTTCGCTGTTGATGTTGTACAGCTGGTCTTGGTCGGTGGCGACGATGTGCAACTGAATGGTGGTGTATTTGCCATTGCTGCTTGAGCGTTCATCGACCCGCTCATCGTTGATAGTCGCGAATTTTTTCACGATTTCGATGATCTTGTCTTTGTGGCCCACGCCCGTATCGCTGATCACCTTGACGGGATAATCCGTGACAGGGAATTCGATCTTTGGCGCCTTTACTTCGGTATCGGTCATGGCGTAACGGCCTCTTAAGCCGTGGTAACGCACATGGCCCCGCACCGGATCGGGGCGGGGCCATGCAGGTCAACACTAAATCAGTTGAACAAGCCGTAGAAGAATAGACGGATGCTATCCCACATGCGGCGGAAGATACCACCCTCCTCGACGCCATCCAGAGCGATCAGGTCAGCGCTGTGAACGACCTTGTCTTCCAGTTTGACTTCGACTTTACCGATCACGTCGCCCTTGGCGATTGGCGCAACCAGTTGCGGGTTCATGGTCATGCTCGCAGCGAGCTTCTTCAGCTGGCCCTTCGGCAGAGTCATGGTCAGGTCTTGCGCCAGGCCGGCCTTGACCTGGTTGGTGGTGCCTTTCCACACCGGCGCCTGCGCCAGTTCAGTGCCCTTCTGGTAGAAGGTCTGGGTTTCGAAGAAGCGGAAACCGTAGGTCAGCAGCTTCTGGGTTTCAGCGGCGCGAGCCACTTCGCTGTTGGTGCCGAACACCACGGCGATCAGGCGCTGGCCGTCACGTACCGCCGAGGACACCATGCAGTAGCCGGCTTCATCGGTGTGGCCGGTTTTCAGACCGTCAACGGTCTTGTCGCGCCACAGCAGCAGGTTGCGGTTCGGCTGTTTGATGCCGTTCCAGAAGAACTCTTTCTGCGAATAGATCGCATAGTGAGCCGGGTCTTCGTGGATGATCGCGCGGGCCAGGATCGCCATGTCGTGCGCGGACGAGTAGTGCTCAGGGTTCGGCAGACCGGTCGGGTTCATGAAGTGGGTGTTGGTCATGCCCAGTTCGGTGACGGTCTTGTTCATCAGGTCGGCGAATGCGTCTTCGCTGCCGGCGATGTGTTCGGCCAGGGCGACGCTGGCGTCGTTGCCGGACTGGATGATGATGCCGTGCAGCAGGTCGCTGACCGTGACTTGCGAGCCGACCTTGATGAACATCCGCGAACCGCCGGTGCGCCAGGCGTTTTCGCTGACGGTCACCGGGTCGTTTTCACCGATCTGGCCGCGACGGATTTCCAGGGTCGCGATGTACGCGGTCATCAGCTTGGTCAGGCTGGCCGGTGGCAGACGCTGGTCGCCATTGTTTTCGACCAGCACGTTGCCGCTGCTGGCGTCCATCAGAACGTAGGCCTTGGCAGCCAGTTGTGGTGGCGACGGCATCATCTCGGCCGCAAAAGCGGCTGGCGAGAGGAGCAGCGGGACTAGCAGACACAGGCGTTTGGCAAAGGTGGTGATGTTCATCCGTCTCTCGAAATCGCTAATGGAAACTTGCCCGAAGGCAAAACTTATTCAGACAGCCTTCTAACGGGCCATCGCGTGTTCAGTTGCTCACTCCAGTCACCCTTGCCGGGCTTTTGTTCTTCGACGAGCCAACAACCTGGTTCACCCCCCGAATACCGCAAGTGAACCGTCAATCAAGGTCTACGTATTACTCGGTGACCACACTGGGCGAACCCAGGTTGGCCAGGCGCACGCTGTTCTGCACCTGGGCGATCTCACCCGGCGAGCCGATCGGCCCCAGGCGTACCCGGTGCAGGGTCTGCTGATTGCGCACGATCGAGCTGATGAACACCGGAGCGCTCACCATCCCGCTGAGCTTCGACCTCAGCAGTTCGGCAGCGTCCGGGTTGGCGAACGCGCCCACCTGCAGATACTGGCCAGACGCTGGTGCAGAAGCGTTTTTTTTTGCATCGATCTGCACCGGCACTACGGCCGCAGCGTGCTGTTGCGGCGGTGGCGTCCACTGCTCGACGGTGCCGGCCGAAGCCGTGATCACCGGCGCGCTATTTTGCGCCACTTGCGGCTCGTTGAGCATCAGCGGCGCCGGACGCCCCTTGGCTGCCCACCATTGCTGCGGATCGATGCCTTCAACCTTGACCCGCGCGGTGCCGGTTTCGGCATAGCCAAGTTTCTTCGCCGCAGCGTAGGACAGGTCGATGATGCGATCGGAGTAGAACGGCCCGCGGTCATTGACGCGCAGGATCACGCTCTTGTTGTTGTCCAGGTTGGTCACCCGAACGTAGCTCGGCAGCGGCAAGGTCTTGTGCGCGGCACTCATGCCGTACAGGTCATACACTTCGCCGTTGGCGGTGTTCTGGCCATGAAACTTGGTGCCGTACCAGGACGCCGTGCCCGAAGCCACGTAGGTCTTGGATTCCTGCAACGGAAAGTAGGTCTTGCCCAGCACGGTGTACGGGTTGGCCTTGTACGGGCCGGTGTGCAGGGTCGGTGTCGCATCGGGGATGCGCGAAACATCAACGTCCCACCACGGCGCGCCATCTTTGTGCGCGCGGTTGATGTCCAGGCCCGGTTGGGCGCGGACAGCGGTGGACGGGGTCTTCTGCGTCGGCGTGCGGCTGGTCGTGCAACTGGCGACCAGGACTGCCAACGCAGCGAAAGCCACCAGCTTCAGGGGTTTGTTGTTAGGCAATGCCTGCATTACTTGACGCCCCGTGCTTGTACCAGCTGTTCAGACAGTTGATGTACGGCCATGGCGTACATCACGCTGCGGTTATAACGCGTGATTGCGTAAAAATTCTTCAGGCCCATCCAGTATTCCGGGCCATTGTCGCCTTCAAGGCGAAATGCAGTAACCGGCATATCATCGCGCAGCGCATCATGACTTGACCAGCCCAGCGCCCGCAACTCCGCCACCGTCTTCACCGGCTCGATGCCGGTGGTCAAGCCCTCATCGGCCTGCTCGCCACGCACATCGGCGCGGCTGACCACCGGTTCGCCGGCAACCCAGCCATGACGCTTGAAATAGCTGGCAACGCTGCCGATCGCATCGTCGGGGTTGTTCCAGATATTGATGTGGCCGTCACCGTCGAAATCTACCGCGTAGGCGCGAAAGCTGCTGGGCATGAATTGCGGCAGGCCCATGGCCCCGGCGTACGAGCCTTTGAGGGTCAGGGGATCGACCTGCTCTTCACGGGCCAGCAAGAGGAACTCACGCAGTTCCTTGCGGAAAAATTCGGCACGGGGAGGATAGTCGAAACCGAGGGTCGACAAAGCGTCGATGACGCGGAAATTACCGGTATTACGTCCGAAAAAGGTCTCTACGCCGATGATCGACACGATGACTTGTGCCGGCACGCCATATTCCTGCTCGGCACGGGCCAGTGTCGCCTCGTGCTGACGCCAGAAGTCCACGCCGCGGGCGATGCGCGCGTCGGTGATGAACATCGGGCGGTATTCGTTCCACTGTTTGACCCGTTCGGCGGGCTTGGAGATGGCGTCGAGAATCGACTGCTTGCGTTGCGCCTCGCGGAACACACCCATCAGTTGTTCACCGGCGAAACCGTAGTCGCGGGTCATTTCACCGACGAATTCGGCCACCTGCGGCGAGCCTTCATAGTCGCCGGCCAGCGCTTCCTGCACGCTCCCCAGCAGGCCCACCAGGCCAACCAGCGGCGCACATCGAGTCGCCCAGCCACGCATTGCTTGCATTGAACTCTTCACCTTATTCAAACCTGTGCGATCCACTTGCGATGGGTATGGATCGACATCAAAACCCCAAACGCTGACAGCAGCGTCACCAGCGAAGTTCCTCCGTAGCTAATGAACGGCAACGGCACCCCTACGACCGGCAACAGGCCACTGACCATACCGATGTTGACGAAAACGTAAACAAAAAATGTCATGGTCAACGCACCGGCGAGCAACTTGCCGAACAGCGTTTGCGCCTGAGCGGTGATCACCAGGCCGCGACCGATCAACAGCAGGTAGATCAGCAGCAGCGCACAGATGCCGACCAGACCGAACTCTTCGCCGAGCACGGCAATAATGAAGTCGGTGTGGCTTTCCGGCAGAAAGTCCAGGTGCGACTGGGTGCCGAGCAGCCAGCCCTTGCCGAAAACCCCACCGGAACCGATCGCCGCTTTCGACTGGATGATGTTCCAGCCAGTGCCGAGCGGGTCGCTCTCCGGGTCGAGAAACGTCAGAACCCGCTGCTTTTGATAGTCGTGCATGACGAAAAACCACATCGCCACCGACACCGGCACGGCCGCCGCCAGCACGCTGAGAATCCAGCGCCAGCGCAAGCCGCCCATGAACAGTACGAAAGCACCACCGGCGAGAATCAGCAGCGAGGTGCCCAGATCCGGCTGGCGCACGATCAGAACGAACGGCACGCCAATCAGCATCAGGCTGATGCCGACGTGCTTGAGTTGCGGCGGCAAGGTGCGTTTGGACAGATACCAGGCGATGGTCGCCGGCATGAGGATCTTCATGAATTCCGACGGCTGGAAGCGGATCACCCCGGGGATGTTGATCCAGCGCGTGGCACCCATGGCATTGTGGCCCATGATGTCGACGACCATCAGCAGCACCACGCCGATCACATAACCGAGCGGCACCCAGCGGGCCATGAACCGCGGTTCGAGCTGAGCGATGACGATCATCGACACCAGACCGATGCCGAACGAGGTGGCCTGCTTGGCCAGCAGATCCCAGCTCTTGCCACTGGCCGAATACAGCACGAACAGACTGCCGGCGGCGAGGATCAGCAGCAGGATCAGCAGCGGCCCATCAATGTGCAGCCTTTGCAGCAGCGTCGCACGGCGACGCATCACATCCTCGCTGGAGAGCATGCGATCGAAGTTATTCATCACGGGCCGAGGCCTCCGCAGTGATTGGGCTGGCGTATTCGGCTTTCAGATGACCGTCCTTATCGAGCAGCCAGGCGTCCATGATCTGACGCACCACGGGCGCGGCGACGCCGGAACCGGATTCACCGTTCTCGACCATCACCGAGACGACGATTTTAGGGTCATCGGCCGGGGCAAAACCGACGAACAAGGCGTGGTCGCGGTGGCGCTCCTGAACCTTGGAGCGATCGTATTTTTCGCCCTGCTTGATCGCGACCACCTGCGCGGTACCGGACTTGCCGGCAATGCGATATTGCGCGCCGATCGCCGCTTTGCGCGCAGTGCCACGGGCCCCGTGCATCACCTGCTGCATGCCGTGGTTGACCTTGTTCCAGTCGGACGGGTCGCGCAGCACGATGTTCGGCATCGGGTTGTCGTCCACCGGCTTCACCCCGTCGAGGGACTTGGCCAGGTGCGGACGATTCCAGATGCCTTTGTTGGCGACCAGCGCAGTGGCCTGGGCCAGTTGCAACGGCGTCGACTGCATGTAGCCCTGGCCGATCCCGAGGATCAGGGTTTCGCCAGGGAACCACGCCTGTTTGCGGGTGGCGCGCTTCCATTCGCGGGACGGCATCAGGCCGGGGGATTCTTCGAACATGTCCAGCGAGACCTTCTGGCCGATGCCGAACTTGTTCATGTAGGCCGACAGCCGATCGATGCCGAGCTTGTGCGCCAAGTCATAGAAGTAGGTGTCGTTGGAACGCATGATCGCCGTGTCGAGGTCGACGAAGCCGTCACCGGTGCGGTTCCAGTTGCGGTACTTGTGATCGTAATTGGGCAGCATGTAGTAACCCGGGTCGAACACTCGGCTGGAGGCCGTGACCACACCCGCGTCGAGGCCGGCAATCGCCACCGCCGGTTTGATCGTCGAACCCGGCGGATACAGACCGCGCAGCACACGATTGAACAGCGGCCGGTCGATGGAATCACGCAACTCGGCGTAGGCCTTGAAGCTGATACCAGTGACGAACAGGTTCGGGTCGAAGCTCGGCTGACTCACCATCGCCAGCACTTCACCGGTCTTCGGATCGAGCGCAACCACCGCGCCACGGCGCCCGCCCAGTGCTGCCTCGGCCGCTTCCTGCAATTTGATGTCGAGGCTCAGGACAATGTCCTTGCCGGGAATCGGATCGGTGCGCTTGAGCACGCGCAACACCCGGCCACGGGCGTTGGTCTCGACTTCTTCGTAACCGACCTGACCGTGCAATTCCGGCTCGTAGAAACGCTCGATGCCGGTCTTGCCGATATGGTGGGTGCCGCTGTAATTGACCGGGTCGAGCGACTTCAGCTCTTTCTCGTTGATCCGCCCCATATAACCCACCGAGTGCGCAAAATGCGCGCCCTGCGGATAGTGACGGACCAGTTGCGCCACCACTTCCACCCCAGGCAGGCGGAACTGGTTCACGGCAATCCGGGCGATCTGCTCCTCGCTCAGTTCGAACAGTATCGGCACCGGTTCGAACGGTCGGCGCCCCTGACGCATGCGCTTCTCGAAGATCACCCGGTCCTCGGGCGTCAGCTCCAGCACCTCGACAATGACGTCGAGTACCTGTTGCCAGTCGCCGGAACGCTCGCGGGTCATGCTCAGGCTGAAGCTCGGACGGTTGTCCGCCACCACCACGCCGTTGCGGTCGAAGATCAACCCGCGGGTCGGCGGAATCGGCTGCACGTGGACGCGGTTGTTTTCCGACAGCGTCGAGTGGTACTCGTACTGGATCACTTGCAAGTAATACAGCCGCGCGATCAGCACGCCGATCAGCATCACGATCACGATCGCACCGAACACGACGCGGCTGCGCACCAGACGGGCGTCCTTTTCGTGGTCCTTGATGCGGATCGGCTGAGTCATGGGGGCAGGATTACTTGTGGTAAGGGTGACCGGACAGCACGGTCCAGGCACGGTACAACTGTTCGCCGATCAGGATCCGCACCAGCGGGTGCGGCAACGTCAGCGGCGACAACGACCAGCGCTGGTCAGCCCGGGCGCAAACTTCCGGCGCCAGCCCTTCCGGGCCACCGACCATGAAATTGACCGTGCGCGAATCCAGCCGCCAGCGATCAAGCTCGACCGCCAGTTGCTCGGTGCTCCAGGGCTTGCCGTGAACTTCCAGCGTGACGATCCGCTCGTTGTGCCCGACCTTGGCCAGCATGGCTTCGCCTTCCTGGCGGATGAAACGGGCCACGTCGGCATTCTTGCCGCGGGTATTGAGCGGAATTTCCACCAGTTCCAGCGCCAGCTCGGACGGAAGACGCTTGGCATATTCATGCCAGCCTTCTTCCACCCACTTGGGCATGCGTGAACCGACGGCGATCAGGCGCAGTCGCACAGCAATCCCTTAGAACTGGTCTTTGTTGAGCTTGGTGAAATGCTCGTGGGTGTTTTCCGGGCTGTGGTGCTTGGCGTCGGCCGCGCGGCTTTGCTCGGCACCGGCCCACAGACGCTCCAGGTCGTAGAACTGACGTGCCGAGGCGGTCATCATGTGCACGATCACCAGATCGAGGTCGAGCAACACCCAGTCGCTGTCGCCCTTGCCTTCTTCGCCCAGCGGCTTGGCGCCCTGTTTCTTCACTTCTTCGCGGACCTTGTCCAGCATCGCGTTGATCTGGCGATTGGAGGTACCGGTGGCGATGATCATGTAGTCAGTGATGCTCTGCTTGTCGCGCACATCGATGATCTGGATGTCCTGGGCCTTGACGTCTTCCAGCGCGGCGACGGCAATCTTGACCAGTTCGTCGCCCTTGAGCGGCTCGTTGGTGTTGACCGCTTCAGGCAGCGGCGCGCTCTTGAAGGTGCCTTTGCGCTTTACTTTCGGTAGATCTTTGTCAGTCATATAAAACTCGTTTTGCTCATGTATTCGGCGGCTTGGGATACGGTGATTCGTATCAGTGAAGCACGCCTTGTTCAGTTCGACGCACGGTACAGACCGTGCGCATCGATGTAGGCCAGGACCGCGTCGGGCACCAGGAAACGTACCGACTTACCGCTGGCCAGCAGTTGACGGATCTGGGTGGCGGAAACCGCGAGCGGTGTCTGCCAGACGAATGCAATCTGTCCGCTCGGCCCTTTCAGGGCCAGCGGGTCGCTCACCGAACGCGCTGCCAGCAGGTTGCGCAAGGCATCCGGCGGTTCGCTGTCGGCGTCCGGGCGCTGTAGCACCAGGATATGGCAATGCTGGAGCAACTCTTCCCAGCGGTGCCAAGTGGGCAGGCCGCAAAATGCGTCCCAGCCCAAAAGCAGAAAAACCTGGGTCTCGGCGGCCATTTCGGCGCGCAGCGACTCCAGGGTATCGATGGTCCAGGACGGTTTGTCCCGCTGCAATTCACGGGCGTCCACCACCAGCGGCGGCAAACCGGCCACCGCGCTTTCGACCATCGCCAGGCGATCCTGCGCCGACACCTGCGGCGTATCTCGGTGCGGCGGCCGGGCGCTGGGCATCATGCGCAGCTCATCCAGCGCCAGCGCTTCGGCGACTTCCAGTGCGCCACGCAGATGACCGATGTGCACCGGGTCGAACGTGCCGCCCAGCACGCCAATGCGTTGCGGACGGGACTCGCTGCCGGGCTGCGGCGCTGTCGGTTCGAGGTCGGTCAAGTCAGACCGTCGCCTGGCCGCGCAACTGGCCATCGCCGACCACGATGTACTTCTCGCAGGTCAGTCCTTCCAGGCCCACCGGGCCACGGGCGTGCAGCTTATCAGTAGAAATGCCGATCTCGGCACCCAATCCGTATTCAAATCCATCGGCAAAGCAGGTCGGCGTGTTGATCATCACCGAGGCCGAGTCGACTTCCGCCACGAAGCGACGGGTGTCTGCGAGGTTTTCGCTGACGATCGAGTCGGTGTGATGGGAGCCGTAATGGTTGATGTGCTCGATCGCCTGGTCCAGGCCGTCGACCACGCGGATCGACAGGATTGGCGCCAGATACTCGGTATGCCAGTCGTCTTCGCTGGCAGCCACAGCCTCGATGATCGCCCGGGTGCGCTCGCAGCCACGCAGCTCGACGCCTTTTTCGCGGAACTGCGCCGCCATCGCCGGCAGGAAGTCAGCGGCGACTGCCTGATCGACCAGCAAGGTTTCCATCGCGCCGCAAATGCCATAACGATACGTCTTGGCATTGAAGGCAATACGCCGGGCTTTCGGCAGATCGGCGTGGGCACTGACGTAAACGTGGCAGATACCGTCCAGATGTTTGATCACTGGCACGCGGGCATCGCGGCTGATGCGTTCGATCAGGCCACGGCCGCCACGGGGCACGATGACGTCGACATATTCAGGCATGGCGATCAGCGCACCGACGGCAGCGCGGTCGGTGGTCTCGACCACTTGCACGACGGCGGCGGGCAATTGGGCCTCGGCCAGACCGCGTTGAATGCACGCGGCAATCGCGCGATTGGAATGAATCGCCTCGGAGCCGCCGCGCAGAATCGTCGCATTGCCGGACTTCAGGCACAGACTGGCGGCGTCGATGGTCACGTTGGGACGGGATTCGTAAATGATCCCGATCACGCCCAGCGGCACGCGCATCTTGCCGACCTGGATGCCCGACGGACGGAAGCTCATGTCGCGGATCGCACCGACCGGATCAGGCAGCGCCGCGACCTGACGCAGACCGACGATCATGCCGTCGATGCGCGCCGGGGTCAGTTCCAGACGCTCCAGCAGGGCCGGCTCCAGACCGTTAGCGCGACCGGCTGCCAGGTCTTGCTCATTGGCGGCGGCGAGCTCGGCGCGCGCGGCGTCCAGCGCATTGGCCGCTGCCTGCAAGGCGCGGTTTTTCTGCGCAGTGCTGGCACGGCCAATGACCCGGGAAGCCTGGCGGGCGGCGCGACCCAATCGGGTCATGTAGTCAAGAACGGACTCAGTCATGGCTGCTGGGGTCTTGGCAAAGAGGAAAGCGGCAGATTATAGCTGTCGCGTCCCGGGACTAACAGCAGTGACGGGCGGATGGTCGAAATGAGCAGCATTTGGCCAACGTTCAGACGTAATTAAGCTGAGCGTTGCTATCATCACGACCTCTTGAGCCTGGATAAACCTTGCCCATCATGACCAACGTGCACCTTCGCCCCGCCACCGAGCGCCTGCCGGTGGGCCTGCCAGACAGTTTTTTTGACCGTGACGCGCAAGTGCTGGCGCAGGATCTGCTCGGCAAAGTCATCCGCCATCGCATCGGGGACTTGTGGTTGAGCGCGCGGATCATCGAAACCGAAGCCTATTACTGCGCGGAAAAAGGCAGTCACGCCTCGCTCGGCTACACGGAAAAGCGTAAGGCTTTGTTTCTGGATGGCGGCCACATCTATATGTATTACGCCCGTGGCGGCGACTCGCTGAATTTCAGCGCCCAAGGGCCGGGCAATGCCGTGCTGATCAAATCCGCCTATCCGTGGGTCGATGAAATCAGCGGCCCGGCGAGCCTGGCGCAGATGCTCCTGAACAATCCCGATGCTCAGGGCCGCCCACGTCCAACGCAGAAGCTGTGCGCCGGGCAGACCTTGCTGTGCAAGGCGCTGGGGTTGAAAGTGCCGGTGTGGGACGCCAAGCGTTTTGACCACGAGCTGTTGCTGGTCGAGGACACCGGACCGAAGCCCTCGCACGTTATTCAAACCACCCGACTGGGCATTCCGCTGGGCCGGGACGAGCATCTGCTGTACCGCTTCGTTGACGCCGCCTATGCGCAATGGTGCACAAGGAACCCGCTGCGACGCGGTCAGGTCGAAGGGCGGGATTATTTTCTGCTTCCCGGGGCTGACGCCGAATCTGCAACCAAATGACATCCCCTGTGGGAGCGAGCCTGCTCGCGAAGAGGGCGTGCCAGCCAATGTTTCTGCGTCTGACACGAGGCATTCGCGAGCAGGCTCGCTCCCACAGGGGATCAGTCAACCACTGATAACGATGCATCCTTCGGGATCAATTAAAGATTTGATGGAGTTGTCTGTATGGGCCCATGGCTCGATAGCATCACTGGATGGCTGAGCGCCAATCCGCAGTGGCTGGCTGCCGCGGTCTTCATTGTCGCGTGTGTGGAATGCCTGGCGATTGCCGGGTTGATCGTGCCGGGCACGGTGTTGTTGTTTACCGTGGCGGTGCTGGCCGGCAGCGGCGCACTGTCGTTGAGCGAAACGCTGTTGCTGGGTTTCCTGGGCGGAATCCTTGGCGACCTGATCTCGTATTTCCTCGGACGGCATTTCCACCAGAACATCCGCCGCCTGCCGGGGCTGCGCCATCATCCGGAGTGGATGGCCGGCGCCGAATCCTATTTCCAGCGCTATGGCATCGCCAGCCTGCTGGTCGGACGCTTCATCGGCCCGCTGCGGCCCATGTTGCCGATGGTCGCCGGCATGTGCGACATGCCCTTCCCGCGGTTTTTTGCTGTCAGCCTGCTGGCGGCTGCCGGTTGGAGCCTGGCCTACCTGCTGCCGGGCTGGGCCACGGGTGCGGCATTCCGTTTGCCATTGCCCGAGGGTTTCTGGCTCGAAGCCGGGATCGTCGCTGCCAGTATCGCGGTGATGGTCGGCATGAGCGTCAACAGCAGCCTGCGCCGCCATCGCCGCGCAACGATCTGGATCAGCAGCATGAGTCTGTTGATTCTGATCGGTCTGTTCATCGGTTTCCCCTACCTGACCGCGCTCGACCAAGGCGTGATGACGCTGGTACAGGAACATCGCCAACCGACGCTTGATGAGATCGCCGTCACGCTGACCCTGATCGGTGAGTTTCACAACATGCTCGTGTTCAGCGCCCTGCTCACCGGCCTGCTATTGCTGTGTCGGCAATGGCGGCATGCGATCTTCACCGGTGGCACGTTGCTGTGCACCGCGTTGCTCAACACCACGACCAAACACTTTTTCGCCCGGGTCCGCCCGGAAGTGCTGACGGACCCATTGACCAGTTACAGCATGCCCAGCGGCCACGCCTCCGGCGCCTTTGCGCTGTTCCTGACCCTGGCGGTGCTTGCCGGCCGCGGGCAACCACCACGCATGCGCCTGACCTGGCTGCTGGTGGGCTGCATCCCGGCGTTGGCGATTGCCCTGTCGCGGGTATACCTGGGCGCGCACTGGCCGACGGACATTCTCGCCGGCGCAATGCTGGCAGCCTGTGTCTGCGCCGCAGGCCTGTGGCTGAGCCAGCGCCGAACGCCACTCAACGCCATGCCATTCAAGGTCTGGTGGCTGATTCTGCCAGCCCTGGTCTTGCTGTTCAGCCTGTTTGTCCTGCGCCATTTGCCGCATACGATGCTTCGTTACGCTTACTAACCCGCCATCACGCCTCTTCAAGCCACTCTCAACGTATTGCCGATGAGAGTGGCGCTATCTCCTATAGCTGTTGCCCTCGTCTTGTCACTGTCCGTACGCCAGTTACAACTGCCTCTTACTTTAAAGATCAACAATAAGCGCGCGTTACATTTACAATCAAAAGTCTGAAAAGATCATTCTTTAAACGTCGCCAATTCAATTACATTGAATCGCGTCGATGCATCTGCGCACCTAGCTGACTACTAAGTTGCGCAACAAGATTCAACAAATATATTCAAAACGTTAATAACTACCGGTAAGGACACCGGAGCGCTCTCGCGCTTATTACTCAAGGAAGAACACATGGCCAAACTTATTGCCCCGCCCATCGACTCCGTAAACATTCGCTCCGTCCACGTAACGCCGCTCTCGGCCTTGACCAATATCCATGCTCCCGGCGCCGACAGATCCAGCACCCTGGCAAGCACACCGCCCCCGGAGTCAGCCCCGGCCTCCGGCACCGCCGGCGCTTTGGCGACTACCCTCAAAGCCCTCGACAAGCAGCACGGGCCTCTGCGCATCGGCGAGATCGAAGTCACGCGAGTCGAGCTCAGTGCGCTGGGAGCGACCGTGGACGGCGTCGCCATCAGCCCGGCGAACGCTGGGATGCAGACGCCAGATCAACCGTTTCTCGACGCGCTCAACTTCGATTCGGCCAGTGTCGAAGCGCGCTTGAAGTCCGTCGACAATCCCGACGGCAGTGTTATCGCCACGCTGTTCTATGAAATCGCCTGCAAACGCTCGACCGATGCCCCGCCGCTGTTCGTCAGCCCCACCGTGCTCGCCGACGGCAGCGCGATGCAGCGCCTCAATCAGCTCGGCAAGGCTGCGCAGAAACTGGACATTCATCGCGTCGATTCTTTCGAAAACACCCCCGGCTGGGTCAGCAAGAGCAAAAGCTATTTGATGAGCGGCACAGGTGTCGGGTTGCAAGCCTTCGGCATCTACAGCGGCTACATGGGCATGATCGATGCGATCAAGAAAGGTGAATCGCTGGAGGCGGCGTATCAGGGAACGTCGGTCGCCGCAGAATTCGGTTCACTGATCATCGAACAGGGCCTGACCAAGACCGGTCAGGCGATGCTCAGAAATGGCTCGACGGCCTTCCGTCGCTTTCCGCTGACCTCGGCCGGCAAAGTTCTCAGCCGTGGCGCCGGGCTGTTTGCCAGCGCGATCACCTTGCCCTTCGACATCACCGATGCCGTCAAATCGTTCAATGCCGCCGCGGCAAGCAGCGGCAAGCAGGCCCAGGACCATTACGTCAGCGGTGCCTTGAGCGTCACGGGCGCGGGCATCAGCCTGATACTCGGCGTGGCGGCGCTCGCCGGGTTCGGCAGCACGGCCGGCCCCATCGGCCTCGCCGCGGCCGCCATACTCATCACCGGTTCGATGATCTACCAGGCCGCCCGGGTGGTGGATGACATCGATGACTACATCGAGCTGACCACCCACGAACGGCTGCGCTCCGGCTGGTTCGCCTTCACCGGGCAGGAACTGGACAAGGAAGTGTTGGATCGCTTCCGGGTGTCCAAGGCCTTCAGTGAGCATCGCAAGCAACTGCAGGCATCCGCCAAGACGCTGATCGAGGGCGCTTACAAAGACTTTGTGGAACAGGTCGTCGATGGCAGCTTCAGCGTCGAACTCAGACCGGTGAAAGTCTGGGCTCACCAGTGGAAAGCCGGCACCAACCAGCCGTTCAAGCTTGAGAGCGAACCGGTCCTGGTGGAGAACGACGACGCCATCAGCGCCCGGGACGGGGTGCCCGCCAACCTGCCAGGCGTCGTTCACGGCGTTCCCGGCGACAAAGGCGTGCTCTGGCGCCTGGGTGACGGCAACGACAAGGTCGAAGGGGTCCGTAAAAAGGTCAATCTGTTCAGCTATCGCGAAGGCGCCAAGACTCTTGAGGGCGGCGACCTTGATGACGGGTTCTACGATCAAGTCACCGAGGGCGAGCTCAATCAGGAAAAAACCTCTGCCCCAGCCAGCACGCTCAAGGGCGGCGCCGGCTCGGACACCCTGGCTTTCGAAGGCACACGCCCGGTTGCACCGACCCGTCATGTCGGTCACGACGTCAACTTACAGACCGGCAAAGTGCTGCTGCGCAGCAACACGCTCGGCGTCGATCCGATCGAGATTGCGCAGCTCGATTCCATCGAAAACATCTCGACCTTACGCAGCGGCACCAGCCACGTCACCGCCACCGACGATGCCAACCGGATTGTCGCCAACGGCAACGATCACATCGTCGCTGGCGGAGGCGACGACACGATCATCATACGCGGGGAAAACTGCTCAGTGGATGGCGGCCCGGGCGATGACCGCTACTACATCGCGCCAACGTCCGCCTACGCGACCATCATTGAGGACGGCGAACAGCCGAGCGTGATCGAATTGGGCTGGCCCATGGAACGCATCCAGCGCTGGCAGATCATCGGCACGTCCCTGGTCGTCCACTCGTTGCGCGGTATCGACGGCGAGGATCCGCCACAGACATTGACGATAAAAAACGTCTACCGACAAGTCGACGGCACGCGCGAACTGCGGCACAGCAAGTTGTCGTTCAAGACCGAGGATCAGTACCAACTGGTGCCACTTTTGCCAGCGCTGCTCAACGAGCCCGGCAATCACGCCATAGAAATGCTGATCAGTGCCGTGGGCAAACCGCTGGCCGCCCCCGCGATCGTCAATGAGGGCCCCGTCTCGATCAGTGAAAAAAGTGCACACCGGCACTTCGTTTCGCGCATTGGGCGCCGGGTTGAGTTCATTGCGACCCGCGAAACGCCCAGCACTTCGCAGGTGGTTTTTATCGACTTCAAAGCCGAAGACATCGTCGATGTGATCGCCACGTATGACGTGGACAAGCGTGAAGGGGTGTCAGGCAACAGCCATTTGTATTACAGCCACATCAACCTGTCGGTTCTGCTGCCGTCCAAACTTGTGATCTTCAAAGGCCTGATTCAGACCGCAAGGCATTCCACAGGCTACACCGGCCGGAACAGTCTCAAGGTCAACACCCCTTATCTGGCCCAGGACATTGTGCTGCTCATGCAGGACGGCGTGTCGTATCGGTTGCAGGGCTTCTATCCCGATTATTTCGACGACGCTGAAACGCCAGGCACCAAAGTGCGCAACGCCAAAGACTGCCTCAAGCTCCGGCAGGGCAACTACGTGTTTTCCAGCCCCCAGGTGACGGAAAGCATTTTGCTCTCCGCCAAGCCCAACAAAGTCGAGATCGATGCCAAGGCACACAACGGCATTTATGTCCTCAAGGGCCAGAGTTCGACCTATGACATTCACTTGGTCAGTAACTGCATCATTCGCCTGTCGACGCCCGGCGCGCTGGCGAAAACAGCCGACGCTTCCACCTGGAACCTGTACACGGCCAGCATGAGCGAAACGATACGCCGTGATGACATTCAGCTGATTTCAACCCGGCTGCAAGTCGGCAGCGCCTCAATCGAATTGCCAGACATCGATGACGACGTGCCTGTCGACACTCTCAGCGTAGTGACTTCAGCCGGCAACATTTATGAAGTGTCACTGTTGTTCGAAGTGGTCGTGCTGTATCTGATCGATGCGCGTGGCTATGCCAGCATCGACGCGCTGCTGGCCGACATCCACGCCCATCAGACGCGGAGCGAACTGGCGCCAACCGTGTATGTAACGCACATCGGCTTCAAGCCGGGAGACGTCGGCACCCTGGTGTATCAGCCCGCAAAAAGTCAGTGGAGTATCGATACCGATCCAAATGTGCAGATCAATCCGCAAGAACTGACCCTCGGCGCCGTCAACAAGGCCTGAGGCCCGTGCGCCGGCGTGGAGCAGACGGCCACCCGGCGCCGACGAGGGTCAGCCGCAGAGCGATAGTGCGCCTATAAAAAAACGCCATGCATCGAAACAATGCATGGCGTTCCAGATCAAGCGGACAGTGGCAATTTATCGATGATCTTCATCACGAAGATAACCGGTTTGTTATTGAACGCGGTATGACCCGTCAGGTTGGGATCGACGTTTTTAAAGACGCTCATCCCGTTAATCACAGTCTTGTACAACGGTATTTGATTCGACTCGGTCGCCAGATCGATGTAGGCCGGCCCCGTCTCGAAGTCAATCAGGGTTGCCCGCAACACCCCCATCTTGCTGATGGAAAAAAATTCGCTGCGCTCGGTCGTGCTGACCAGTAAATCATGCGTGCCCGGTTCGATAACCAAACGCGCCTGATCGTAAATCCCCCGCAGAGAAACGGTGATGGCGTAACTGTCGCCCTGCGCAGTAAAGGTAAATAGCAGAGGCTTGTCATCTTCATGGTCGGCGAGCGTGATAAGGCGGCTCGCGCGCTTGTCGGCCAGTCCCGTTTCCGCCTCCAGCTGTACGCGCCGGGTGATTCGCGGGTCGCGCAATTTCAGTTTCAAGCGTTGCTGATTGAGTACGACGGGCAAACCGTTGACGTACAAGTTCGCGGTAAAACTACCATTATTATTTTTGTCCATGGAACAACCACCTGACGATTGCAGCACTGCCATTCGTTCTTTTCGAACAACAGTCTGATAGATTGAAAAAATACTGCTTCAAGCCACAACGACTGCCGACAACGATGCAGCCGTCGCTGTCACTCGCGGTATATCGTTGGCTGGAATTTTCGCGGCCTTGCGCTGACGGCGCGCAAGCACCATGGCGTCGGCATAAGTAGCAGCCGCCTCAATGACATGGTCGACGTTATGATCGCTACCGGCATGTTTGAAAATATACTTGCCGGCGATATCGTCCCAGAACCCCCACTCATCTTCATAAACAGTCATGATTTCTTCCTTGTTATTAATCAGGTCGCCGACTCCTGTCGGCAACTTGAAATTAAGACAAAGGCAAAATCAAAACAATGCTGGCAGATACGGCCAGCTAATTCAAAGTGCAACTAAGCAAACAACTCACCTTGCAACTCATCGAGCAATGCCTGAATCGCATCCAGACGTTGCTGCGGATTATCCAGTTGCAACAAGTCGATCTTGTCTTCTTCGGCAAACGGCAGCAGGTAGGCCAACTGGTTGGCTAGCGACTGCTGCCCCGACGCCTCGGTGCCCATGTCCAGCGCTTCGACCATCGGGTGTTCGGCCAGCGCCTTGAGCAGGGCCACCAGATCGGCGTCTTCGTCTTGCAACGGTTGTTCGGGTTCATCGTCGAACCACTCGATGTCAGCCTGAATCAATTGGTCGCGCTGCACTTCGCTGCGCAATACCTTGAAGCGCCGCCCGCCCTGTACACGGATACCGAGCAAGCCGTTGTCCTGCTGCTGGAAATCGATGATCCGCGCTTCGCAACCCACCATGGCAAAACCTTCCGGCGCCGCACCGACTTCGCTGCCTTCAAGAATGCACACCACACCGAAGCCAACGCCCTGCTTCATGCAGCGGCCAATCATGTCGAGGTAGCGCGCCTCGAAAATCTGCAAGTCAAGGTTGCAGCCGGGAAACAGCACTGTGTTCAGCGGGAAAAGCGGCAGACTCATAGACATTTTTCCTTACACCACCATCGACACCGCCAACGGCAGGAACACCGCCGTGGCCACGCCCATCAGACTCATCGCCAGCGCGGCAAAGGCGCCGCACTCATCGTTTTCCTGCATCGCCACCGCCGTGCCGACGGCGTGGGCGGTCATGCCCAGTGCCATGCCGCGCGCCTCGGGGCTGTGCACGCCGAGGCGCGTCAGCAGCGCCGGGCCGAAGATCGCGCCAATAACCCCGGTGATCAGCACGAACACTGCCGCCAGCGCCGCGACGCCGCCGATCTGCTCGGCCACCAGCATGGCAATCGGCGACGTCACCGATTTTGGCGCCATGGTCATCAAGATCATGTGATCGGCACCGAACCACCAGCCCAGCGCCACGCCCATGCCTGTCGCCACCACCCCGCCTATCACCAGCGTAGTAAAAATCGGCCAGAACAATTGGCGGATGCGTCGCAGATTCAAATACAGCGGCACTGCCAGCGCCACCGTGGCCGGGCCCAGCAAAATGCTGAGGATTTCGGTGCTCTTGCGGTACTCGGCGTAGGTCAGACCGCATCCGACCAGCACACCGATCACCAACAACATGGAGACCAGCACCGGTTGCAGAAAGATCCAGCGGGTTTTCTCGAATGCCGCCAGCACAAGCTGATAGGCACCCAGCGTGATGCCGATGCCGAACAACGGATGGTGAATGACCGAAGCCCAGGCACCTTGCCAGTCAAAGAGCATCAGGACTCCTCCGCCGGCGGCGCGTGACGCTTGATCAGACGCTGCATCAGCACGCCGGCAAAGGCCATCGACAGGATCAGCGAGACCACCAGTGCGCCGACAATCGCCCAAAAGTCTGCAGCAATTGCCCCGGCATACACCATGACACCCACCGCTGGCGGTACCAGCAGCAACGGCAGATAACGCAGCAGGCTACCCGCCGCCTGATTCAGCGGCTCGCCGACTTCACCGCGAATGATCAGAAACACCAGCAGCAACAGCAGACCGATGATCGGCCCCGGCAGTATCGGCAGCAGCAAGTGATTGAGCGCCGTGCCGAGCAACTGAAACAGCACCAGCATGGTCAGGCCACGTAACAACATCTGACATCTCCGTCTGACTTTCCAACCCGCAAATCGCCCGCATTATAAGCATGCCTGCGCTATGGACCGGCATTCGCCAAAAGCATGGTCGGTTGACCTGAGCAAATCGCCATGATGATCTACAGTGGTTCGCAGGCCGGTCAAATCCGCCCCTGAAAAACTATAAAACCGATGAACCCAAGGAGAGTCTCAATGCCCTATGTTCCCGTTGCAGAGCTCAAAGATTATGTCGGCAAGGAACTCGGACGTTCCGAATGGCTCACCATCGACCAGGAACGCATCAACCTGTTCGCCGAAGCCACCGGTGATTATCAGTTCATTCATGTCGACCCGGTCAAAGCCGCGCAAACCCCGTTTGGCAGCACCATTGCCCATGGTTTCCTGTCGCTGTCGCTGATGCCCAAATTGATGGAGGACATCCTCGTTCTGCCGGAAGGCGTGAAAATGGTCGTCAACTATGGCCTGGACAGCGTGCGTTTCATCCAGCCGGTCAAAGTCGATTCGAAAGTCCGATTGAAGGTCGACATGGTCGAAGTGACCGAGAAAAAACCCGGCCAGTGGTTGCTCAAGGCTACCGCAACACTGGAGATAGAGGGCTCGGACAAACCGGCCTATATCGCCGAGCCGTTGTCGCTCTGTTTCGTCTGATCGTTCCGTATGCGAAGCAGCACACGCTGTTTCGCGTCACGTCTCTATATATGCGACGCATAGCTGCGGCATACTCGGTCGCCTAATTGCCCGGATCCCGCTATGCGCTCACTCGCTCGTCTTGCACCCCTTGCCCTGACCCTGATGCTCACCGCTTGCGGCGACGGCGAATCGCTGTTGCCGCCAGATGCGCGCCTGCCGGACGGCGGACGCTATCGCGGTGAGCTGGTCAATGGCTTGCTGCAAGGCCAGGGCCGTGTCGACTATCCCAATGGCAGCTGGTACGCCGGGCAGTTCGACCAGGGCCAGTGGCACGGGCAAGGCGAATGGCATGGCAGCAACGGCGAGGTTTATCGCGGCCAGTTTCAGCTAGGTCTGTTCGACGGCCAGGGCAGCCTGACCACCAGCGCCAGCAGTTACACCGGCGGCTTCAAGCAGGGGCGGCGCGACGGCGAAGGCACGTTGAAAGAAAACGGCATGACCTATCGCGGCGAGTTCAAGGCGGATCAGTATTCCGGACTCGGTCGTCTGGAAATGGACGACGGCAGCTCCTATCAAGGCCAGTTCGCCCATGGCAAACCCAACGGCGAAGGCCAGCGCGGCGATGCCAGCGGCAATTCGTTCAGCGGCCATTTCGTCAACGGTCAGCTGGAAGGCAACGGCACCTATAACAGCGCCGACGGCGACATCTATGTCGGCGGTTTCAAGAACAATCAATTACACGGCAAGGGCCGCTACGAAAACGCCGATGGCGATGTCTGGATCGGCCAGTTCAAGGAAGGCGCATTGACCGGCAAGGGCGAACTGATCGGCGCCGACGGCAGCCATTACATCGGCAGCTTCGTTGACTGGCGCTTCAGCGGCCAGGGTCGCCTGAACCTGTCCGACGGCAGTTTTTACATCGGCGGCTTTGACAACGACAGCTATTCCGGACGCGGCACCCTGGTGCTGACCGATGGCAGCGTGCTCAGCGGCAGTTGGATCAACGGCCAGCGGGTGCGCGATGCCGACGGCAAGTTACTGCCCGATACTCTTGAACTCGGCCTGATCGCCCAAGGGCGCCTGCTCGATGACGCCCTGGCGGCGATTCCCGCTTCGACTCCAACGGTCGAGTTGTACACCCTGACTCTGGGCGGCGACGGCAAGCAAAGCGTGTTCCTGCGCGAATCAGATTACGTCGCCAACATGCTCAACACGCGTTTCGGCGCTTTCGGCCAGATTCGTCTGGTCAACCACCGCGACCATCTCGGCGACCGCCCCATGGCCACCCGCGAAAACCTGCGCCGCGCTGCGCTGACCCTCGCCGAACGCAGCGGTCCGGAAGACTTGTTGTTCATTTACCTGACCAGCCACGGCACCGCCGAACATGAACTGGTACTGGACCAGCCGCGAATGGAGCTGGCCGACCTGCCCGCCGACGAACTCGCGGCCGTGCTCGCACCGTTGAAAAACCGCGACAAGGTCATCGTCATTTCATCGTGCTATTCCGGCGGTTTCATCCCGGCGCTAAAAGACCAGCGCACCCTGATCATGACCGCCTCGCGCGCCGATCGGGTGTCCTTCGGCTGTTCGGAAGAGGCCAACTTCACTTATTTCGGCGACGCGCTGTTTGCCCAGGCGCTGAACCAGACCGATGATCTGGAGCAAGCCTTCAAACTGGCCAGGGCCACGGTCGCCGAGCGTGAACTGGCGGACGGTTTCGAAGCGTCGGAGCCGCAAATCTGGGCGCCGAAGACCGTGCTGTCGCATTGGCAGTTGCTGCGCAAACAGCAAGCGCGCAAAGCACTGCAAAGTGCGGCGTTGAACGACGCGCCGACAAAAGGCAACTAAGCTGAACAGTATCAAGGGAGAGACCTTATGTACTTGACGCCTCAGCATGTAT
This sequence comes from Pseudomonas hamedanensis, assembly GCF_014268595.2. Classification (NCBI taxonomy): domain Bacteria; kingdom Pseudomonadati; phylum Pseudomonadota; class Gammaproteobacteria; order Pseudomonadales; family Pseudomonadaceae; genus Pseudomonas; species Pseudomonas hamedanensis. The sequence continues at coordinate 5,830,195 of NZ_CP077091.1, forward strand.
TGCTTGCCGGAGCCACCGGATTGACCGGTGAACATCTACTCGACCGCTTGCTCAACGAGCCCACGATCACCCGCGTCCTCGCCCCTTCCCGTCGACCACTGGCCGAGCATCCGCATCTGGAAAACCCGGTCGGCGATCCGCAGGCTTTTCTGCCGCAGCTCGCCGGACGCGTCGATATCGCGTACTGCTGCCTCGGCACCACGATCAAGCAGGCCGGTTCCGAAGCTGCCTTTCGCGCAGTAGATCTGGACATGGTCGTGGCATTCGCCAAACGCGCGAGGGAGATGGGCGCGCGGCATCTGATCGTGATCAGTGCGATTGGCGCCGATCCGAAATCCTCGGTGTTTTACAACCGGGTCAAAGGTGAAATGGAACAGGCCTTGCGTGCGCAGGACTGGCCGCAACTGACCATTTGCCGGCCTTCGCTATTATTGGGCGAGCGTACGGAACCGCGTCTGGCCGAGCAATTGGCCGGGCCGTTGTCGAAACTGATTCCGGGCAAGTACCGCGGCATCGAAGCGTGCCAGTTGGCGCGGGCGATGTGGCGGTTGGCGCTGGAGGAGCAGGATGGGGTGCGGGTGATTGAGTCGGATGAGTTGCGCAAGTTAGGCAAATAACTCCGGGACTTTGTGGTGAGGGGATTTATCCCCGTTCGGCTGCGCAGCAGTCGTCGCTTTTAAAATTTGGGGGGCGCTTCGCACCCCAACGGGGATAAATCCCCTCGCCACAGAGGTTGTGCGCTCCCCTACAATCCGCCGGTCGCCTGGAAACCTACGCCAATCACGGTAAGCAACGACAACGGCAACAACAGCGTATCGAGCAACGCACTGGCCGGCAGGTCCACGCCCGGATAGCTCGGCGCCTCAGCACCAAACCGCTCCATCGCGCAGCAGCCGCCATTCAACGCGTACAAATCCAGCCGCGTCCCGGCGTACACCACCGGTGCGCCCGGTTTAGCCGCATCGAGCGTGCGCGCCGTGGCACAGCCAGTCAGCAGCGCCGCCAGAACAATCACCAGCAGCTTATTCATCGCTGCTCAGATGATGCTCGCCCCAGCGCGGCAGCATGTCCTGCGGGATGCCGAGCAGGTTAAGAATCCGCGCGACGACAAAATCGATCAGGTCGTCGATGGTCTGCGGCTGGTGATAGAAGCCCGGCGACGCCGGCAGAATCGTCACGCCCAGGTTCGACAGCTTGAGCATGTGCTCCAGATGAATGCTCGAATACGGCGCCTCGCGCGGCACCAGAATCAACTGGCGGCGCTCTTTCAACGTGACGTCCGCCGCGCGTTCGATCAGGTTGTTGCAGGCCCCCGTGGCAATCGCCGACAGCGTGCCGGTCGAACACGGCACCACCACCATCGCTGCCGGTGCACCGGAACCGGAAGCGACTGGCGACATCCAGTCTTCCTTGCCGTACACACGAATCTGCCCGGCGGCGGCGCCGGTGTATTCGGTCAGAAAGGCCTGCATCATTTGCGGCTTGGCCGGCAAGGAAACATCGGTCTCCGTGGCCATCACCAACTGCGCGGCCTTGGAGATCAGGAAATGCACCTCGCGATCCTCACGCACCAGGCAATCGAGCAGGCGCAGGCCGTACTGGGCGCCGGACGCGCCGGTCATCGCCAGCGTGATGCGCTCCGGGCCGCCGTGCTGCGAGAACGTGTTCATTGCAGCGCCTCGGCGAGCTTGCCGTGCAGGCCGCCGAAGCCGCCGTTGCTCATGATCACCACGTGGGTGCCGGGTTGTGCCTGGCTCTTCACGCGCTCGATGATGCCCTCCAGCGAATCGCTGACAATCGACGGCACGGTGCACAACGCCGCGGTCGCCGCCAGGTCCCAGCCCAGGTTGGCCGGGGCATACCAGATCACCTGATCGGCATCGGCCACGCTGTCCGGCAAGCCGTCACGGTGCGCGCCGAGCTTCATCGAGTTGGAGCGCGGTTCGATGATCGCGATCAGCGGCGCATCGCCAATACGTTTGCGCAGGCCGTCGAGGGTAGTGGCGATGGCGGTCGGGTGGTGGGCGAAGTCGTCGTAGATTGTTATGCCGCGCACTTCGGCGACTTTCTCCATACGCCGCTTGACGTTCTTGAACGCGCTCAATCCGGCGATGCCCATCGACGGCACCACGCCGACATGCCGCGCGGCGGCCAGAGCAGCCAAGGCGTTGGCGACGTTGTGCTGACCGGTCAACTCCCACTCGACGGTGCCTTGCGACACACCTTCGAACAGCACTTCGAACGCCGAGCCGTCTTCACTAAGCAATTTGACCTGCCACTGACCGCCAGCACCGGTGGTCTGCACCGGGGTCCAGCAGCCCATTTCGATCACGCGCTGCAAAGCCGGCTCAGTGGTCGGATGAATGACCAGTCCTTCGCTTGGAATAGTGCGCACCAAATGATGGAACTGCCGCTCGATCGCCGGCAAATCGGGGAAGATGTCCGCATGATCGAATTCAAGGTTATTGAGGATCGCAGTGCGCGGGCGGTAATGGACGAATTTCGAACGCTTGTCGAAGAAGGCACTGTCGTATTCGTCAGCTTCGATCACGAAGAACGGCGTGCCGCCCAGACGCGCCGACACCGAGAAATTCTGCGGTACACCACCGATCAGGAAACCCGGGCTCATGCCTGCGTGCTCCAGTACCCAGGCGAGCATGCTGCTGGTGGTGGTCTTGCCGTGGGTACCGGCGACTGCCAGCACCCAACGACCTTGCAGCACATGATCGGCCAGCCACTGTGGGCCGGAGACGTACGGCAGGCCCTTGTTCAGGACGTATTCGACCGCCGGGTTGCCACGGGACATAGCGTTGCCGATTACTACCAGATCCGGCGCCGGATCGAGCTGCGCCGGGTCATAACCCTGCGTCAGCTGAATGCCCTGGGCCTCGAGCTGCGTGCTCATTGGCGGATAGACGTTGGCGTCGGAGCCGGTCACGTGATGGCCCAGCTCTTTGGCCAGCACCGCCATCGAGCCCATGAAAGTCCCGCAGATACCCAGAATATGAATGTGCATAGTCGACCTCGTAAAACATGGCCGCAGGTTAGCGTAGGGAGGGGGAAATGGCACTCTTTAGCTTTGTCGGCCTGACCCTTGTGGCGAGGGAGCTTGCTCCCGCTCGACTGCGCAGCAGTCGTAAATTGAGCACATGCGGTTCATCTTTCTGAACCGGATGCACTGGTCTTGGGGCCGCTTCGCAGCCCAGCGGGAGCAAGCTCCCTCGCCACAGGATTGGTGGAAATCAGGCAGAGCGGGCGATGCCGTGTTTGCGCAGCTTTCTATACAGCGTATTTCGGCTCACGCCCAGTTGCTCAGCCGTGTGCGTCATGTGCCAGCGTGCCTGTTCCAGTGCATTGAGCAGCGCCAGCCTTTCGGCATCGTCCAGCGGCTGTGCGCAAGACTCCTGCGCCAAAACCGCCGGCCGCGCCTGCCGAATCATCACCGGCAAATCCTCAACCCCGACCCGCCCGCCATCACACAACGCTGCCAGCGTGCGCAGCACATTGCGCAACTGCCGCACATTGCCCGGCCAATTGAACGCCAGCAATGCCTGACGGGCCGGCTCGTCGATCAGGATGGTTTCGCCGCCCGCCTCTTCAGCCAACAGAAAATCCAGCAACTGCGCCTTGTCACTGCGCTCGCGCAATGCCGGCAACGCCACTTCCAGCCCGTTGAGCCGGTAATACAAATCCTCGCGGAAGCTGCCGTCCGCGACTCGCTCAAGCAGATTGCGGTGGGTAGCGCTGATGATCCGCACGTTGACCGCTTCCGGCTCGCCGCCAATCGGCACCACCTGCCGGTCCTCCAGCACGCGCAGCAAACGGGTCTGCAAGGCCAGCGGCATGTCACCGATTTCATCGAGGAACAAAGTGCCGCCGTCGGCCTGCTGCAACTTGCCGCGCATGCCATCCTTGCGCGCACCGGTGAAGCTGCCACCGCGATAACCAAACAGTTCGCTCTCGATCAGGCTTTCCGGGATGGCTGCGCAATTGAGGGCGACGAAGGCATGGGTCGAGCGCTGGCTGGCCTGGTGCACAGCCTTGGCGAACGCTTCCTTGCCAGAGCCGGTCTCGCCATTAATCAACAACGGCACGTCGCGCTCGAACACGCGCAGGGCCTTGCGGAAATCGGCCTGCAATGCCTCGTCGCCAAGGCAGATGCCGGACAGACGTGGCGCAGGCGTCGCGATCGGCGTGGCGAAAACCGGCGTCGGCTTGCGCGATTCGCCGCGCAACACGGCGAACAGATGGCGTCCGTCGAGGGTGCGCAGCGGCCAACTGGCGCTGGCATTGGCACTCGCTCGGCCAAGCAGGTCATCCAGCGAACAATCGAAAAACGCCTCGACGGGTTTTCCCAGCAAACCACCGCGAACATGCCCGAGCAGGTTCAACGCGCTCTGATTCGCTGCACTGATCCGCCCTTCGCCGTCAAACGCCAGCAGCCCTTCGCTGAACAAGCCGACGGACTCGGCCTGCAAATGAAAACGCAGCAACCATTGATTGTCGAAACAGCGCAGGAAGTAACAGCTTTCAATCATCTTTGCCGACAGATTGACCAGCGCCATAGTGTGGAACTGGCTCTGGCGCGAGACGTCCGGGCGCGCCGAGGACACGTCGAGTACCGCCATCAGTTCGCCATGCGGATCGAACACCGGGCTCGCCGAACAAGTCAGCCCGGTGTGACGGCCGCGAAAGTGCTCGTTTTGATGAATAGTCAGCGCCTGGCGCTCGACCAGGCAGGTGCCGATGCCGTTGGTGCCCTCGCAGGCCTCGCTCCAGTCGGCGCCGAGCCAAAGCCCGGCGCGCTCGAAAATCTTCCGTTCGGCCGGGGCGGTAACGCAGTTGAGGATCACCCCGCGGGCATCGGTCAGCAGCACCGCGTGGCCGGCGCCGGAGAGTTGTTGATGCAGACTGCTCATTTCCGTACCGGCGATCTGCAGGACTTGCTGCAAGCGCTCGCGACTTTCCAGCACCCGGCCGTGTTCGAGCACGGTCGGCGCCATGGTCACCGAAGGATCGAGGTGATAGTCCTCAAGACAGCGCAGCCACGAGCGGGCGATCGACGGATCGGCACCGGGGCCGTGCGGGTGCGGCTTGCCCTGGGTGACAGTGAGAACCTGACGGGCGTGGCGACTCAAATGGTTGTCGTGCATTTCTTATTGTTCTCCCCGAGGCGCTAGGGCCCAAAGCATGAGGTGAGGCCCAGCATCCTCCAGCCATCGGCTCATTGCAATGCTGGCAAGACCACTCAGTCACGGGCTGTGCCGAAAGCGGTACAAATTGTCACGCCCGCTGTACCGAAACCGTCACAGCGCCAATCCACTCGTCCGACAGAAACCCGCCAAGCCCTTGATTTGCCTGACCTGCACGGCAGTGGCCCGAGCCTTGCTCTACGCTTATAGCAAGCGCACTTGCGCGTTTCTCTAATAAGTACAAAGCCAAGGAGAACATCATCATGCGTTACGCCCACCCCGGTACTGAAGGCGCCAAAGTCTCGTTCAAGAGCAAGTACGGTAACTACATCGGCGGCGAGTTCGTCGCGCCGGTCAAAGGTCAGTACTTCACCAATACCTCGCCAGTGAATGGCCAGCCAATCGCCGAATTCCCCCGTTCCACTGCCGAAGACATCGACAAGGCCCTGGACGCCGCCCACGCTGCCGCCGATGCGTGGGGCGCAACCTCCGTGCAGGCGCGCTCGCTGATCCTGCTGAAAATCGCCGACCGCATCGAAGAAAACCTCGAACTGCTGGCGATCACCGAAACCTGGGACAACGGCAAAGCCATCCGCGAAACCCTCAACGCGGACATCCCGCTGGCAGCCGACCATTTCCGTTACTTCGCCGGTTGCCTGCGCGCTCAGGAAGGCAGCGCTGCGGAAATCGACGGCAACACCGTGGCCTATCACATCCATGAACCACTGGGCGTGGTCGGCCAGATCATCCCGTGGAACTTCCCGCTGCTGATGGCCGCGTGGAAACTCGCTCCGGCGCTGGCCGCCGGTAACTGCGTGGTACTCAAGCCCGCCGAGCAAACCCCGCTGGGCATCTGCGTGCTGATGGAACTGATCGGCGACCTGCTGCCGCCGGGCGTACTCAATGTCGTGCAAGGTTTCGGCAAAGAAGCCGGCGAAGCACTGGCGACCAGCAAGCGCATCGCCAAGATCGCCTTCACCGGCTCGACCCCGGTCGGCTCGCACATCATGAAATGCGCGGCGGAAAACATCATTCCATCTACCGTGGAACTGGGCGGCAAGTCGCCGAACATTTTCTTTGAAGACATCATGCAGGCCGAACCGAGCTTCATCGAAAAAGCCGCCGAAGGTCTGGTGCTGGCGTTCTTCAACCAGGGCGAAGTGTGCACCTGCCCTTCCCGCGCGCTGGTGCAGGAATCGATCTACGACGAATTCATGCAGGCGGTGATGAAGAAAGTCAGCCAGATCAAACGTGGCGACCCGCTGGACACCGAGACCATGGTCGGCGCCCAGGCGTCGGAGCAGCAATTCGACAAGATCCTGTCGTATCTGGAAATCGCCAAGGGCGAAGGCGCCGAGCTGCTGACTGGCGGCAAGGTGGAGAAACTCGAGGGCAGCCTGGCCACCGGTTACTACATCCAGCCAACCCTGCTCAAGGGCACCAACAAAATGCGCGTGTTCCAGGAAGAAATCTTCGGCCCGGTGGTGAGCATCACCACCTTCAAGGACGAAGCCGAAGCCCTGGCGATTGCCAACGACACCGAGTTCGGCCTCGGCGCCGGCCTGTGGACCCGCGACATCAACCGCGCCTACCGCATGGGCCGGGCGATCAAGGCCGGTCGCGTATGGACCAACTGCTACCACCTGTACCCGGCGCACGCCGCGTTCGGTGGTTACAAGAAGTCCGGCGTCGGGCGTGAGACGCACAAGATGATGCTCGACCATTACCAGCAGACCAAGAATCTGCTGGTGAGTTACGACATCAATCCGTTGGGGTTCTTCTAATCCTGCGATGCTGATCGTTCCCACGCTCTGCGTGGGAATGCAGCCCGGGACGCTCCGCGTCCCTTCAAAGCCGAACGCGGAGCGTCCGTTGATACATTCCCACGCAGAGCGTGGGAACGATCAGGTTCCTGGCTGTAGCCGGGCCAATAAAACAATAAAAATGGTGAACCCTATGCCAAGCGAATCCCCGGCTGGCGCTCCGGCGACCGGCTCCTCCGTCGACTTCGAAAAAGTCGGCACGGACTACTTCCAACAACGCGAACTGAAAAAAGGCGCCGCCGGCTGGGTCCTGCTGGTGGGCCTCGGTGTCGCCTATGTCATCTCCGGCGATTACGCCGGCTGGAACTTCGGCCTCGCCCAAGGTGGCTGGGGCGGTATGTTCCTCGCCACGTTGCTGATGGCGACCATGTACCTGTGCATGTGTTTTTCTCTGGCCGAACTGTCGTCGATGATCCCCACCGCCGGCGGCGGCTACGGTTTTGCCCGCAGCGCCTTCGGGCCTTGGGGCGGGTTTTTAACCGGCACCGCGATCCTCATCGAATACGCCATCGCCCCCGCTGCCATCGCCGTGTTCATCGGCGCCTACTGCGAGTCGTTGTTCGGCATCGGCGGCTGGATGATCTATCTGGCGTTCTACATCATCTTCATCGCGATCCATATTTTCGGGGTCGGCGAAGCGCTCAAGCTGATGTTCATCATTACCGCCGTCGCTGCGCTGGCGCTGGGGGTGTTTCTGGTGGCGATGGTGCCGCACTTTGATGTCGCCAACCTGCTCGACATCCCGGTGACCGCTGCTGCCGGCGCCAGCCCGTTCCTGCCGTTCGGCTATGTTGGCGTTTGGGCGGCGATTCCGTATGCGATCTGGTTTTTCCTCGCCGTCGAAGGCGTGCCGCTGGCCGCTGAAGAAACCAAGAACCCCAAGCGCGACCTGCCGCGCGGCCTGATCGGCGCCATGCTGGTGCTGCTGATGTTCGCCCTGCTGATTCTCATCGTTGGCCCCGGCGGCGCAGGTGCCAATTCGTTGCTGACCTCCGGCAACCCGCTGGTCGAAGCTCTGAGCAAAGCCTACGGGGGCTCGACCTGGATGGGCAGCTTCGTCAACCTGGTCGGCCTGGCCGGACTGATCGCCAGTTTCTTCTCGATCATCTACGCCTATTCACGGCAGATCTTTGCGCTGTCGCGCGCCGGCTACCTGCCACGCAAACTGTCCGAGACCAACAAAAGCAAAGCGCCGGTGCTGGCGCTGGTGATCCCGGGCATTATCGGTTTCGGTCTGTCGCTGACCGGTCAGGGCGACCTGCTGATTCTGGTGGCGGTGTTCGGCGCGACCATTTCCTACGTGCTGATGATGGCCGCGCACATCACCCTGCGCATCCGTCGCCCCAAAATGGACCGGCCGTACCGCACGCCGGGCGGCATTTTCACCTCGGGTGTGGCGCTGGTATTGGCGTGCATCGCCGTGGTGGCGGGCTTCCTCGTCGATCCACGGGTGGTGATCGGCGCGGCGATCATCTATGGAGTGTTAATTGCTTACTTTGCTTTCTACAGTCGGCATCACTTGGTAGCGGGCACGCCGGAAGAAGAATTCGCGGCGATTCAGAAAGCTGAACAAGCCTTGCACTGATTGTCGAAAACCACGGCGCAGACGCGTTCTGCGCCGTCACGGAGAACGCTGAATGGCCAGTTTTGCTCACACGGTCGGCGCGCAGACTTACCGCTTCGACAGCTTGAAAGACGTCATGGCCAAGGCCAGCCCGGCCCGCTCGGGGGATTTTCTGGCCGAGGTCGCCGCGCTCAATGACGGCGAACGGGTGGCCGCGCAAATGGCGCTGGCGGACATCCCGCTCACGCACTTCCTGCAGGAAGCGCTGATTCCTTACGAAGCCGATGAAGTCACCCGGCTGATCATCGACACCCACGACAAGCAGGCCTTCGCCGTGGTCAGCCATCTCACCGTTGGCGGCTTTCGCGACTGGCTGCTCAGCGATGCGGCGGATGAAACCAGTCTGCGCGCCCTCGCCCCCGGCCTGACCCCGGAAATGGTCGCCGCCGTGTCGAAGATCATGCGCGTGCAGGATCTGGTGCTGATGGCGCAAAAGATCCGTGTGGTCACGAAATTTCGCGGCACCCTCGGTCTGCGCGGGCGCCTGTCGACCCGTCTGCAACCCAACCACCCAACCGACGAACCGTCCGGCATTGCCGCGAGCATTCTCGACGGTCTGCTCTACGGCAACGGCGATGCGATGATCGGCATCAACCCGGCCACCGACAGCATCGCCTCGATCTGCGCGATGCTGGAGATGCTCGACGCGATCATCCAGCGCTACGACATTCCAACCCAGGCCTGCGTGCTGACCCACGTCACCACCTCGATCGAGGCGATCAACCGTGGGGTGCCGCTGGATCTGGTGTTCCAGTCGATTGCCGGCACCGAAGCGGCCAACGCCAGTTTCGGCATCAACCTCAACGTCTTGCAGGAAGGCTACGACGCCGGCCTCAGCCTGAAGCGCGGCACCCTCGGGCAGAACCTGATGTATTTCGAAACCGGCCAGGGCAGTGCGCTGTCAGCCAACGCCCACCACGGCGTCGATCAACAGACCTGCGAGACAAGAGCCTACGCCGTGGCGCGCCATTTCAAGCCGTTCCTGGTGAACACCGTCGTAGGATTTATCGGCCCGGAATACCTCTATAACGGCAAGCAGATCATCCGTGCCGGCCTCGAAGATCACTTTTGCGGAAAGCTGCTCGGCGTGCCGATGGGTTGCGACATCTGCTACACCAACCACGCCGAAGCCGATCAGGACGACATGGACACTCTGCTGACGCTGCTCGGCGTCGCGGGGATCAATTTCATCATGGGCATCCCCGGCTCCGACGACATCATGCTCAATTACCAGACCACCTCGTTCCACGACGCCCTCTATGCGCGCCAGACCCTGGGCTTGAAACCGGCGCCGGAGTTCGAGCAATGGCTGGCGAACATGGGCATCTTCACCCAGGCGGACGGCAAGGTTCGCTTTGGCAATAACCTGCCGCCGGCCTTCCGTCAGGCCTTGGCGCACTTGGGATGAGTCATATGGAAAAACCACCGGTCGATCCGCAAAACCCGTGGCTGGAACTGCGCCGCCTGACCCCGGCACGCATTGCCCTGGGCCGCACCGGCACCAGCCTGCCGACACGGGCGCAACTGGACTTTCAGTTTGCCCACGCGCAGGCGCGGGACGCCGTGCATCTGGCCTTTGATCACGCCGAAATCAGCGCACAACTCGCTGAGCGCGGGCGTGACAGTCTGCTGCTGCACAGCGCCGCACTGGATCGCAACAGTTACCTGCAACGACCGGATCTGGGGCGCAAGCTGAGCGATGAATCAGCGCAGGCCTTGCGCGACTATGCCACGGCGCACCCGGGCGGCGTCGATCTGGTGATTGTCGTCGCCGACGGCCTGTCAGCGCTGGCGGTGCATCGCCACACCTTGCCGTTTCTGACGCGCCTGGAGGAACAGATGGGCGCCGATGGCTGGTCCGTCGCGCCGGTGGTGCTGGTCGAACAGGGCCGTGTTGCCGTGGGCGATGAAATCGGCCAGTTGCTCGGCGCGAAAATGGTCGTGATGCTGATCGGCGAGCGCCCGGGCCTCAGTTCGCCGGACAGCCTCGGGCTGTATTTCACCTACGCGCCGAAAGTCGGGCTGACCGATGCCTATCGCAACTGCATTTCCAACGTCAGGCTTGAGGGCTTGAGCTACGGCATGGCTGCGCATCGCTTGCTGTACCTGATGCGCGAAGCCTGCAGGCGGCAGTTGTCAGGGGTCAATCTGAAGGACGAAGCACAGGTCCAGACTCTGGAGGCCGACGAGGGCGTCAACATGCGAAGAAATTTCCTACTGGATCCACCTACAACCTGAACCGTTTCCGCATTGCCTTTCTGCGCTGGTTTCAGGCAGGATCGATGCACGGCCGCCAAGGGTTTCCCATCGCCGTCAGAGCAGTTGAAGACAGCCACTTGAAGACGAGACCTATCATGCGGATTATTCAAGCGACCCTCGAACATCTGGATTTGCTGACCCCGTTGTTCGTCAAGTATCGCGAGTTCTACGGTTCCCTGCCTTACCCGGACTCCTCCCGCGCCTTTCTGGAAAAACGCCTGCGCCGCAAGGAATCGGTGATCTACCTGGCCCTGGCGGATGATGACGACAAGAAGCTCATGGGCTTCTGTCAGCTTTATCCGAGCTTCTCCTCGCTGTCGCTCAAGCGCGTATGGATTCTCAACGACATCTACGTCGCCGAAGACGCGCGCCGCCAACTGGTCGCCGACAACCTGATTCGCACCGCAAAGAAGATGGCCAAGGAAACCCAGGCCGTGCGCATGCGCGTCTCGACCAGCAGCAACAACGAAGTGGCGCAGAAAACCTACGAATCCATCGGCTTCAAGGAAGACACCGAGTTCAAGAACTACGTACTGCCGATCAGCGACGAACTCTGAACCTCACTGGGGTTGTTCTGTGGCAAGGGAGCTTGCTCCCTCACCACAGCTGACCTGCGCCCGACAATTAATCACACCCGACATTCCCCGCTACAAAACCGACGCGCTTTTCATCACTCAGACCTTATAATCCCGACTTTTCCGGCTTGTAAGAAAAACTACACCCGGCTGTAGGCTTACACGAAGTCATCCGCACAGGCCTGCCGAGTCGGGCCGTCATACAGGTGCCCCCATGGATTTCAACCCGCTCGACCTTATCCTGCATCTCGATGTGTACCTCGATTTGCTGGTGAACAACTATGGGCCGTGGATCTACGCCATCCTGTTTCTGGTGATCTTCTGTGAAACCGGCCTGGTGGTGATGCCCTTCCTGCCAGGCGATTCGTTGCTGTTCATCGCCGGCGCTGTGGCAGCGGGCGGTGGCATGGACCCGGTGCTGCTCGGCGGCCTGCTGATGCTGGCGGCGATCATGGGCGACAGCACCAACTACGTAATCGGACGAACGGCCGGGGAAAAGCTGTTCAGCAATCCGAACTCGAAAATCTTCCGTCGCGACTACCTGCAAAAAACCCACGATTTCTACGACAAACACGGCGGCAAGACGGTGACCATGGCGCGTTTCCTGCCGATCATCCGCACCTTCGCGCCGTTCGTCGCCGGTGTGGCGCGGATGCCATACCCGCGCTTTTTCGGCTTCAGTGTCCTCGGCACCATCCTTTGGGTCGGCGGTCTGGTCACCTTGGGCTACTTCTTTGGTAACGTGCCGTTCATCAAGAAAAACCTGTCGCTGCTGGTGGTGGCCATCATCCTGCTGTCGCTGGTGCCAATGATCATCGGCGTGGTGCGCAGCCGTTTCGGCGGCACCAAAGTGCAATCGCACTAAGCCGATGTGGTCCCTGAGCGCCTGGCGTCGCCGGCGCCTCCTGGCGAAACACCCGATTGCCGACGACCTGTGGCAACGGGTACGCCACCGCCTGAGCTTTCTCGACGGCATCAACGCCGACGAAGACCGCTGGCTGCGTGAAGCCTGCGTGTTGTTTCTCCAGGACAAGCACCTGAGCGCCCTACCCGGCGTCGAGCTGCATCAGGAACAACGCCTGCTGCTCGCCGCCCAGGCGCAACTGCCGTTGCTCAGGCTGGGCGACTTGAATTGGTATCAGGGCTTTCACGAGATCGTGCTGTATCCCGACGACTTCCTCAGCCCGCAACGCCATCGCGATGCCAGCGGCATCGAGCATGAATGGGACGGCGAACACAGCGGTGAAGCCTGGCAGCAAGGCCCGGTCATCCTGGCCTGGCCCGGCGTAATGGCCAGCGGTGGCTGGGACGGCTACAACCTGGTGATCCACGAACTCGCGCACAAACTCGACATGCTCAACGGCGATGCCAACGGCCTGCCGCCACTGCACGCCGACATGCGCGTCAGCGAGTGGGCCGAGGTGATGCAAGCGGCTTACGACGACCTCAACCGCCAACTCGACCACGATCCCGACGCCGAAACCGCCATCGATCCCTACGCCGCCGAGAACCCGGCCGAGTTCTTCGCCGTCACCAGCGAGTACTTTTTCAGCGCCCCGGATCTGCTCCACGAGGCCTATCCACGGGTGTATGCGCAACTGCAGCTTTTCTACCGTCAGGACCCGTTGGGCAGGTTGCGGCAACTTCAGGCCTCGGACCCGGTCTATCAGGCGCACGCCTGAGTTCTGCACGACTTTCGGCACATGGCGTACGCGGCAGAATATGCCTATAATCGCCGCCACTTTTTGGTCAATCCGACCAGGTTTTTTTGGTCAACTACGGGGGCAACGCCCAATGAGCTACAGCAAGATTCCGGCTGGCAAAGACCTGCCGAACGACATCTACGTCGCGATCGAGATCCCGGCCAACCACGCGCCGATCAAATACGAAATCGACAAAGACAGCGATTGCCTGTTCGTTGACCGTTTCATGGCCACCCCGATGTTCTACCCGGCCAACTACGGTTACATCCCGAACACCCTGGCTGACGATGGCGACCCCCTCGACGTGCTGGTCGTGACCCCTTACCCGGTCGCCCCAGGCTCGGTTATCCGTGCCCGTCCGGTCGGCATCCTGAACATGACCGACGACGGCGGCGGCGATGCCAAAGTCATCGCCGTGCCACACGACAAGCTGTCCCAGCTGTACGTCGACGTGAAGGAATACACCGACCTGCCACCCCTGCTGATCCAGCAGATCGAGCACTTCTTCGCGAACTACAAAGATCTCGAAAAAGGCAAATGGGTCAAGATCGAAGGCTGGGCCGGTGCAGACGCCGCCCGCGAAGCGATCACCAAGTCGGTTGCCGCCTACAAAGGCTGAGCCATTGCGCTTCGCGTTAGGCTTGACGAAAACCCCGGAATTCCGGGGTTTTTTGTGCCTGGAAAACTTCGTTAAACAGCGTGTTTAAAATTCAGCATACGGTTTTAATCTGTTTAATTTCCCACAAGCAAGTCTTACATCCAGTCGCAAAATACAGCCATTTTTTGAACGCCGAGTTTATTCAAACCGCTCTAGCCCGCCCGTAGACTCGTGTTTATGAGAAAGAACACTAGCGGTCCACGATTCAGGGCACTCCTGGAAGCAGCGAACATCAGCACCACGGATTTCGCAAAGTTCTGGGGCACGGAAGCCCAAAACGTTCATAACTGGTACACCCGGGGCGTCCCGGCGTATCGCATGGAAGAAGTCTCACGCCTGCTGTCGGTCAATAGTGACTGGCTGAAGACCGGAGAAGGCGTCAAGGACATCCCGCGCCTGCACGCTCCGGCGAGCAATGGCGACACGTTCGATGCCCAGGCCATTCGCGGGGTGTACACGGTCGTCAACCCCAGCGACATCGACCTGTCGTTCTTCAAGGAAGCCCCCATTGCCAACGGCGGCGGCAAAACCGAGGTCATCCTCGACCCGGACCAATCCATCCGCCTGCCCCGCGCCCACCTTGACCAACTCGACATCAAGCACGCCAACGCCATCTGCGCCCACATGATCGGCAACAGCATGGCCGAACGCATCGAAGACGGCTCCATCGTCGCCATCGACCGCGGCCTGACCCAGGTTGTCGACGGCGAAATCTACGCCGTCGAACACGAAGGCATGCTGCGCATCAAATACCTGCACCGCATGCCCGGCAACGGCCTGCGCATGCGCAGCCACAACAGCGCCGAATACCCCGACGAGGTTTTCCGGCCGGCGCAGATCGAGGAACAGAGGATCCATATTCTGGGCTGGGTGTTCTGGTGGTCGACGCTTGGCAAGCGCAGGCCGGTGGTGCCGTTTTTGTGACGGGCTCGCCGATCTCAATCTACACACAGAACCTGTGGGAGCGAGCCTGCTCGCGAACAGGCCCTGAAAACCGGTACAAATCCAGAGTTCGTACCGCTTCAGTCGCTCTAACCCGCACTTGAGGCTGGGAATCCAAAGCAAAACTCAGTATCCTGCGCCCCACATTTGCGCATCGGCCCGCCCAGCGGCTCAGATGACGCCCGACGCGGCAGACCAACGTCTGACCAAGTCCCACAGCCGGACGCAGATCCGGATGTACGTTTTGAAGGCTGGCGCGGTTTACCAAAAATAAACCAAGCCAGTCCCCGAGAAGCCGGCCACAAGCCGGCTTTTTAATGTCTGCGAAAAGGCTACGCCTACCGTCCGGAACTTGAATTCTCACTTGTCGAGAAGGCGACCCTCTTGTTACCGTAATGACAACCGTCATTACAGGTATTCCATCATGGCTTCCATCAACATCCGCATCGATGATGATTTGAAACAGCGCTCCTTCGCCGAACTCGAAAAGCTCGGCGTCACGCCGTCGGAGCTTCTGCGCCAAACCCTCCAATATGTTGCAGAGCGGGGCAAGTTACCCTTCAAAGCCGCGTTGCTCAGTGAAGAAGATGAAGCGCTTATTGCCGTAGTCACCGAACGTCTCGCATCCCCTCAGCGGGTCAAGGTGAGTCTGGATGACTTATGAGCTTGAGTTTGATCGACGTGCATTAAAAGAGTGGAACAAGCTGGGCGATACGGTTCGCCAACAGTTCAAAAAAAAACTGGCTGAGGTCTTGGAAAACCCTCGAATCGAAGCCAATCGGCTTCGCGAGCTACCAGACTGCTATAAAGTGAAATTGAAAAGCGCCGGTTATCGCTTGATTTATCAGGTACTCGATCAGGAAATATTGGTGTTCGTGGTCGCTATTGGCAAACGTGAGCGGGAGGCGGCCTACGAGGTTGCGCAAGATCGCTTGCCATCCCGAGCCTGATTTCGAAAAATGCCATTTGTCGGACGCACGCTACCGAGGTGCAAAGGGCTGATCATTTGTAAAAAGTCCAACGCGTACATCCATAGAACCAGACGTCGCAGCCAGAGGCCTGACGTTGCCGGTCCATGCGCGTCCCAAATGGTATTTCCAATGATCAGATTCACCCAAGGCAACCTGCTGGAAGCCAAAACCGAAGCCCTCGTCAACACGGTGAATACTGTGGGTGTGATGGGCAAGGGCATCGCATTGATGTTCAAAGAGCGCTTTGCGCAGAATTACCGAGTGTATGCAGCGGCGTGTAAGGCCGGGGAAGTAGAAACCGGCAAAATGCATGTGACCGCCACCAACGAACTCGATGGCCCTCGCTGGATCGTGAATTTCCCCACCAAGCGCCACTGGCGGTCGCCGTCGCAAATGGCGTGGATCACCGAAGGTTTGCATGACCTGCGGCGGTTCTTGCTTGAAAACGATGTGAAATCCGTTGCGGTTCCACCGTTAGGTGCTGGTAACGGCGGTTTGAAGTGGCCTGAAGTCCGTGAACAGATTGTCGAAGTGTTGGGGGACCTGGACGCTGATGTTTTGGTATTCGAGCCGTCCAATCAGTACCTGAACGTCACCAAACGCGCGGGCGTAGAAAAGCTCACGCCAGCCCGAGCGCTTATCGCCGAACTGGTTCGTCGCTACTGGGTTTTAGGCATGGAGTGCAGTCTGCTGGAGATTCAGAAGCTCGCCTGGTTTCTTGAGCGCGCTATCGAGCAGTTGCCAGATACCCAGAACCCTCTGAACCTGAAGTTCGTCGCACATAAATATGGCCCGTACGCCAACCGGCTGGAACACCTGCTTGATAACCTCGATGGCAGCTATCTGCACTGTGACAAGCGCATCAGCGACGCAGGCATTAATGATGTGATCTGGTTTGATCAAGATCGCAAAGCGTTTTTACAAACGTATCTCAAGACTGAGGCCAAGGCATATTTGCAAGCGTTGGAACGTACGGCTCAACTGATTGACGGTTTTGAATCGCCATTCGGTATGGAGTTATTGGCCACGGTCGATTGGTTGTTGAGCCAGGAAGGGGTATCTGTAACTGTTCCAGCGCTACGCGAAGCATTGAAGCATTGGGACGGTGGCGCCGGTGCCGCAGCTCGCAAGAGCAAACTGTTCGATGATCAGGCCCTTGATATTGCGCTCAAGCGCCTGACATCCAGTACTTTCCGGCCTGGATTAGCGGCCTGAAAGACGCTCGATAAAATTGGGCAGCAACTTGCTGCCCAATTTCCGTCACGGATAACTGAACGACTTAACCAACGTCAACTCCCCCACCGCCCGCATCGGCACCAGAAACGTCTCCATTTTCTCGCTCGGCGTGCCCTCTTCCGTAATCACCGTCACCTGCGCCGTCGTCAGCGCCTGCACCGCTTCATCCCCGCCTTCGTCATCCCCGCGATACCCGCCACCGTAATAATTCACATAAACCAGGTACTGGCCTTTGATCGGCGCTGGCATGGCGGCGATTTCCGGGCCGTAGCCGGTGGTGACGTCGACGTCCAGCGCGGCGCCGTTGGCGGCGCTGCGGTTGCCGTACCAGATGTGGGCGCCGTCAGGAGTGATCAGGTGCAGGTCGAGGTCGGTGCCGTCGCTGTCCCAGGCCAGCAGGACGCGGAGCTTGGCCGGGGTGGCGCCGCCGCGCGCGTTGAGGAACTGGGTGCGGTGGCGCTGTTGGCCGTCGGGGCTGCGGACTTCGACGCTGTTGCTGCCGTTGGGGAAGGAGAACGGGCGGTCGAAGCGGCCGGCGGGGTCGATTTTCAGCGGCATGCTGACGCCGTTGACGATCAGCCGGCCGGGCTCGTTGTTCTTGGGGATGGCTTTGATCTGGCCACTGATGCGCGCGGTGTTGGCCTGGCCAAGCGGGGTGTTGACCGACGAGGCCGGGTAGTTGACCGTCTGCCGGAAGCTTTCGCCCTCGCCTTCCGGTGCGCCGCTGCGCCAGCCGCCGACCGGGGTGTCGAGTTTGACGCCGTCGGCGGCAAAAGCCTGCGGCAGTCCATTGAGGGCACAGAGCAGCAGCAAGACCTGTGGATAACGGAGTGTCATGGTCTATTCCAGCAAGAGGTGACGGGCGAGCCCTTCGATGTAGGTTTCATCCTGGCCGTTGGGGTGTGCTTCGAAGGCCAGGTGCAAGTATTCGTGGGTCAGGTCGAGGCGATCCTGCAGGGTCAGCACGCCGCGCACGTATATGCGCTGGCGTTCGCGGTCGACAAAGGGCCGGCCGAAGGCGAGTTTGCACACGGCGAACGCGCTGACTTCGTTGTAGCCGGTTTCGCTTTCCAGCTTCGGACGCCAGCCGCGTCGTTGTTTCTGCAGCCAGTCCTGCGCGGTGGGTAACGCTTCGCAGGCGGCGACCGGGTTGTCCCAGCGGCTGAGGCTGGCGCGTGGATAGGCGTGCACCAGAATCGCGTCGTAGCGCTGCCCAGCGTTGGCTTGTGCGACGGCTTGCTGCCAGGCGAGCTTGTCCGGGCCGGGCTGGTCGGAGTGATAGGTGACGGTGCTGCCGGCCAGGACCAGATCGGCGGTCCAGGCGGCGATGCGGCGTGACTCGCTGGAGGCCGGGCGCGGGGCGACGCGTTGGCGGCTGCTGCTGTCGTCGATGCTCAGGCATTCGCCGTTGCGCGTGGCGTTTTGCAGCAGGTAGGTACGGATGGCGACGGCGAGGGCTTTGGCCGCTTCGGCGGGTTCGGGTTTGGCTTCGCGTTCGAGGACGCGAGCGACGTACTCTTCGCGATCAAGCCTCGCGACGAGTTTGTCGTTGAGCAGAAACAGTTCGCCGTCGCTGTGGATATCCAGCGCGTTGCCATTGGCGAATTCGACACGGTAGTCGCCGCGCAACGGACCAGACGACGCCACACGATCACCCGCGAGAACCTTCGACAGCGGATATTTCGCGAACAGTCCGACTTCCACACAAGGCCCTGCGTCCGCTGGCCAAGCCGTCGGCAAAACGCTTGCCAGCGCCTGCCCGTAATGCCGCAACACCCTCTGACTGGTGCCACGCCCACCCGCCCAGATTGGCGCGCCGTCGTGGGTCCAGCCAGCGAATCCACCCTGGCGCGATTGCGCATCCTGATCGCCGAGCCAGCTCCAGGTTTTCACCCGCAAACGCCCGCCCAACTCACCGACGACATTGCCGTCCGCTGCGCTCAGCACGACATCAAGCAGCACGCGGCGCATCTGATCTTGAGCCGGCATCGAAGCCAGCACTTTGAGCAAATCGGCAACGGCGACCCGAGTAGCCGGTTGAAGCGATGACAAGTCGAGCAACCATGCTGGCGCCTGCCGCGCCTGCCAATACGCGCGCCAATCCGCCGCTCCAATGCCCAGCCGCGCTGGCTCGAAATACAGCCCGCAGGATTTCACCAAGGCCTGATCACGCTCGATCCGCCCACCCGCCGCGCAGCAATAAACCTCTTCCTTCGACTGCCCGCGACATTCGTAAGCAGGCTCGCGCGCGCCGTTGTCCACCAGCCACGCGTAGACAAACAGCTTCCACAAACTGCCCAACGGTGCATCGAACGACGCTGGCAACGCTTCGCGCGCGATCACTTGCGTCTGATTCAACGACCACAGCTCGCCCTTATAAGCCACGCGCAACGGCGCGTCCTGCGCCGTTGCCAACGCAGGCATCGCCCATAACAACAGCCACAGCAGCGGCCGGCGCATGTCAGTTGACCGTGACCTGACCGAGGGCGGCTTTCGCTTCCTGGGCCTGATGCTGCGGTGCGTAAACCTGACTGAAGCGCACCGGTGGCAGGTTGAACTGACCTTTCTGCGAGAAGCGCACCAGATGGCGCAGGCGCAATTCGCCGCTCAGCGCATCCACCGGCACCGCGTAGGCCAGTTGCCCCGGTTCGAATTTCGCTTTCTCCAGCGCAGTCGGTTCGGTACCGTCCTTGCCCTGCAATTTGATGCCCCACGTGGTGCGCTCAACATCGGCGCCGGGCGGCAGCGGCACTTCAAGCATGCCGTAGCGCAGGGGTTGCGGCGCTTTGCTGGTGAGGATCACTTCGTCCAGGTACAGGCTGTCGCTGGACAGCGGCTTGCTGCCGACCGGCTCGAGTTTGAAGGTGAATGCTTCGTCGCCCGGCACCAGTCGCGACAGACGGCGGGTGACGGTCACGGCCATCGGATCGCTTGGCGGCTGTTGCGTCTGGAAACTTAGCGCCGCGCGCAGCGGCCGCTCTTGAATACCGGACACGGTCAGCACGCTCGGCTGCGGCGTCGCGCCCTGCCATGTCCAGTACATCTCGCCGCTGGCACCGTAATTTTTCTTCCAGCCCTCACCGGGCATCAGCGCGATGGTCGGCGACGCCTGGGCGATGCTGCGTTGCAGCCAGGTCAGCGCCAGTGCCCGCTCCAGCGTCGATTGCTGCGGCAGCAGACGTTGCAGCAACGCCGTCGCGCGAGCCTGATCGAACGGCTGCAGCGACAGGTTCAGCGCTTCGACAAACGGCTGCGAACTGACCGCCAGACGTTGTTGCGCTGCGCCCAATTGACGATTGAACGCATCTGGCAAAGCGACTTTCGCCTGCGCGGCCAACGCAGCGGTCAACACCCGTGCCGCGGCCAGACCCAGCGCCGAATCCGGGTCGTTCATCACCAGACTGTCCCGGCCATCGTCGAGCAAGGTCTCGGCGCTACCTTCACCGGCCTTGGTCAGATCGTCGATCAGACCACTGAGCAACGTGGTCACCGGCAACTGCATCTGCTTGGCGAACGACAGAATCAGCGCCCGTTGCAGCAACGGCGTGTTCGGCGCCTGCCTGGCGTACACCTCCAGCACGCGCTGCCAATGCTCCGCCGGCAGGGTCAGGTCGAGTACGCGGCTTGCGTTCCAGTCGGCGTAATAGGCGTAGGCGGTGAGGAATGCATCCGGCTCGCCGTCGTAGCCCCACCAGGTGAAGCTCGCCGACGGCCCGGCCATTTGCACCAGACGCAGACGGCTGTTCTGCATGATCAGGCGCAAGCGATCGCGAATCTGTGGATTCGAGGCCAGCGATGGGTAGGCGATGCTCAGCGGTAGCAAACGGCTGGCCGTCTGTTCGACGCCGCCGTACGGGTAGCCGAGCAGATCGTCGAGGGCCGAACGGAACAGCGCTTGCGGGCTGTCGTCCAGACGCAGGCGAATGTCCGTGGCATCCGCCGGCAGACTCAAAGGCGTGTCGCCGCTGACCACATCGAGGCTTTGCGTCTGGGTCATTTGCCAGCCATCCCCAGTCGCGCTCAGACGCACGGCCAGGGCATCGGCGACTTTGCCGTCCTGCACAAGTTGCGCGGTCCACTCGCCAGAGGCCAGGGCGAACGCCGGCAGTGGCAGGTAATTGATGCCGCTGTTCAGGGTCACCGGCAGGCGCTGCTCGACGCCCGCGTAGTGAGTGACCAGCTCAGCCTTGACCGGTTTCTCGGCCTGGCTGAAGGCGAACACGCCCAGTTGCGGCTGGTCGCCCTCGCGGAATTTGCTCGGCCCGCTCCATTTCAGGTACAGCGGTTTTTCCGAACGGACGAACTGTTTCTTCTGCCCCACCTGACCGTCATCGGCAATGGCGCGGGCGGTGATGCGCCAACGGGTCAGCGAGTCCGGCATCTTGAAGGTGAAGCGGGTTTTGCCGTCGGCGCCGGTCAGCAACTCCGGTTGCCACGCAGCGGTGTCGACGTCTTCGCGACGCGGCCGCTCCAGCACTTTCACTCCACGCTCGCTGCGATTGGCTTTGCCCGGCGCGCCCGGGCTGCCCGGCAGCGCCACGTCGTAACTGATGAACGACAGGCTGGCGCTGGTGCGCACGTTGTTACGCCGTGGGTGATAGAAGAACTGGTCGATGGTCGGCGCGACTTCCGGTTGCAGCGCGTAGACCATTTCATCGACCACGCTGACGGTCAGGTGCGCGGGAACGGCTTTGCCGGCGAACTGAGTGGTCAGATCAACCGTAACGGTGTCGCCCGGCAGGTACACCGCTTTGTCCGTGCTGATCGCCACATCAATTTGCGGCGCGACCACTTTGATCCCGGCGTTCTGGAAGCTGTATTGGCCGCCCTTGGTATAGAGCACCGAGAAGGTCAGGTTGGGTGCGAAGTTGTCCTTCACCGGGATGCGTGCGCGGTATTGAGTGTCGCTGAGTTTTTCCAGCTTCAGCCAGTCGCCGCCCTTGGCCAGCAGCGCGGTGGCTTCGACCTTGTCGCGCTCCAGCGACAACAGTGCATCGCTGACCGGCTCGGGGAAGGTAATCAGCGCCAGCGCTTCTTCGCCGGCCTTGTATTCAGGCTTGTCGAGGACAATTTCCACCGTACCCGGCACCGCTTTCACACCGTCGCCAGTGACCGAATGGCCGGTGGCGCCGAGGACGCGGCCGTGTTGGTCCTTCAGCGTCAGGTTGTAAGTACCCGGACGCTCGAACGCGAGGCTGAAACCTTTGTCAGTCGCGGTGAGTTTGCCTTCGCCCGTGCTTTGGTCCTCCAGTCGAACCCAGCCATACGTACTCGGGGCAACCGCTTTGCCCTGTTCAGTGCCGCCCTCGTTGGCATAGCTGAACGCGACCTTGTCGCCGACTGCGCTGAAACGCTGTGGCGCGCTCAGGCGAAAACTCGCGGCGCCTCGGTCGATGAGGATTTCCTTGGTGGTCTTGACCCGATACGCCGCGCCATCGCTGGCGAACACGGTGAGCATGTAGCGGCTCGGTTTATCCGCCGCTGGCAGGTCGAGGCTGGCGTTGCCTTTGCTGTCGGTGGTCAGTTCGGTGCTGCTCAGTTCCACCGGGAATTGCCCGAGGTATTGCAGCTCATTGTCGACCATCGACAGTTGCTGAGCGCGCAGGCCCAGCGTCAGCTTGGCGTTGGCCACCGGTTTGCCGTCCGGGTAGAGCAGCACCAGACTGCCTTTGACCGGCTCACCGGTGCGGTAATCCTGCTTCGCCAGGTTGAGCGAGATTTCGAAGTGCGGCTTGATGTATTCGGCCACGCGAAAGGCACTGCTATAGGCCTGATCCTTATAGTTGAAGCGGATTTCGTAACCACCGGCCACGGCGTTGTCCGGCAACTGGAAACGGCCTTGCGTACCGGCCTTGGAGTCCAGCTTCAGGTCGAGGGTTTGCAGCTCGGTGCCGGTGGCATCCAGCACGCTGACGCTGACGTCCGCCGCGCCCGGCAGCACCGAATCCCGCGCGTTCTTGAACTCGCGACCGACGATTTTCAGCGACACCCAATCGCCCGGGCGATACAGCGGCCGGTCGGTGAAGGCATAGAGTTTGGTGTCGTAGATTTCGCTGTCGTAATAGAAGTTTTCCGAGACGAACACCCCGCCCTCTTCGTCCTCGCCGATGACGAACGAGCGCTCTGGGCTGACATGTTTCAGACGCAGCAGGCCGTCAGCATCGGTGGCACCGCTGCTCATCACGCCGAGGCCATCGGTCCACAGCACATTGACCTTGGATACCGAACTGCCCTCATGTTTGCGTGCGGCCCAGACCAGCAATTCATCGCCGGCAATCTTGCTCACCGCAACGGTGTTGGAGACGAACACCATCGTCGTCGCGCGGTACTTGCCGATCAGTGCTTCGACCAGGTACAGCCCCGGTTTCAGGTTGCCCAGCGGGATGTAAACGTTCCCGGGCGCAACGCTGACAAAATCACTCGACGAGCCGGCCAGATTGACCCCGGCCGGCGGCTGGATCGGCTTGGCCTGCCACAGCGGATAACGGAACTGGCTGACCACCGGCAGACCCGGAATCAAGGCGAATTGCGGCTGAGCGTCGTACGGTGTCGGCGCGACCATGGCGTCGCCCATCTTCAGTTCCGGGACTTCTTCAGTGACTTGTTTGCGCGATTCGTAAGAGAACGCACGCTGCATCACCCGGCGGGATTTGCGGTACCAGTTGTCCCAGAGATACGCGAGGGTATTGGAAAGGCCTTCGCCCTCGAACTGGCCGTCACTGACGACCCGGTGCAGGTTCTTCTGGCGCTTGAGAAAGTCCAGCGGCTTGTCGATGCGATATACGCGTATGTCGGCGCCGCCATAGGGTTCCATGCGAAAGCGCCGGTAATCACGGCCCGGCGCTTCAAGCCGGACCATCGCCTGTTCATCGCTGGCAAAACTGCTGTCGGCGAGCAGAAAGAAGCTTTCGCCGGACACCGGCGTGTAGCCGCTGGGCTCGACCGAATCGTCGGCATTCACGGTCGCCAGTGGCAGCAACAGCGCCAGCAGCAAAGGGATTCGGGAGCAGAGTCGCAACATGCGGGCACCGGTCATTGGGAGAGAAAGTTGAGTCGATAGACGCCGATGAAGTTGGGGTTGGCTGCGTCGGGTATCCATCGGGTGTCCTTCCATGTCATGAGTTGCTGCAGGCTTGCCGAACGCATGCCGTTGTCAGTGGGGGTGGTGGTGCCGGTGTGATAGGCGATGTAGCGGCCCATCCAGATCATCAGGTGCTGGTCGTCGCCCTGATCGAAAAACATCAGGTCACCGGGCCGCGCCTGCGACACATCGCGGCCGACCAGACGGCTGTTGAACTGGATCAATTTGATCGCGTTGACGTAGGGCCCGACCTTGCCGCCGCCCTGCTGCCATTGTTGAGCGAGCTTGCGCTGCTCGTCGCTCAGCGACAGCTCCGGCGGCAGATAGCGGTTGGACAGGCCATTGCTGCGCAGCCATTTGTCATCGTGGACTTTCAGCGCTTCGTTGGCAGCAAAACGCACCAGTCCCGCGCAGTCCTGCTGATACCAGCGTGGGCTCGGACCCTGGCTCAGTTGTTCCTGGGCGATGCGCACGAACCAGGCGCGGAACACCTGTGACTGAGCAGGGTCGAGCGCCGGCGCTTCAACCGCACGGGCCCCTGCGCTCAACAGCAGCGCGAGCAGGCCGAGGCTGCGGATCAGTGTGGTCACAGCGCTTTCCATTCCAGTGGCAACCATTGCCAGTGCCCGTCAGGCTCGCTGCCTTCGGGCAAGGTCAGGGCATATTTGCCGTAACCGCCGAGGGTGCGCAGTTTCGGCATCAGGTAAGTTTGCGCGGCGTTATAGAACACCGGTTCCATGTCCTGCGGCAGGCTGTCGAGAGTTTCGCGTTGCATCAGTTGCGCCATGGCGTCCGGGCCGAAGTAGATCGGCATCAGCACATCTTTGGGCAACACGTCGGCCATCGGCGGGAAGCGCTTGTCCAGAGTGCCGAGGGCTTTGTCGACCAGCTTGTCGTCCAGGGAAAACAGCAGCGTCGAGCCGTGACGGGCGAGGCTGACTTTCATGAAGGCGCGGCCGCTGATGGCGTCCGGGTTCTCGGCAGTCTTCGCCGCATACGGGCCGAAACTGGAGCTGACCTGACGCTGCCAGACGTGGCTTTGACCTTCTTGTTTCTCAACCACTGGAAATACGTTTTCGGCGACGTTGGCCTCGAACGCGCCGACCATCGAGCCGAATAGCTTGCCGAGGTCGCCGTCGAGCTTGCTGCTGTCCTCATCTTTGAGGCTGGCAACCAGCAACGGCGTGTACAGCCGCGAATCGGCGTACCAGCACAGGCCCGCTGCGCCGGCGACGTGTTCGGTGAGGGCCTGCGCCACCGCTTCTTCTGCGCCGAGCTTGATCAATAGCGGCTTCTGCGGCTCGGCCGCCACCGGCAGGGTCACGCAGGCGCTTGCGCCCAACGGCATCGCTTGCCAGACCGGTTGAAAATCGAAGTCCGGCTGGTTTTCCAGCCCATCCATGGCCAGGTAGCTGTGCCAGCCCTTGTCGTCCATGTCGAAACGCAGCCCGGCGAAATTCGGGATGAAGCGCTGGTAGCCCATGGCGAGGACGCTGGAATTGACCGACAGGCGCTGCTTGGTTTCCGGGCCTTTCGCCGGCAGGCCGAACGCTTCTGGGAAGAGTTTTTCGCCGCTGAGCAGCGCCGCCAGCGCTTGCGCCGAGACGTGGCCGGGCTCTTGCGACACGCCGCTCTCCGGGTCGTAGTACTTGGCCGGATTGGACAGCACCACCAGTTTGTCGCCGCGGGACGCGAACAGCAGTGATTTACTGGCGCCGTAGCTGAGCTGGTACAACGGCACCTCGTCACCGCCCACCTTAAGGCTGACGAAGACGCTGAGCTGAGTGTCATCCAGCGCCACTTTCGCCAGCGGCTCGAGCAGCTTCGCCAGCCCGCCGCGATCCATCACCAGCAGAAAATCCTTCAGGCGACCATCGGCGCCACGCCACAGCGCGACGTCGGCCGGTTGATCGAAAAGCTGCTCGATCAGGCTGTCCTGCAACTTCAGGTCATGCTCGTAGACGATCCGGCGCAGGCTGCCGATCAGGCCGAGGCGATCGGCGTGGGTTTCGTAATAGAAGACGAAGTCTTCGGTCAGCGTGGCCTTGAGGAACGGCACCGTCAGCAGGTCCTTGGGCAACTGGCTCAGCGAGCGGGTTTCGAGCAAGGCGTCTGGACGGCTAAGGCCAAGCTTGTCGCTCGCAAGTTCCGCTGGCGGCGCCTTGGGCTTGAGCAGCAGCCAGCCAAAACCGCCCGCCACGCCGGCCACCAGGCACAGGCCGAGCAGTACCAGCGGCCAGCGCCGCGAAGGTTTGGCTGCGGGTGTCGCGGCAGCCTGGGTCACAGTGTTATCGCTCATGTTCACAACATCCGAGTTCATCCGTGGCGGGATGCTTAATAGTTGAAAGTCTTGACCAGCAGCAGATCACCGATCGCCCGCAGGGGCACGATGAAGGTTTCGCGTTTTTCGTCGACGGTGTTTTCGTTGAGCACCAGGGTGATTTGCGAGGTGATCACCTCGTTCTGGTTGCTGGTCTCCTCGAAGTTATAGCCGCCGTTGCCGAAGTTGCCCCAATAGTTGACGTAGACCAGATAGGTGCCGTGCAACGGCGCGGTCATGGTGAACATTTCAGGGCCGGGGCCGTCGACGCCATCCGGATCGAGACCGCCGCCATTGCTCAGCGCCGGCCGCGCCCAGAACGCATGCTGGCCATCGGGGGTGACAATATGCAGATCCAGTTCGGCTTTCGGATCGTCCCAGCCCAGGACCAGACGAATCCGCGCCGGCGTGCGCAGGTTGTTGGCTTCGTAAAATTGCACGCGCTTGAGCGACTGGCCTTCGGCGCTGATCACCTCGACACTGTTGGAACCGGCGCCGAACGCGTACGGCCGGGCAAAACGCCCTTGATCATCGGTGTACAGATTCAATGGATTGCCGTTCACGGCGAGGCTGTGCGGCGGGCGGATGTGCCCGATGGCCTTGAGCTGGCCCTGGATCATCGTGCGATTGCGCTGGATGCCGCGATCGATCGGCGGCGTCGGGTAAGCGACCTGCGGGTTTTCCGAGCGATCAAGCAAGCCGTGATAGCGCCAGCCGCCGACCGGCTCGGACAATTCTGCAGTCGGCGCCGCCCACAGCGCAGGCGCGCAGGCGAGGCCGATCAGCAGCAAAAGAAATGAACGCATGTGACGCCTCCTGCCATGCCTTGAACGAAACCTTGCACCCGATCCTCGGCGCTTCACAGCGGTGAACTGCGTTTCGTCTGAATAGCCCGAGACTGTCGGGCCGTAGAAGGCGCGAAGATTAGCGATTCAGCAGTTTTTTAACAATCGGATACAGGTGTGATTGCTGTAGGAACTGCGCCGCCTGGTAGACGGTGAGCCGAATAGCCGGCATATTCGGCTCACCAAATGAGCCGAATAGCGCTTTTATTCGGCTCATGCATGTAGGAAAGGTGATTGATGACCGCGCACTGGATCTGGCAACAACCCGATTGGCCCGACTTCAACTGGCAAGCCGAGCGCCTCGCCCCGCTGCTGCGCGAGTGCGTGCAGACGCAGGGCCGACTCCTGGGAATGGCCGGCTCGGTGGGCGATTCGATGAATGCACAGAGCGAACTCGATGCGTTGCTGCAGAACATCGTGACCTCCTCCGCCATCGAAGATGAACAACTGAATGTCGGCTCCGTGCGCTCTTCGCTGGCCCGACGCCTGGGTCTGGAATGGGTTGATCGCGAGAGCGTCAGCCAGCGTAGCGAAGGGTTGGCGCAGTTGATGCTCGATGCCACCCACGGTTTCGACGAGCCGCTGACCGTTTCACGATTGCTGGAATGGCACACATGGCTGTTCCCGGCCGAGGAAACGACGTTCAGCGCCCGATCGATGCTCGTCGGCACCTTGCGTGGCGACGAGCCAATGCAAGTCGTGTCTGGACGCCTCGACCGGCCAACGGTTCACTTCGAGGCGCCTTCGCGCCAAGGGCTGGAACAGCAACTTGAACGTTTTTTGAACTGGTTCGAAGCCAGCCGCAATCAGGTTTCTCTGGATCCGCTGCTACGCGCAGGCATCGCCCATTTCTGGTTTGTCACCCTGCACCCGTTCGATGACGGCAACGGTCGTCTGACCCGCACCGTCACTGATCTGGCACTGGCTCAAGGCGAAGCGCAGGCGATCCGCTTCTACGCCATGTCCGCCAGCATTCTTGAGGATCGCGTCGGTTATTACCGGATTCTGGAGTCGAGCCAAAAAGCCACGCTCGACATCACCGAATGGCTGACGTGGTTTTTAAAGACCTTGCTGCACAGCCTGCAGCAAGCCATCACTCGGATCGACTCGGTATTGGGCAAAACCCGTTTCTGGCAGGCGCACCGCGAATCCGACCTTTCAGCGGAGCAGATCAAAGTGCTCAATCGCTTGCTTGATGGCAGTGAGCGCGGTTTCGAACAGGGGCTTAGTGCCGGGCAATATCAAGCGGTTGCGAAAGTGTCCAAAGCCACCGCGACGCGGCATCTGGCAGAGTTGCTGGAAAAAGGCTGCCTGCAACGTTTGCCGGGCGGCGGACGCAGCACGCGTTACAAAATCAACTATCCGGCTTGATCACCTACCCTTGTGGCGAGGGAGCTTGCTCCCGCTGGACTGCGCAGCAGGCCCCGACCGCCAACCACGGTTCACCTGTTGATCGCGGTGGCTGGTTTTGGGGTCGCTGCGCAACCCAGCGGGAGCAAGCTCCCTCACCACAGGGATAAGCCGCGGCAAGGCCCGCTCATTTGCCCATACCCCCCCTATCTGCTAGTGTCGCGCCGGTTTAACGTCTACCGGAAATTGCCGCCATGGCCCGCAAAAAAGCTGCACTGGATTTCGAACAATCCCTCGCCGACCTGCAAACACTGGTCGAGCGTCTGGAGAACGGTGAATTGTCGCTGGAAGACTCGCTGACCGCTTTCGAGCAGGGCATCGGCCTGACTCGTGACTGCCAGGCGGCGCTGGCGCAAGCCGAGCAGAAGGTGCAGGTGCTGCTGGAGCGCGATGGCGAGCTCGCCGAGGAACCCTTCGACGCGGAACAGCCAGAATGATTGCAGCGTATTCGGCGACCAGTCAGGCCCGGGTCAACGCGGCGCTGGAGACTTTGTTCAGCGCGCCGTTGCCGGAGCTGGCGCGGCTCTACGAAGCCATGCGCTACAGCGTGATGAACGGCGGCAAACGCGTGCGTCCATTGTTGGCTTACGCCGCGTGCGAGGCGCTCGGCGGCCAGGCCGAACAGGCCAGCGGCGCGGCATGCGCGGTCGAATTGATCCACGCCTACTCGCTGGTACATGACGACTTGCCGGCGATGGACGACGATGATCTGCGTCGCGGCCAGCCTACGACTCACAAGAAATTCGACGAAGCGTGCGCGATTCTCGCCGGTGACGGCTTGCAGAGCCTGGCCTTCAGCGCCCTGCTCGACCCGCGCCTGAGTGATTGCCCCAGCGATACCCGCCTGCAAATGGTGACTGCGCTGGCGCAGGCCGCAGGCCCGGCGGGCATGGTCGGCGGCCAGGCCATCGACCTCGGTTCGGTCGGCCTCAAACTCGATCAGAAAGCGCTTGAACAGATGCACCGGCACAAGACCGGCGCGCTGATCGAAGTCAGCGTCAGACTCGGCGCCTTGGCCAGCGGGCACGCCGGGGCCGATCAGCTTCAGGCGTTGCAGACCTATGCACAGGCCATCGGTCTGGCGTTTCAGGTGCAGGACGACATCCTCGACGTCGAGAGCGATACCGCCACCCTCGGCAAACGCCAGGGCGCCGACATCGCTCGGGACAAGCCGACCTATCCGGCGCTGCTCGGCCTCGACGCCGCCAAAGCCTACGCTCTGGAACTGCGCGATCAGGCGCTGCACGCCCTGCGACCGTTTGACGCGGCAGCCGAGCCGCTGCGCGAGTTGGCCCGGTATATCGTCGAGCGGCGCAACTGACGGCGTATCGGCCAAAAAAGACCAACGCGTGGGCAGGGGACGATGCATCAGGTAAACTGCCGCATCTTTTATACCTATAACGATTCGCCTGATGCCCACGACGTTTCATGAGATTCCCCGCAAGCGCCCGACCACGCCCCTGCTCGACCGCGCGAACACGCCGGACGGCCTGCGCCGGTTAGGCGAAGCCGAGCTGGAAACCCTGGCCGATGAGTTGCGCCTGGAATTGCTCTACACGGTCGGTCAGACCGGTGGGCATTTCGGTGCCGGCCTGGGCGTGATCGAGCTGACCATCGCGCTGCATTACGTCTTCGACACGCCGGACGACCGGTTGCTGTGGGACGTGGGTCATCAGGCGTATCCGCATAAAATCCTTACCGGCCGTCGCGAACGCATGGGCAGCCTGCGTCAGAAGGACGGCATCGCCGCTTTTCCGCGCCGCTCCGAGAGCGAGTACGACACCTTTGGTGTCGGTCATTCCAGCACCTCGATCAGCGCCGCGCTGGGCATGGCGATTGCCGCCCGCCTGCAAGACAGCGAGCGCAAGGCCATTGCCGTGATCGGCGACGGCGCACTGACCGCGGGCATGGCCTTCGAGGCGCTGAACCATGCGCCGGAAGTCAACGCCAACATGTTGGTGATCCTCAACGACAACGACATGTCGATCTCGCGCAACGTCGGCGGGCTGTCCAATTATCTGGCGAAGATCCTTTCCAGCCGCACCTACGCGAGCATGCGCGAGGGCAGCAAGAAAGTCCTCTCGCGCCTGCCCGGCGCCTGGGAAATCGCCCGTCGCACCGAAGAATACGCCAAAGGCATGCTGGTTCCCGGCACGCTGTTCGAAGAACTGGGCTGGAACTATATCGGCCCGATCGACGGCCACGATTTGCCGACCCTGATCGCGACACTGCGCAACATGCGCGATCTCAAAGGCCCGCAGTTCCTGCACATCGTCACCAAGAAAGGCAAAGGCTTCGCCCCGGCGGAAGTCGACCCGATCGGTTACCACGCCATCACCAAACTCGAACCGCTGGACGCCCCGGCCGCTGCGCCAAAAGCCGCCGGCGGGCCGAAGTATTCGGCGGTATTCGGCGAGTGGCTGTGCGACATGGCGGCCGCTGACTCCCGTCTGGTCGGGATCACTCCGGCGATGAAGGAAGGCTCGGATCTGGTCGCGTTCAGCGAGCGTTTCCCCGAGCGTTATTTCGACGTGGCGATTGCCGAGCAGCACGCGGTGACGTTCGCCGCCGGCATGGCCTGCGAAGGCGCGAAACCGGTAGTGGCGATCTACTCGACGTTTCTGCAACGCGGTTACGACCAGTTGGTGCATGACGTCGCCGTACAGAACCTCGACGTACTGTTCGCCATCGACCGCGCCGGTCTGGTCGGCGAAGACGGCCCGACGCACGCCGGTAGCTACGATCTGTCGTACCTGCGCTGCATCCCGGGCATGGTCATCATGACCCCGAGCGACGAAAACGAACTGCGCAAAATGCTCACCACCGGCCACCTTTACAACGGTCCGGCGGCGGTGCGTTACCCGCGCGGCAGCGGCCCGAATGCGCTTATCGACAAAGACCTGGAGCCGATCGAAATCGGCAAGGGCAGCGTCCGTCGCCAAGGCAGCAAGGTCGCCATGCTGGTGTTTGGCGTGCAACTGAGCGAAGCCTTGAAAGTCGCCGAGAAGCTCGACGCCACGGTGGTCGACATGCGTTTCGTCAAGCCACTGGATGAAGCGCTCGTGCGCGAGATTGCCGGTAGCCACGAGTTGCTGGTGACCCTCGAAGAAAACGCGATCATGGGCGGCGCCGGCGGCGCGGTCAGCGAATTCCTCGCCCGCGAGAACATCCTCAAGTCGATGCTGCATCTGGGCTTGCCGGATATCTACGTCGAGCACGCAAAACCGGCGCAAATGCTCGCCGAGTGCGGTCTGGATGAGGCCGGGATCGAAGCGTCGATTCGCCAGCGGCTGGACTTGCTTAACCGTTAAGTCGGAAAACACACATCTCCTGTGGGAGCGGGCTTGCCCGCGAAGGCGTTGGCACATTCAACATTGATCTTGAATGTGCCGGCCTCTTCGCGGGCAAGCCCGCTCCCACAGTGTTTTGTGGAAACAGAAAGTTTTGTGTACACCTGAAGTTTCTCACGGATCAACGATGAACCTCTCGCGCCTCGCCCTGCCCTTGCTCCTGCTGCCAACCGCCAGCACCCTCGCCGACACCTTCGAGCGCGATCAGGCGCTGAAGCTCCCCGACACACTGATCAGCGCCAACCGCCAGGTCGAGGCGCGCAACGACAGCAGCGCCGCCAACACCGTGTTCACCCGCGAAGACATCGACCGCCTGCAACCGAGCGACGTGCCTGATCTGCTGCGTCGTGTACCGGGCGTGCAAGTAGCGCAGGCTGGCGGGCGCGGCAGTCTGCCGGGGGTTTACATTCGCGGCACGCAGTCGGCGCAAAGCCTGGTGCTGGTCGATGGCCAGCGCATCGGCAACTCAACGTCCGGCGACAGCAATCTGCAACATCTGAACATCGAGCAGATCGAACGCGTCGAAGTGCTGCGCGGCTCGCGCTCGGTGATTTACGGCAGCGACGCGATTGGCGGGGTGATTCAAATTTTCACGCGCCGAGGCAGCGAACCAGGCTTGCAGCCGCGCCTGCACCTCGGCTTCGGTAGCCATCAAACCTGGGAGCGCAGCCTCGGCCTGTCCGGCGGCGATGAGAAAACCCGCTTCAACCTCGGCGCCAGCCTCGATGAAACCGCCGGAATCGATCGCACGCACGACTCATATCCCAGCGACGGCGATGACGACGCCTACCGCAACAAATCCCTCAGTCTGAGCCTCAGCCACGCGCTGACCGAGAACATCGAAGTCGGCGCCAATCTGCTGGATAACCGTGGCAAAAGCGAATTCGACAACCCGTTCGGCCGCTTCGACATGGACACATTCGAGTCGGTGCAACAGCAGCCGTACAGCGATTTCAATGTCAGCAGCCTCAGCAGTTATGTCGATGCGCGGATCAACGAAACCTGGAAAACCCGCCTAGAGTTCGGCCACACGGAGAATCGCGAGAAGACCCTCGACAAGCTCAGCGACGAGCGCACCGTATTCAACACCTACCGCGATTCGGTGAACTGGCAGAACGACCTGACGCTCGACGCACGCAACAGCCTGATCCTCGGCGGCGACTGGTACGAAGACCGGATCAACAGCAGCACTGCGTTCGACGAGGACAGCCGTTGGAATCGCGCAGCGTTTATCCAGCATCGCTATCAGGCCGACAGTTTCTCCACCGAACTGGGCCTGCGCCACGACGATAACCAGCAGTTTGGTAGCCAGAACACCTGGAGCGGCACCTTCACCCTGCCGCTGAACCCGGACAACGATGTGCTGCTCAGCTACAGCGAAGGCTTCCGTGCGCCGACCTTCAACGACTTGTACTACCCCGATTTCAGCAACCCGAAGCTGAAACCGGAAACTTCGAAGAGTTACGAACTGCAATGGCGCAGTCAGTTGAATGACAACACCCGCCTGGAAGCCTCGATTTATCGCACCGACCTGGAAGACGCGATTATCTTCGGCAGCAACTCACGCCCGCAGAACGTTGCATCGGCGCGGATCAATGGCTTTGAAGCGACAGTAAAGCAGGATCTGTTTGGCTGGCAGAGCAATCTTGGCGTGGCAATCATTGATCCGCGTGATCGCGATACCGGGCATACACTGGCGCGACGGGCGCGGCGCACGGCCAGTTGGGATCTGGATCGGCAGTTCGATCGCTTGGGGCTGGGCGCCAGTTGGCAACTGGTCAGCGGCAGTTACGACGATTTGAACAACACCCAGTCCCTGGGCGGCTACGGCACGCTCGGACTGCGCAGCAGTTGGGCGCTGAACCGTGAGATCAAGCTCGACTTGAAGGTGGATAACTTGCTGGACAAGGATTACAGCCGGGCGAATTACAGTTATGACGGCGGACAGTATGGCTATCGCGAGGAAGGCCGGGCGTGGATGTTTGGGGTGACCTGGACACCTGAACTCTGATCCTTGATTTGTGCTGGATTGACTGGCCTTTTCGCGAGCAAGCCCGCTCCCACAATGAATCTCGGTTGCACCTCAGATTCATGGTTGAAACCAATCAAATGTGGGAGCGGGCTTGCTCGCGAATGGAGGCGACGCGGTCTACCGGTCAGGCGCGATCAACCGGCAAAGCTTGGCAGTGGCTTCGACCATTTGCCCGCTAGGTCTCTCAAGGCCTTTGTCGGCAACCGTTAGCAATCGCTCCTGCCTGACCGCCGCCACCTGCGGCCACACCTTCCACGCCTCAAGCTGCGCCTGATCGCCAGCCAGAATCACCTCGGGATCGCGCTGCAACACCGCTTCCACACTCACTTGCGGCGCCGGCAAATTCAGATCATCGAACACATTGCGCGCCCCGCACACTTGCAACGCATCGCTGATGATTTGCCCGCCACCGACGGTGTACAACGGCTTGTCCCAGACCTGATAAAACACCCGCAACGGCACGTCACGGCGATAGCGTTGGCGCAGGGCATCGAGTGTCTGGCGCAGTTCGGCTGCGCGCTGGACGCCACGCTCAGGCCGACCGAGTTGTTGGGCAATGGCTTGGATCTGCGCGGTGAGCTGGTCCAGAGTGTGCGGTTCGGCGACGAAGGTCGGTATGCCCAGACGCTTTAATTGATCACGCTGTGCCGGGCCGACGCTGCCGGGCCAGAGCAGCAACAGATCAGGGGTGAGGCTGAGCAAGCGCTCCATGTCGAGCTGGCCATAGCGACCAACAGAAGGAATATGGGCAATCGCCCCTGGCCGTTCGCCGGCGTCCAGCACACCGACCAGCAGGTCGGCGGAATCCAGCTCAACGACGATTTCGGAAAGCGACGGTGCGAGGCTGACCACGCGCAACGCGGCCAGCGCCGGGCTGCTCAGGGCAAGCAGCAGAACCGCCAGGCACAGACGGTGCATCAACCGAGTTGACGCGGAATACGGTAGAGGTAGAACAGCACGGCGGTGGACAACGCCAGCAGCATCAGCGGTACGGCTTCGAGACCGACGAACACCGCCAGAGCACCGATCCACGCGGGCAACGACGCCACCAGGAACGCCGTGCGCCGGCACGCCGCGAGGGCAATCCAGGCGGCGGGTTCATCGGTGGTATCGAGGGCTTTTTGCGTGGCGATCAGTGCATGTTTGTAGCGACCGAAATACTTCAGGCTGACAAACATCGAGGCGACGCCGGCGATGAACAGGGGCATCGCCAGCACTGGCAGCAGGCCCTGGCCTTCGCCGAACAGCGCGTTGAGCACGAACAGCGGCAGCAGGGCCAGCGCCAGGTATTGCCACCAGGTCACCGACAACCGCCGCCGAACCTGACCGCGAGTCACGCGCGGTCGACCTCGCCCTGATGCTCGTTGCCCATCATGTGGTCGAGCTTGCTGGCCTTGGTCGCCAGATAGAGTTTGTTGTGCGGGTTATGGCCGGTGTGCAGCGGCACGCGCTCGGCGACGACGATGCCCATGTCAGTCAAAGCTTTGACCTTGCGCGGGTTGTTGGTCATCAGGCGCAGGGATTTCACACCCAAGTGCTCGAGCATCGGCAGACACATCGCATAGTCGCGCTGATCGGCAGCGAAGCCCAGACGCTCGTTGGCTTCAACGGTGTCGGCGCCGCCGTCCTGCAATTCGTAGGCGCGAATCTTGTTCAGCAAACCGATGCCGCGCCCTTCCTGGCGCAGGTATAGCAGCACGCCACGGCCTTCGCGGGCGATCGCCTGCAGGGCGGCGTCCAGTTGCGAGCCGCAGTCGCAACGCTGGCTGAACAAGGCATCGCCGGTCAGGCATTCGGAATGCAAACGGCCGAGTACCGGAGCGCCGTCGGCAATTTCACCCAGGCTCAGCACGACGTGCTCGCGGCCGGTGCTTTCATCGAGAAACCCGTGCATGGTGAATTGCGCATAAGGCGTTGGCAGCTTGCAAGCGGCAACAAAGACGACAGGCACCGGTGTGCTCCTGATCTAAAAATTCTGAAAATTCGCAGGCCGGCATTGTAACAGCAGCTTCCTGCCGACGCTTAGGCTGAATTATCGGGCATAACGATCAAAAAGTTTGATGACAGACTGCCCTGCATCGGTCCCTTGTAGGAGTGAGCCTGCTCGCGATAGGGGTTGATCAGGCGACATCATTGTTGAATGTCAGTCCGCTATCGTGAGCAGGCTCACTCCTACAGGGGATTTGTGTTGGGCTTCAGTTCGGGTTGAACGGATACGGCTGCTGCCACTTCTTGAAGATCGGCTTCAACTCCCCGCTCTTCACCAGTTCCGCCATACGCCGGTCATACAGCGCCATCAGCGCCCGGGCCTGTGGAGTGTCGGCGAACCCGAGAAACAGCGGCAACTCGGCAAGATGCGAATAACGATACTGAGCCGGGTCGGCGGCGTTGCGCACCACGGCTTCCACCTCGGTCAGCGCATCGATGTAGTAATCCGCGCGCCCCTGCTTGAGCATCGACAGAATGCCGCTACGCCGTTCGATCTGGTTGTAGCGTTTAATGTTCGGCAAGTAATTTTCATAGCGGTAACCGCGCACCCAGGCCAGCCGATACTGGCCCAGCGTGGCCGGGGTCGGCTGGGGATGACTTGCCAGGCCGAGGGCGTAGATATGATCGGAGTCGAAATGCCACTGCGGGTACAGGACGTGCTCGGCTTCGTCACGGTAGGAGCCGACCAGCGCGTCGACTTCCTTCAATTGCACCAGCCCCACCGAGCGCGTGTACGGCACCGTGCGCATATCCAGTTGGACCCCGGCCGGTTCGAACACCTTACGCAACACGTCCCAGGCCAGACCATGGCCGTCGGCAGCCGTATAGTCTTCCCAGTCTTCGCTGGCCAGATGGATCACCGCAGGCAAAGGCGCGGCCTCCTGCGCTTGAGCAACGGCGCCCTGCACTACCAGCACCAGCAGCGCCAACCAATGTCGCACCATCAATCTGCCCCTCACTCAATCCTGATTCGGATCAGGCGAACACCCACACCAGCCCCTGCATTGCCAGCCAGGCGAACACACCGGCCAGCACGTCGTCGAGCATGATCCCGACGCCACCGTGCACATGCTTGTCGATCCAGCGAATCGGCCAGGGTTTGAGAATGTCGAAGAAACGGAACACCAGAAAACCCGCAAGCAACCAATACCAGCCTTCCGGCACCAGCCACAGGGTGATCCACATGCCGACCATTTCGTCCCAGACGATGCCTTCGTGATCGTGCACGCGCAGGTCGTCGGCGACCTTGCCGCACAGCCAGAAGCCGAACAGCATGGTGATCCCGAGCATCAGCCAGTAGCCCCAGTCGGGCAGCATCTGCCACAACGGAATGAACGGTAGGGCCACCAACGAGCCCCAGGTGCCGGGCGCCTTGGGCAGCGTGCCCGAGCCGAAGCCGAACGCAAGGAAATGCCAGGGATTGCGCCAGACCGACGGCGGCACGAATTCGGCCGGAACCTGTTTCGGGTGATCTGTCACGGTGTCTCCTGAAAATGTTGGTAGCCGCGAATGTGCGGGGTGATGTCGTGCCCTTCGCGGTCGTGCAGCACCACGCCCTCGCCCGGCACCACGCGACCGATCTCATGGATCGGCCAGCCGTCGGCCAGCAGCGCCGGTAACTCGGCGGACGGCAAGGTGAAGACCAGTACGTAATCATCGCCACCGCTCAGCGCCGCACGCTCGGCGCCGCGCTGACCGAGAAACGCGACTAAAGCATCCGACAACGGTACGCGCTCGCGTTCAATCTCAAGCCGAACCTTCGACGCGAGGGCGATATGGCCGCAGTCGGCGAGCAGGCCATCGGAGATGTCCAGCGCCGACGTGGCCT
This sequence comes from Pseudomonas hamedanensis, assembly GCF_014268595.2. NCBI lineage: Bacteria > Pseudomonadati > Pseudomonadota > Gammaproteobacteria > Pseudomonadales > Pseudomonadaceae > Pseudomonas > Pseudomonas hamedanensis. The sequence goes on from NZ_CP077091.1 coordinate 5,868,033, forward strand.
TGCCTCGCAGGGCCTGACCGAGGGCGAGTTGCGGTTGTGGCGACCAATAATGATCAAGCAACGGCCCGGCAATTTGCGGTGCGGCGTCCCGTTGCCCGAGGACCAGCGGCAAGGCGCCGGCCGCATTGCCCAGTTCGCCGCCGACACAGAGCAGATCGCCCGGCTGTGCGCCGCTGCGGGTCAAGGCCTGGCCCGCGGGTACGCGACCGAACACAGTGACCGTCAGGCTCAGCGGCCCACGCGTGGTGTCGCCGCCGACCAGCGCCACGCCGCAGGTTTGCGCCATGCGGTTCAAGCCTCGGGCATAGGCTTGCAGCCAATCGGCGGTTACCGTCGGCACAGTCAAAGCAAGAGTAAAGGCTACGGGCGTGGCGCCCATGGCGGCCAGATCGCTGACCGCGACGGCCAGCGAGCGCTGACCGAGCAGAAACGGATCGCAGGGGTCGGCAAAGTGCACGCCGGTCACCAGCGTATCGGTGGAAATAGCCAACTGCTCCCCAGCGGGAACCGCCAGCAAGGCGCAGTCGTCGCCAATCCCCAGAGCAACGCCCTCGCCGCCCTGCGCACAAGGCGCGGCGGCGAAGAAATTGCGGATCAGCTCAAATTCGCCCATGGCTGAGAAAAAGTGCTCAAGCGCCAATCAGCGCTTGAACGCCTTCACTTCAGCTTCACGCAGGCGCGGGGCCAGCTTGTCGAGCACGCCGTTGACGAACTTGTGGCCGTCGGTCGAACCGAACACCTTGGCCAGCTCGATACCTTCGTTGATCACAACGCGGTATGGCACGTCGACGCGCTTGAGCAGTTCCCAGGTGGACAGGCGCAGAACCGCCAGCTCAACCGGGTCCAGCTCTTCGATCGTCAGATCCAGGCAAGGCGTCAGGGCGGTGTCGATTTCGGTCTTGAACTGCGGAACCCCGTGGAGGATCTCGCGGAAATAGGCGCCGTCGACATCGGTGAAATCGTTATCAACGCGAAACTGCGCTTCGATCTCGTTCAGCGATTGCCGGGCCATGTGCCACTGGTACAGCGCTTGAGTGGCGAGCTGACGGGCTTCGCGACGCTTGACGCTTTTCGAGGGCTTGCCGGCATCCGCAGGTTTCGGATCGCGCGGGTTGAAACGATCGCTTTCGTCGCTAATCACTTGGCCTCCAACTGCGCCAGCAGGCTGACCATTTCCAGAGCGGACAGGGCAGCTTCGGCACCTTTGTTACCGGCCTTGGTGCCGGAACGTTCGATGGCTTGCTCGATGGAATCAACGGTCAGGACGCCGAAGGCGACCGGTACGCCGAATTCCATGGACACCTGGGCCAGGCCCTTGGTGCACTCGCCTGCGACGTATTCGAAGTGCGGAGTACCGCCACGAATGACCGCGCCGAGGGCGATGATCGCGGCGAACTCGCCTTTCTGGGCGACTTTCTGCGCAACCAGCGGGATTTCGAAGGCGCCCGGTGCGCGGATGATGGTGATGTCGCTTTCGCTCACGCCGTGGCGAACCAGGGCATCCACGGCACCGCTGACCAGGCTTTCAACCACGAAGCTGTTGAAGCGGCCCACTACCAGAGCGTAGCGGCCTTTGGGGGCGATGAAGGTACCTTCGATGGTCTTCAGGGTCATTCGTCAGTTCTCTTAAAGAGCCGGGACGCGTCTGCTACGCGTCCCTCAGTGATATTTAGCCACGAATAACAGGGGCGGAAATACCGCATTGCCGTTCAACTACACCCTGTGGCGAGGGGATTTAGCGAAACGTCGCACCGCCCCGCTGGACTGCGCAGCAGGCCCCTATTTTTGGCCTGCTACGCAGTCCAACGGGGATAAATCCCCTCGCCACAATCGGTGTACACCAGCAATACGAATCTCCGGGTCATTATTCGGAGGGCACGTATTCTACAACTTCCAGATCGAAACCGGATATCGCATTAAATTTCATCGGTGCGCTCATCAAACGCATTTTGCGTACGCCGAGGTCACGCAGGATCTGCGAACCGGCACCGACGATGCTGTAGGTGGTCGGTTTTTTCGTCGGCGCCTGATCAGCGGTTTCACGAATATGCGCCAGCAGCACGTCTCCATCGAGCGGGTGACCGAGCAGCAGCACCACACCGCTGCCGGCCTCGGCCACCGCGGCCATGGCGGCGCGCAGGCTCCAGCGGCCCGGCTGCTTGACCATCAGCAGATCGCGCAACGGGTCCATGTTGTGCACGCGGACCAGGGTCGGTTCCTCGGCGCACACGGTGCCCAGGGTCAGCGCCATGTGCACGTCGCCTTCCACCGAATCACGATAGGTCACCAGGTTGAATTGGCCCAGTTCGCTGTCCAGTGGCTGCTCGGCAATCCGCTGAACGGTACGTTCGTGGATCATCCGGTAGTGAATCAGGTCGGCGATGGTGCCGATCTTGATGTTGTGTTCGGCGGCGAACGCTTCCAGCTCGGCGCGACGGGACATGGTGCCGTCGTCGTTCATCACTTCGCAGATCACCCCGCTCGGCTCGAAACCGGCCATGCGCGCCAGGTCGCAAGCCGCTTCGGTGTGACCGGCGCGAGCGAGGGTGCCGCCGGCCTGGGCCATCAGCGGAAAGATGTGGCCCGGGCTGACGATGTCTTCAGCCTTGGCGTCCTTGGCGGCAGCCGCCTGCACGGTGCGCGCGCGGTCGGCGGCGGAGATGCCGGTGGTCACGCCTTCGGCGGCTTCGATCGATACGGTGAACTTGGTGCCGAAACCGGAACCGTTGCGCGGCGCCATCAGCGGCAGCTTCAACAGCTCGCAGCGCTCGCGGCTCATCGGCATGCAGATCAGGCCACGGGCGTGCTTGGCCATAAAGTTGATGTGCTCAGCCTGGCAGCATTCGGCGGCCATGATCAGGTCGCCTTCATTCTCGCGGTCTTCGTCATCCATGAGGATGACCATCTTGCCTTGGCGGATGTCTTCAACCAGTTCTTCGATGCTATTGAGCGCCACAAGGCACCCCCTTCTTTTAAATTATTTGAGGTAGCCGTTTTGGGCCAGAAAACTTTCGGTGATCGTGCTGCCGGTAGTTTTCTCGGCGGCTTTGTCACCCAGCAGCAGACGCTCCAGATAACGCGCCAGCAAGTCGACTTCCAGGTTCACCCGGCGCCCTGGCTTGTACGAAGCCATGATGGTTTCGCTGAGGGTGTGCGGAATGATCGTCAGCATGAATTCGGCGCCATCGACTTCGTTAACGGTCAGGCTGGTGCCGTCGACAGTGATCGAGCCTTTATGAGCGATGTACTTGGCCAGCTCTTTGGGCGCGCGGATGCGAAATTCCACGGCGCGGGCATTGTCGCTGCGCGAGACCACTTCGCCGACGCCGTCGACGTGACCGCTGACCAGATGCCCTCCCAGACGCGTGGTCGGGGTCAGGGCTTTTTCCAGATTGACCGGGCTACCGCTTTTCAGGTCATTCATGGCGGTGCAATCCAGGGTTTCGCGGCTGACGTCGGCGGCAAAACCGTCGCCCGGCAACTCGACCGCAGTCAGGCAAACGCCGTTGACCGCAATGCTGTCGCCCAGTTTGACGTCGCTAAGGTCGAGCTTGCCGGTTGCCACGTGGACCCGCACATCACCGCCCTTTGGGGTCAGTGCGCGGATACTGCCGATGGATTCGATGATGCCGGTGAACATGGGGTTCTCCTTGAGAACTGGGCCAGCGCTTACGCAATGGCCGGGAATTATACGCGGGCCGAGGGGACAGGGATGGCAGTGACTCGCCAGTCATCGCCCACCGCACGGATTTCAGTGATTTTCAGCTCTGGGGCGTCCTTCATATGGGCCAGCGGCCAGTCCAGCAACGGCCGCGCCGTGGAACCGAGAAACTTGCCGGCAATGAAAATCACGAACTCATCGACCAGGCCGAGCTGGGCAAAGGCACCGGCCAGGCGCGGGCCGGCCTCGACCAGCACTTCGTTGACGCCGCGACTGGCCAGTTCGATCAGCAACTGATGCAGATCGACCTGGCCGTCTTCACCCGGCACGATCAGACATTCCGGACCATTGGCGTACTGTTCTTCGACGGCGACGCAGGTAGCAACCAGCGCCGGGCCAGCCTTGAAGAACGGCGCATCCAGCGGCACCCGCAGGCGACCGTCAATCAACACGCGCAACGGCGGGCGGCTCATGGCCAGAGCGGTTTGCCCGGGATCCAGGCCCAACTCGTCAGCGCGCACGGTCAATCGCGCGCCATCGGCCAGCACCGTATCGGCGCCGGTCAGCACCACCGCAGCCTCAGCGCGCAAACGCTGCACCGCGGAACGCGCGGCCGGGCCGGTGATCCATTGGCTCTCGCCGTTTTCCATTGCGGTGCGCCCGTCCAGGCTCATCGCCAGCTTGACCCGCACGAACGGCAAGCCGTGTTCCATGCGTTTCAGGAAACCTTGATTGAGCTGGCGCGCCTCGCCTTCGAGCACACCACTTGCGGTGGCGATGCCGGCCTCGGCCAGGCGCTGCAAACCGCGTCCGGCAACTTGCGGGTTCGGATCGCGCATTGCCGCGACCACCCGTCCCACGCCAGCGTTGACCAGCGCATCGGCGCACGGCGGGGTCCGACCGTGATGGCTGCACGGTTCGAGGGTCACGTAAGCGGTGGCGCCCCGGGCCAGCTCTCCGGCAGCGCGCAAGGCGTGGACTTCGGCATGGGGTTCGCCAGCGCGCTCATGCCAGCCTTCGCCGACAATCTGCCCGTCACGCATCACCACACAGCCGACCCGTGGATTGGGATGAGTGGTGTAGTGACCTTTGCGCGCCAGTTCAAGCGCGCGGGCCATGAAATGGGCGTCGAGGATGGCTTGCTCGGCGGCAGTGGTCATTCTTTCACCGGCTCGCGGGCGAGGCGGTCGATCTCTTCGCGAAACTCATTGAGGTCCTGGAAGCGCTTGTACACCGAAGCAAAACGGATGTAGGCGACTTCATCAAGCTTTTGCAATTCAGCCATGACCAACTCGCCGACCACGAGGGATTTGACCTCGCGTTCGCCGGTGGCGCGCAGCTTGTGCTTGATGTGGACCAGAGAGGATTCGAGGCGCTCGACGCTCACCGGACGTTTCTCCAGGGCGCGCTGCATGCCGGCACGGAGTTTTTCTTCGTCGAACGGTTGGCGGCTGCCGTCGGTTTTGATCAGGCGCGGCAACACCAGTTCGGCCGTCTCGAACGTCGTGAACCGCTCGCCGCAGGCCAGGCATTCACGCCGGCGGCGCACCTGTTCGCCCTCGGCGACCAGACGCGAGTCGATGACCTTGGTGTCGTTGGCACCGCAGAAGGGACAGTGCATGGTGGCTGGCAACAAAAAATGGGAGGGCCATGGTAGCGCATCCCGGTGGCAAGACAAGCCATAGGCTTTGCGGTATACAGAACGGCATGATCGTCTGATCCATGGATTTCATTTTGCCGGAGCTTCCAATGCCGTTACGACCGCTCGTTTTGCTCAGTCTTTTCAGCCTGCTGGTGGCCTGTGGCAGCGATGCGCCCAAGCCGCAACCGCCGACGCCCGGTCCGGCCCCACAGCAGGCCCAGAAAAAAGCCAAAGAGGCCGCCGAACTCGGCCCGCTGCCGGCGCATCAGCGTGAACTGAGCGGCACCCTGCAGGGCGTGCCGGCCGGCGCCGAAGTCGAACTGGCGCTGCTGGTGATCGATGACAAGGACCGCCCGCAACAATTGCTCGCCAGTTCCAGCCTGATCGGCAACAACCAGATCCTGCCCTTCCGCCTGCGCTTCAACCCGCAGGCCTTCCCGGCCGGCGCGCGGGTTGAACTGCGCGGTCGCGCCAGTCAGTCCGGCCAATTGATCCTGCATCTGCCGTCGCAGACCATCACCCAGCCAACCACTCAAGCGCTGGGCCAGTTGCAATTTGTCAAAGCGCCATGAAGGCACCGCTCGACCTCCAGCAGGCTCTGGGTGAATTGCTCGGCGACGCCAGACTGAAAGCCTGTGCGTTGCCAGGCAGTGACTTGCAGTTATGGCTGATCGACGGCGACAACATGGCCCGCGAGTTCAGCCAGGAAGAAACCCGGCGCATCCTGCATGAGCCGCCCTATTGGAGCTTTTGCTGGGCCAGCGGTCTGGCGGTGGCGCGTTATCTGGTCGAGTTTCCCGAATGGGTACGCGGCAGACGCGTGCTGGATTTCGGCGCCGGCTCCGGGATCGCCGGCATCGCGGCGGTGAAAGCCGGCGCGCTGGAAGTGGTGGCCTGCGATCTGGATCCGCTGGCGATCGCAGCGTGCCGGGCAAATGCCGAACTCAATGATGTGCAGATGGGCTATTCGACGGATTTCTTTGCCGAGGCCGATCGCTTCGATCTGATTCTGGTCGCCGACGTGTTGTACGACCGGGCGAATCTCCCGCTGCTCGACGCGTTTCTCAGTCGCGGCCGCGAGGCGCTGGTGGCGGATTCGCGGGTGAGGGATTTCCGCCATCCGTTGTATGAGCGGATTGAAGTGCTTGAGGCGATGACCCTGCCCGACCTCGCCGAGCCGGAAGAATTTCGGCATGTCAGCCTCTACCACGCCACCCGCGCATGATCGTTCCCACGCTCTGCGTGGGAATGCAGCCCGGGACGCTCCGCGTCCCTTCGTACGGCGTGACGCAGAGCGTCACCGGAGGCATTCCCACGCGGAGCATGGGAACGATCAGTGTTACGGCTTTCAGCAGCCCCTCGCGAAGCTTTATAGTGAGCCCATCCACGCTTTTACGAGATCCCCCATGAGTCAGCAAACGCCGTACATCTTCGACGCCACGACTGCCGATTTCGACCAGTCGGTGATCGAAGCCTCCTTCAACAAACCGGTGCTGGTGGATTTCTGGGCCGAATGGTGTGCGCCGTGCAAGGCGCTGATGCCGATGCTGCAAGGCATTGCCGAGAGCTATCAGGGAGAGCTGCTGCTGGCCAAGGTCAATTGCGACATCGAGCAGGACATCGTGGCCCGCTTCGGCATCCGCAGCCTGCCGACCGTGGTGCTGTTCAAGGACGGGCAACCGGTCGACGGCTTTGCCGGTGCGCAGCCGGAGTCTGCGGTGCGCGCCCTGCTCGAGCCGCATGTGCAAATGCCGCCACCTGCCGCCGCCGATCCGTTCGAACAGGCGCAGGCAATGTTTGACGAGGGTCGTTTCGCCGACGCCGAAGCCGCGCTGGTCGCCATGCTCAATGAAGACAACAGCAACGCCAAGGCGCTGATCCTCTACGCGCGCTGCCTGACCGAGCGCGGTGAGCTGGGCGAAGCGCAAACCGTGCTCGACGCGGTCAAGAGCGACGAACACAAAGCTGCGCTGGCCGGGGCCAAGGCGCAGATCCAGTTCCTCGGTCTGGCCCGCGACCTGCCGGACGCCGCCGATCTGAAAAGCCGCCTGGCGCAGAATCCGCAGGACGATGAAGCGGTGTATCAACTGGCGATCCAGCAACTGGCGCGCCAGCAATACGAAGCAGCGTTGGACGCCCTGCTGAAGCTGTTCATCCGCAATCGCAGCTATGGCGAAGGCTTGCCGCACAAGACCTTGCTGCAGGTGTTCGAGCTGCTGGGCAATGATCACCCGCTGGTAACCGCTTACCGCCGCAAAATGTTCGCGGCGTTGTACTAAGCGCTCACTCGATCCAGCTGTAGAGCGGCGTATCCCCGCCGCTCACTACTTTCACATCAGCGCTGTGGCGCAAACGCACCAGCAAGCGCTTGCCCGCCGCCGCGCTGCCCGTCAACGCTTCGAGCTGATCAAGCAGATCCGGCCCACTGAGTTGCCCAGCCTTGCGCAACAAGTCTTTCGCCACCTGCCACAACGCATCGTCCTGATTCTGCGGCTTCGCCGCCGGGACTGGCGCGACCGCTCCAGACTGCGCAATCGGCGCCTGCCCGCTGAGCGCCGAACCGAGCCTGGCCCAATCGCTGTCATCCAGCTCCACCGTCAAATCCACCGGCACCTCGCCGACCGTTCCGCGTATCCGCAACATCGAGTTCGCTCCTGCACTTTTCTGGCCTGCATGCTCCCACGGGACTTGTGCAACGCCAAGCGCACGGGCACACTCTGCGCACTTTCGTTATAAGATTACATAACAAACTTTTCACTTTACCTCCCGGAGTCCGCCATGCGTCGTCTGCTGCTCGCTTTGCCGTTTGCCCTGTTGCCGCTGGCCATCGCCCATGCGGCTGATGAGCACGATCATGATCACGACCATGAGCACGGTAGCCTTGGCGCCCATGAACATGGCGTGGGTCGCCTGAATGCCGCGCTCGACGGTCAGACCCTGGAGCTGGAACTGGAAAGCCCGGCGATGAACCTGGTGGGTTTTGAACACGCCGCCACATCCGACGCGGACAAGGCAAAAGTTGCTGCTGCCCGTGCGCAGCTTGAAAAACCGCTGGCCCTGTTCAGCTTGCCAGCGGCGGCCGGCTGCAAAGTGGTCAGCCAGGAACTGGAAAGCCCGCTGTTCGGTGACAAACCGGATGCCGCTGATCACGATGAAGAGGAAGCGGACAAGGAGGGGCATGAGCATCATGACGACCACAGCGAAATCCATGCGCACTATCAGTTCAGTTGCGCCACCCCGGGCGCGTTGAAAACCCTGGATCTGGCGAACCTGTTCAAGACCTTCCCGGCGACGCAGAAAATTCAGGTACAACTGATCAGCGCCAGCGGCCAGCAAGGCACGGAAGTGACGGCGAAGGCGGCTGCCCTTAAATTCTGAATATTGTAGAGATCCCCTGTAGGAGTGAGCCTGCTCGCGATGAGGCCAGCACATTCAGCAACTGTGCTGACTGACCCACCGCCATCGCGAGCAGGCTCACTCCTACACAAGGGCCACGCAACTACCCGATCGGTTTCAAATGACCCAAGCACTCATCGAACTGTCCGACCTGGGCTTCAACTGGCCCGGTCACCCGCCGTTGCTGGACATCCCGGCGTTTCGCCTGGAAGCCGGCGAAACCCTGTTTCTCAAAGGCCCCAGCGGCAGTGGCAAGACTACCCTGCTCGGCCTGCTTGGCGGGGTGCAGAAACCCGGTCGTGGCAGCATTCGCCTGCTCGGCCAGGAACTGACCGAACTCTCTGCCGGCAAGCGCGACACCTTTCGTGTTGATCACACCGGCTACATTTTTCAGCAATTCAACCTGCTGCCGTTTCTCTCGGTGCGCGAAAACGTTGAGCTGCCGTGTCATTTTTCCAGGCTGCGTGCGCAACGGGCGAAACAGCGCCACGGCAGCATCGATCAGGCCGCCGCGACCCTGCTCGCCCACCTCGGCCTGAAAGATCAAAGCCTGCTCGGCCGTCGTGCCGATTCGTTGTCCATCGGCCAGCAGCAACGGGTGGCGGCAGCGCGCGCGTTGATCGGCCAGCCGGAACTGGTGATCGCCGACGAGCCGACCTCGGCGCTGGATTACGATGCCCGGGAGAATTTCCTCCGGCTGCTGTTTGCCGAATGCCGCGAGGCCGGATCGAGTCTGCTGTTCGTCAGCCACGACCAGAGTCTGGCGCCGCTGTTCGACCGTCACCTGTCCCTGGCCGAACTCAATCGCGCCGCCACGTCCGCCGAGGTCTGAGATGTATCTGTTTCGTCTGGCCATGGCCAGCCTGGCCAACCGCCGCTTTACTGCGTTGCTCACCGCTTTCGCCATCGCCCTGTCGGTGTGCCTTTTGCTTGCCGTCGAGCGCGTGCGCACCGAAGCCAAAGCCAGTTTCGCCAGCACCATCAGCGGCACCGACCTGATCGTCGGCGCCCGTTCCGGCTCGGTGAATCTGCTGTTGTATTCGGTGTTCCGCATCGGCAACGCCACCAACAACATCCGCTGGGACAGCTTCGAACATTTCGCCAGTAACCCGAAAGTGAAGTGGGCCATCCCGATGTCCCTCGGCGACTCCCATCGCGGCTACCGCGTGATGGGCACCACGCAAGCCTATTTCGAGCATTACCAGTACGGCCGCCAGCAGCATCTGGCCTTGGCCGACGGGCGGGCGTTTGCCACCGATCCGTTCGAAGTGGTGCTCGGTGCCGAAGTCGCCGAAGCGCTGCACTACAAACTCGGCGACCAACTGGTGCTGGCCCACGGCGTGGCGGCGATCAGTCTGGTCAAGCACGATGACAAACCGTTCACCGTGGTCGGCATTCTCCAGCGTACCGGCACGCCGGTGGACCGCACGCTGCACATCAGTCTCGGTGGCATGGAGGCGATTCATGTCGACTGGCACAACGGCGTGCCGGCGCGCGGCAACGGCCGGATCAGTGCCGATCAGGCGCGCAACATGGACCTGACGCCGCAGGCGATCACCGCGTTCATGCTCGGCCTCAACAGCAAGATTTCCACGTTTGCGCTGCAACGCGAGATCAATGAATACCGCGGCGAGCCGATGCTGGCGATTCTGCCGGGCGTGGCCCTGCAAGAACTGTGGAGCCTGATGAGCACGGCGGAGAAAGCCTTGTTTGTGGTCTCGCTGTTCGTCGTGCTGACCGGATTGATCGGCATGCTCACGGCGATTCTCACCAGCCTCAACGAGCGTCGCCGCGAGATGGCGATTCTGCGGTCGGTGGGCGCGCGACCGTGGCACATTGCAAGTCTGCTGGTGCTGGAAGCGTTTGCTTTAGCGCTGACCGGAGTGATCGCCGGGCTGGCGCTGCTGTACATCGGCATCGCCGCTGCGCAGGGTTATGTGCAGGCCAATTACGGTTTGTATCTGCCGCTGGCGTGGCCAAGCGAGTATGAATGGACGCTGCTCGGTGGCATTCTGGCAGCCGCGCTGCTGATGGGCAGCGTGCCGGCCTGGCGCGCGTATCGCCAATCCCTGGCCGATGGCCTGTCGATCCGTTTATGAGGACATTCACCATGCCCCGCGCCCTGCTTGCGCTGCTGATGCTGGTCGCCCTGCCCGTGTGGGCAGCGGCACCGAAAGACCTGACCTGGTCGGAGATGATCCCGCCGGACGCCGCGCCGGAAGTGCCCAACATGACGCCGCTGCACGACTTGTCGAAAATGGGCGACGCGCTGTCTGCCGAAGCCGCGCCGGCAGCGAAACAGGACATGCCGAACGCGCCGGTGGTGCAGAGCCTCGACGGCCAGAATATTCGCCTGCCCGGCTACATCGTGCCGCTGGAAGTCAGCGAAGAGGGGCGCACCACGGACTTTTTGCTGGTGCCGTATTTCGGCGCCTGCATCCATGTGCCGCCCCCGCCGTCGAACCAGATCGTGCATGTGAAAAGTGAACTCGGTGTGAAGCTCGATGAGCTGTATCAGCCGTACTGGGTTGAAGGGCCATTGCAGGTGAAAGCGTCGAGCAGTGAGCTGGCCGATGCCGGGTATCAGATGGAGGCGGACAAGATTTATGCGTATGAGCTGCCGGAGTGAACCTGGCAGTTTTGTGTTGATTGAGCCATAGCCTTCGCGAGCAAGCCCGCTCCCACATTTGGAATGCATTCCCCTGTGGGAGCGGGCTTGCTCGCGAAAAAGCCAGCACGGGCGCCACAAAAAACCAGCCCTTCACTGTTTCATTGAGCTGAGTCAAAACACCGTATCAGACGGCTTCGTACCCTAGGACATCGAATCTTTTCAAGTCCTTCGGAGCCCCCATGAACAAGTCCTTGCTCAGCGCCTCGCTGCTTGCCCTCGCGCTCGCGGCCCCGCTCGCCCACGCCCACGAGGCCGGTGACATTCTCATTCGCGCCGGTGCGATCACCGTCAACCCGAAGGCCGACAGCTCCAGCGTCAAGGTCGATCAGGGTCCGTTGCGCGGCGCCGACCTGGGCGGCAAAGCGACGATGAGCAGCGACACCCAACTGGGTCTTAACTTCGCCTACATGCTCACCAGCCACGTCGGCATCGAACTGCTCGCGGCCACGCCGTTCGAGCATGACGTCAAGCTCAAGGGCACTGCCCTGCCAGCGGCCAACGGCAAGCTCGGCACCCTGAAACACCTGCCGCCAACCCTTAGTGTCGTTTACTACCCGCTGGATTCGAAGTCGGCCTTCCAGCCGTATGTCGGCGGCGGCATCAACTACACCTGGATCTACGACGAGCACGTCGGCAGCGAAGCGAGCGCCAACGGCTTCAGTAACTTCAAGGCGAAAAACTCCTGGGGCCTGGCGTGGCAGGTCGGCGCCGACTACATGCTCACCGACAACATCATGCTCAACGCCCAGGTGCGCTACATCGATATCGATACCCGTGCGACCGTCGAAAACAATGCCGTTGCCCCGGGCACCCGTGCGCGGGTCAATGTGGATGTCGATCCGTTCATCTACATGGTTGGTTTGGGCTATAAGTTTTAATGAACATTCGCGTGGTGGTGAATGCGGGCTAATGTGGCGAGGGAGCTTGCTCCCGCCGGGTTGCGAAGCGACCCCCAAACCGGCAAAAGCGGTGCTTCAGAAAAACCGCATTGACTGGAATGGCGACTGCTCTGCAGTCGAGGCGGGAGCAAGCTCCCTCGCCACAAGAGTTGCCAAACATTTGAAGCAACATCTCGCCCACAAAAAAGGCGCCTGTAAAGGCGCCTTTTTTGTTCAGATTCAGCGCCCGAGCAAGCGCGCCAACCCCACACTCATCGGCGTCTGCGGCGGCATTTCAAAGCGCTCCAGCAACCGCCGGTTATCCGCCCGCGAATGGCGAATATCGCCCGAGCGCGCCGGCCCGTAACTCACGGGGGGCAACTCGCCAACCACCGATTCCAACGCTTCCAGCATCTGCTTCAGACTCATCGCCTGATTCCAGCCGACATTCACCGCGCCTTCCTGTACTTCAGGCTTTTCAATCGCCTGCACCAGCAAATCGACCAGATCCCCGACATAGAGGAAATCGCGGGTCTGCTCGCCATCGCCAAACACAGTGATCGGCAGACCTTTCTGCGCGCGCTCGCTGAAGATACTGATCACGCCCGAGTACGGCGAGGACGGATCCTGGCGTGGGCCGAAGATGTTGAAGAAACGGAAAATCGCCGGTTCCAGAGCATGCTGGCGACGATAGAAATCGAAGTAATGCTCACCGGCCAGTTTGTCCGAAGCATAGGGCGTCAGCGGTGCTTTCGGCGTGTCTTCGTCAATCGACTCGCCCTCGCCGTTGTTGCCGTACACCGCCGCGCTGGAGGCATAGACCACACGTTTGACCCCGGCCAGGCGCATGGCTTCGCAGACATTCAGCGTGCCGATGAAGTTGCTCTGGTGCGTTCTCACCGGATCGTCCACCGAGGCCTGCACCGAAGCCACGGCCGCCAGATGAGCGACAGCAACGCAACCTTGCATTGCCTGCGCGACCAGCGCGGCATCGGCGACATCGCCGACCCGCAGTTCAACCTTCGGATTGTCCAGCGGCAGGTTGCTGCGCTTGCCGGTCGACAGATCGTCCAGTACGCGCACCGCATAGCCCTTGGCGAGCAAGGCGTCGGTCAGGTGCGAGCCGATGAAACCGGCTCCGCCGGTGATTAAAACAGTCCCTTCAGCCATGACGATAAAACCTGTCCAGTAAGGCCGGGAGCGCGGCGCGCCAGGCGCGCGGCTTGATCCCGAACGTGTGCAGAATCTTCTTGCAGGCCAGCACGGCGTGTTGCGGCTCTTCGGCAGCGTCCGGACGGGCGGCGTGCGCCTGCGCGGTCGGTGCTTCGATGGCCAGCGCGTGCAGGCTGCGTGCTTCGGTGAGAATCGCCTGGCCCAGCGCCAGTGGCGTGGTCGCTTCGTGGCCGGCGTAGTGATAGGTGCCCCACAGCGGCGCGGCGCAATCGAGTTGCTTGAGCACGGAAATGATCACCCGCGCAGCGTCGTCGACCGGGGTCGGATTGCCGCGACGGTCGTCGGCCATCAACAACTCTTCCGGCTTTTCGGCTCGGGCGAGAAAACGCCCGAGGGTGCCATCCGGGCTGTCATCGAGCAGCCAGCCGAAACGCAGCAGGACATGTTGCGGGCAGGTCGCGCGCACACTTTGCTCGATCCGCCACAACGCCTGGCCGCGCAGCCCCAGCGGCACGGGCTCGTCTTTTTCGCTGTAAGCGGTGGCGCGCGAGCCGTCGAACACCCGGTAACTGGATGGCTGCACGAGAATTATGTTGTGGTGCTGGCACAATTCGGCGAGGCGCTCGACCGCTCGCTCCTGTCCGGCCATGCGGCTTTCACTGACGGTTTCGGCCTGGAACCAGTCGAAATAGTAGGCGAGGTTGATCAACGCATCGGGACGCGTGTCGTCGAGCAATTGGGTCAGGCTCGCGGCATCCCAGCCGTTTTCGGGCGGGCGGGGGGCGAGGAAACCGATGTCTTCCTCCGCACCGAGGCGAATCAGCGCCTGCCCAAGGGCATTTCCGCCGCCCAGTAACATAAGGCGCATTCGCATAGAGTCAGCAGGCCCAGTCTGATTGGAACGATGGCTTTAGCGACGGAACACGGGGAACCGTCGTCGATAATTGCCGGAATCGTTGCATTTTGCGGGTTTAGTGCGCAACCGTCATCCGTAAAGTGTACATCCGCGGATTTTGCAGCGTCCCGACCGACCCCTTCGCGAGCAAGCTCGCTCCCACAGTTGAAATGCGTTCCCCTGTGGGAGCGAGCTTGCTCGCGAAGAGGCCCTGCCAGCCGCTGGAGATCCCCAGCGGTACTTGCATCTTGCTGCCCCCGCCCGCATAACTTTATCCATGAATCTGCCCCTCCCCGCCAACAGTGCTCTGGCAGGCTTCCACCCTGCCGTCAGCGCCTGGTTCAGCAATACCTTCCCGGCGGTCACCGCTGCTCAGGCCCGTGCGTGGCCGTTGATCCGCCAGCGCCGTTCGACGCTGATCGCCGCGCCCACCGGCTCAGGCAAAACCCTGACCGCGTTCCTCGCCGTGATCGATGACCTCGTCCACCGAGGCCTGGAACATCCTGACGGCCTGCCCGCTGAGACTCTGGTGGTCTACGTCTCGCCGCTGAAAGCGCTGTCCAACGACATCCAGATCAACCTGCAAAATCCGCTCGCCGGCATCACCGCGCAGTTGCGCGAAATGGGCCTGCCGGAGTTGACCATCAGCACCGCCGTGCGCACGGGCGATACGCCGCAGAAAGAGCGCGTGGCGATGCGCAAGACCGCGCCGCACATTCTGGTGACCACACCGGAGTCGCTGTACGTGCTGCTCGGCTCAGAATCCGGGCGCAAGATGCTCGGCACCACGCGCACGGTGATCATCGATGAAATCCACGCCATGGCCGGGGGCAAACGCGGCAGTCACTTGGCCTTGAGCCTGGAACGGCTGCAAGCGTTGTGCAACGAGCCACTGACCCGCATCGGCCTGTCGGCAACGCAGAAGCCGTTGGCCGCCGTGGCGCAGTTTCTGGTCGGGCAGGATCGACCCTGCGAAATCATCGACATCGGCCACGCCCGCCCACGGGACCTCGGCATCGAAGTACCGCCCGTGCCGTTATCGGCAGTCATGGCCAACGATGTCTGGGCGTTGGTGTATGACCGCCTCGCCGAACTGGCGCGCGAGCATCGCACCACGCTGATATTCGTCAACACCCGGCGCCTCGCCGAGCGCCTCAGCCGCCATCTGAGCGAACGACTCGGCAAGCAGGCCGTGGCGGCGCACCATGGCAGCCTGGCCAAGGAGTTTCGCCTCGACGCCGAACAACGGCTCAAGCGCGGTGAGTTGCAGGTGCTGATCGCTACCGCCTCGCTGGAACTGGGCATCGATATCGGCGAAGTCGATCTGGTCTGTCAGATCAGCTCGCCACGCTCGATTGCCGCGTTCCTGCAACGGGTCGGCCGTTCCGGACACCAGGTCGGCGGCACGCCCAAGGGCCGGTTGTTCGCCACCACCCGCGACGACCTGATCGAATGCGCCGCCCTGCTCGACTGCGTGCGCCGTGGCGAGCTCGATACCCTGCACATCCCCGAGGCGCCGCTGGACGTGCTCGCGCAGCAGATCATTGCCGAGGTCAGTTGCCAGGAGTGGTCGGAAGACGCCTTGCTGGCGATGTTGCGCAAAGCCTCGCCTTACCGGGATCTCGACGAAAAACATTATCAGGCGTTGCTGAGCATGCTCGCCGAGGGCTACAACGGCCGCCAGGGCATTCGCAGTGCTTACCTGCACCGCGACGCTGTCAGTCGCACCCTGCGCGGCCGGCGTGGCGCGCAACTGACCGCCGTGACCAGTGGCGGGACGATTCCCGACAATGCCGACTACAGCGTGCTGCTCGAACCACAGGGCTTGAACATTGGCAGCGTCAACGAAGACTTCGCCGTGGAAAGTATCGCCGGCGATGTGTTCCAGCTCGGCAATACCTCTTACCGCATCCTGCGGGTGGAGAGCGGCAAGGTGCGGGTCGAGGACGCGCAGGGCATGCCGCCGACGATTCCGTTCTGGCTCGGCGAAGCGCCGGGGCGCAGTGATGAGCTGTCGGCCGCCGTGGCGCGCCTGCAAGCGCAACTGGACGGCTTGCTCAGCGCCAGTCCCGGCAATCTGCAACCGGCCCTCGACTGGCTGACCGCCACCCTGGGCCTCAACCTCGCCAGCGCCGAGCAACTGGTCGAATATCTCGCCCGCGCGCGGCAGACTCTCGGCGCCCTGCCTTCGCAGGACACGTTGCTGATGGAACGGTTTTTCGACGAATCCGGCGGCACGCAACTGATCATCCACACGCCATTCGGCAGCCGCATCAACCGCGCCTGGGGCCTGGCCCTGCGCAAGCGCTTTTGCCGCACGTTCAATTTCGAATTGCAGGCCGCCGCCAGCGAGGACGCGATCGTGCTGTCGCTGTCGACCAGCCACAGTTTCGAACTTGATGAGGTTTGGCGTTACCTGCACAGCAACAGCGCCGAACATCTCCTGATTCAAGCGGTACTCGATGCGCCGCTGTTCGGCGTGCGCTGGCGCTGGAATGCCGGGGTGGCGCTGGCGCTGCCGCGTTTTACCGGCGGGCGCAAAGTCGCGCCGCAATTGCAAAGAATGAAAAGCGAAGACCTGATCGCCAGCGTGTTTCCCGATCAGATTGCCTGCCTGGAAAATCTCGCTGGCGAACGGGAAATACCCGAGCATCCCTTGATCGAACAGACCCTCGACGATTGTCTGCACGAAGCGATGGACTGCGAAGGCTGGCTGACCCTGCTGCGGCGCATGGAGCGTGGCGAGGTGCGCCTGATCAGTCGCGACCTGCCGGCGCCCTCGCCACTGGCGGCGGAAATTCTCAGCGCCCGGCCGTACACCTTTCTGGATGACGCGCCGCTTGAGGAACGCCGAACCCAGGCCGTGATCAATCGGCGCTGGAGCGATCCGCAATCAACCGATGACCTCGGCGCGCTGGACGCCGACGCTATCCGCGCGGTGCGCGAAGAAGCCTGGCCGTCGCCCAATTCCGTGGACGAAATGCACGAAGCACTGATGAGCCTCGCCTGCGTCAGCGGTGCGGAAGCGGAGACCAATGCGGGTTGGCTGGAGTGGTTACAGACGTTGATGACCAGTGGGCGCGCCTGCTTGCTGCAGATAGACCCCAACCATCAGCTATGGCTGGCTCGCGAACGGTTGAGTTGCCTGCAAGCACTTTATCCACAGGCGACGTTGGCGAGCGCAGCGGTGGCGCTGCCCGGTTTCGACGAAGCGTGGACATTCGACGATGCTCTGGTCGAAGTGATCCGCGCCCGCCTCGGCGCCTTCGGGCCGATACCCTTGCCCGCCATCGCCGAGCCGCTTGCCCTTCCAGCCGCGCAAATCAATCAGGCCCTCGCCCGACTGGAGCGCGAAGGTTATGTCTTGCGCGGCCAGTTCACGCCCAAGCGTGCGGTTGAAGAGTGGTGCGAGCGCCATCTGCTCGCGCGTATCCATCGCTACACGGTCAAACGTCTGCGCCGGGAAATCGAACCGGTGGCGCTACAGGATTTCATGCGTTTTCTGTTCGACTGGCAGCATCTGACGCCGGCCACGCAAGGCCAGGGCAGCGCGGTGTTGCCGGCGATTGTCGGGCAGTTCGAGGGCTATCCGGCGGCGGCTTCGGCGTGGGACAGCGACATCCTCCCGGCACGCCTCAAGGACTATTCGCCGAGCTGGCTGGATGAGCTGTGCCGCAACGGCAAACTGGTATGGACGCGTATCAGCGCACGGCAGAGTGGCAGCGGCACGGCGTTGCGCAGTACGCCGATCGTGTTGTTGCCGCGCAGTCAGGTCGGCACGTGGCGTGCGTTGGCCGAGCAGACACCGGTCAGCGAACTGTCGCCGAAAGCGCAAAAGGTCTTTGAGGCATTGAGTCAGCACGGCGCACTGTTTTTCGATGAGCTGGTTCATGAGGCGCACCTGCTGCGCGCCGAACTGGAAATCGCCTTGCAGGAACTGGTCGGCGCCGGGCTGGTGAACGCCGACAGCTTCGCCGGCCTGCGCGCGTTGATTACCCCGGCGAGCAAGCGTCAACAGCGCAGCAGCCGGCGCGGACGCGGTGCATTTATTGGCGGGATGGACGACGCCGGGCGTTGGGCATTGCTGCGCCGAGCTTCGACGGTAGATGCGACTGCGACACTTGAACACGTCGCCAAGACTCTGCTGCGCCGCTACGGCGTGGTGTTCTGGCGTTTGCTGGAGCGGGAAGCGGATTGGCTGCCGAGCTGGCGCGAATTGTTGCGCACGTTTCATCGGCTGGAGGCGCGGGGCGAGATTCGTGGCGGGCGGTTTGTCAGCGGTTTGGCGGGTGAGCAATTTGCGCTGCCTGAGGCGATCCCGTTATTGCGCGAAGTGCGCCGGCGCCCGCATGACGGTGCTCTGGTGGCGGTGTGTGGGGTTGATCCGTTGAATCTGGCCGGGACGTTGTTGCCGGGCGTGAAAGTGCCGGCGCTGGCGAGCAATCGGCTGGTGTATCGCGATGGGGTTCCGGCGGCGGCGATGGTTGCTGGCAAGCAGCAGGTGTGGGTGGCGCTGGATCAAGATGCCATGGAGCAGATAGGCAGGAAATTGATCCGGCATTGAGGGTGTCTGTTCTGCCGCTATCGCGAGCAGGCTCACTCCTACATTTTGGAATGCGTTCCCCTGTAGGAGTGAGCCTGCTCGCGATGAGGCCGGAAAATCTAACGCATCGCTCAGATCAGGTCCGCGATTCCTGCGGCACCACCACCGTCGAATGCTCAGGCGCCACATCATCTATTTGCTGCCGCTTCGGCAAGAAAACCTGCTGTGGATAAGTCTGCGCAAAATGCACGTTCGGGGTGTTATCCACAAGCTTCTTCAAGCGCTGATTGAACGCCCGGCTCACCGCATACTGCCCACCGGACACCGTACGGAACTGCGCCGTCAGGACTACGCCGTTCAAATCCATCTTGTCCACACCGAACACGTCCAGCGGCCCTTGCAGGTTGTACTTGAGGAACGGGTCTTCGCGAATCGAGTCGCCGGTCTCGCGGATCAGCTCGATGGCTTTGTCCACGTCCGTGTCGTAGGTGAACTGCACCGAGAAGAACGCAAAGGCAAACTGCCGCGATTGGTTGGTCACAGCCTTGATCTGGCCGAACGGCACCGAATGTACGAAGCCCTTACCGTCGCGCAGACGCAGGGTGCGGATGGTCAGGCCTTCGACGGTGCCGGCATGCCCGGAGTCGAGCACCACCCAGTCGCCAATCGACAGGGTGTCTTCGATGATAATGAACAGCCCGGTAATGACGTCCTGAACCAATTGCTGCGAACCGAAACCGATCGCCAGACCGACCACCCCGGCACCGGCCAGCAGCGGCGCCACGTTGATCCCCAGGTTGGCCATGGTGGTGATCGCGCAGATCACCACCAAAATGATTTTGATCGCGTTGCGCAGCAGCGGCAGGATGGTTTTCACCCGCGTGCTCGGCTGGCGCGCGGCGCGTTTGTTGAGCGGCGGTTTCAGCGCCTCCTGAATCGCTGTGTCGAGGACCACCCAGAGCAGCCATGTCACCAGAAAGATCAGGCCGATGCTGCTCAAGGCATTGCTGATCGCCCGGCCCACCGTGCTGCTCTGGGCAAAGTCGAGCAACGACACACCCCAGATCCGCCCGAGAATGTCGATGAAGACAATCGCGATGACAATCCGCAACAACGCATGCAGCAAGCTCAGAAAGCGCTCTTTGTAGGCACTGCTGCGCTGGATCGTTTCGGCCTTGCGCGACTTGAACAGGTGCTGCAGCACGGTACTGAGAAACACCGTGGCGATCAGCAAGACCGTGGTGAACAGCGCGCAACGCAGAGTCTTCTGGTTGTCCTCGCCGATGCCGATCAGGTTGACCGCCGACACCAGCACCATCAGCACGATCGGCCAATACCACAGCCCGGAAAAAATCCGCAGCGACTCCTGTAAGGATGGCTGTTTCAGCCGCTGGCTCAGTGAACGATTGCGGATCAGGTGCGCCACCGGACGGCGCAGGCGAATCACCAGCAAGCCGAAAATGACCGAAGCAATCAGCCCGGTGAACACGGCGATGCTGCTGGTGATATTGCCGCCCAGTTGCCGGGCGATCTGCGGGCTGGTCAACGCATCGCTGAGGGCGGCGAGAAAGCCGATCAGGAACAGCGGCCGCGGGCAGTATTCACGGATGATCCGCGCGGCCGTGCGCTTGTGGCCGACGTTGAACATCACCACCACACACAACAACATCGAGGTGGAAAAAATCCCGCTGCTGGTCGCATACGCCAGACACAGCGCCAGCGCTCGCCCCACCGAAGCTTGCAGAAAATGGCTGACGTACAGGGTCAGCGGCAGGCTGATCAGTGCCGGCACGGTATACGGCAGCACGTAACCCAGCAGATCCTGGCTGCGCTGGCGCGTGCGCAGCCAGCGACGCTCGCGCAATCGCCTGGCCAACAGCCCGCCAAGCACCGTCAGCAGGGCGAAACTGCCCAGCCATGCGCCCGACAGCGTGAGGAAGTCGACAGCGATGCTCCAGCCCGAGCGGTTCGATGGCTGATTGACCAGCTTGTCGACCTCGTCCGCCGCACGGTCGGCGCGCAGGCGCCAGGCGTCGACGAGGTGCTCGTTGAGGTCGAGTTTGTCCTGCACATCGTCAATGCTCGTGCTGATCGCCCCGAGCAGACCGCCCTGCACCAGCGGCTCGGGTTCGGCGGGTTTCTCGGCGCTGGCGGGAACACCCGGCAACGCCGCGGCTTCCAGCTCGTTGGCGCCGAGAAACAACAGCGCTCCCAGCACAATGGCGATCCTGAACTTGAGCAAAACTGCGGTCTCCCGTGACTGAACCGTGTAAGGAACTGATCGGTAATTGCGCGGCAAGTTCAGCCATTGCCACCACACATGCCCCGTGTGGGACATATCCCTGTGGGAGCGAGCCTGCTCGCGAATGCGCACTGTCAGTAGAGAACCCTGCGACTGACCCAGCGCTTTCGCGAGCAGGCTCGCTCCCACAATGGATGGAGGGGCAATGCTCAATCGCGACCGTCCGTAACGCCATCGAAACTTTCGCGCCTGCCGCGCAGTCAGCAGAAAACACCGGCAACACGAGGGCTGACCACAGGAGGACGGGATGGCGACGATTCACATCGGTATTTCAGGCTGGCGCTACACCCCGTGGCGCGGGGATTTCTACCCGAAAGGACTGGCTCAGAAACGCGAATTGCAATTCGCCTCGCGGGCCGTCAACAGCATCGAAATCAATGGATCGTTCTATGCCCTGCAACGGCCCGAACGCTATGCCCAGTGGTACGCCGAAACACCCGCCGACTTCGTTTTCAGCGTCAAGGCCCCACGCTTCATCACCCATGTGCGGCGCCTGCGTGAAATCGAAAAACCGTTGGCCAATTTCTTTGCCTCAGGCGTGCTGGAACTCAAGGAAAAACTCGGCCCGATCCTTTGGCAGTTTCCGCCGAGCTTCAAGTTCGACGCCGAGCGCTTCGACCAGTTTCTCGCGCAATTGCCCCACGATACCGAGGCGGCCGCCGCCCTCGCTCGCCAGCACGATTCGCACCTGCCCGGCCGTGCAAGCGTCAAGGCGTGGCGCAAGCAACCACTGCGTCATGCCGTGGAAATTCGTCATGAAAGCTTCATCGACCCGGATTTCGTCCGCCTGCTCAAACGTCACAATACCGCCCTGGTCGTTGCCGACACCGCCGGTAAATGGCCCTACCGCGAAGACCTCACCAGTGACTTTGTCTACCTGCGCCTGCACGGTGCCGAAGAACTCTATGCCAGCGGTTATTCCGAGGACGCGCTCAAGCGCTGGGCCGAACGCATCGATGCCTGGCATCAGGGCCGGCAGCCCGCCGACGCACACTTGATTGCGCCACGTTTGAAACCGCGCGCACGCAAATCCCGCGAGGTGTTCTGCTACTTCGACAACGACATCAAGGTCCGCGCGCCCTATGACGCGCGTAACCTGTTGCATCGTTTCGATCTCGATAAAGACCTTGCCACCACACCGGGGCAAGTCGCGGCCGAAGGAGTGCTGTCATGAGCATTCCCGAACCGGTCGGTTTCACCGATGAAGGCGCCGTGGTCGCGCCATCGGTGCGCAGCTTCACCGTGCTGACGGTCAACACCCACAAGGGCTTCACCGCCCTCAATCGGCGTTTCATCTTGCCTGAGCTGCGCGAAGCGGTACGCAGCGTCGCCGCCGACGTGGTGTTTCTGCAGGAAGTCCATGGCACCCATGAGCAGCACCCCAAGCGCTACAACAACTGGCCGACGATGCCGCAGTACGAGTTTCTCGCCGACAGCCTCTGGCCGCAGTTCGCCTATGGGCGCAACGCGGTGTACCCGGCGGGCGATCATGGCAATGCCCTGCTGTCGAAATTCCAGATCATCCGCCACGACAACCTCGACGTGTCGATCAGCGGCCATGAAAACCGTGGCCTGCTGCATTGCGTGCTGCGCCTGCCCGGTGACGGCGCCGAAGTCCACGCGATCTGTGTGCACCTGGGCCTGCGTGAAAGCCATCGCAACGCGCAGCTGGCGTTGCTGATGCAACGTCTCGGCGAGTTGCCCGCCGACGCGCCGGTCATCGTCGCCGGCGACTTCAACGACTGGCGCCAGCGCGCCGATGCGCAGCTCACGCCCTGCGGCCTGCGTGAAGTGTTCGCCGAGCACAATGGTAAACCGGCGCGCAGCTTTCCGGCGCGATTGCCGGCGCTCAGGCTCGATCGCATCTACGTGCGCAACCTCAAGGCCAGCCGGCCAAAAGTCCTGACCAACCGCCCTTGGTCGCACCTGTCCGACCACGTCCCGTTATCGGTGGAGATTGAACTATGAACAGTGCGCCACTGGAGAAATCCACCGTGGACTCCGTCCCGCTCAACCCGCCGGTTCGCGAGCCCGGTCACGTTGATGTCGAATACCAATGGCAGGGCAACAACCGCGTGCAATTGCTGGAGAACGGCGAGGAATATTTCCCCAGGGTGTTCGCAGCGATGCGCGCGGCCAAGAGCGAAATTCTCCTGGAAACCTTCATCGTCTTTGAAGACAAGGTCGGCGCCGAGCTGCAACAGATCCTCATCGAAGCGGCCCAGCGTGGTGTGCGCACCACGGTCAGCCTCGACGGTTTCGGCTGTGGCGAATTGAGCCCCGGATACCTCACGGCGCTGAGCGACGCCGGCGTGCACTTGCAAATTTTCGATCCGGCGCCAAAACACCTGGGTATCCGCACCAACTGGTTCCGCCGTTTGCATCGCAAGATCGTGGTGGTCGACGGCCTGATCGCGTTCATTGGCGGGATCAATTTTTCCGGCGATCACCTGGCCGATTTCGGCCCGGAAGCCAAGCAGGATTATTCCGTGGAGATTCAGGGCCCGGTAGTCGCTGATATCCATCATTTTGCCCTGCTGCAAAGCGGCCGTCCGGGACGCGCGCGGTTCTGGTGGCAGCGTCGGCGTCAGCGTCGCGCAGAAATGGCGTTCAACGAACACGATGGTCAGGTACGCCTGGTGTTCCGCGACAACGACCAGCACAACACCGATATCGAGGATGTCTATTTACAGGTGCTGCGCCAAGCCAAGCGCCGCGTGATCATCGCCAACGCCTATTTCTTCCCTGGCTATCGCCTGTTGCGCGAGATCCGTAACGCGGCGCGCCGGGGTGTTGAGGTGCGGCTGATTCTGCAAGGTCAGCCGGACATGCTGGTGGCCAAACTGGCGGCACGCATGACCTACGATTACCTGCTCAAGGCGGGCGTGCAGATTCATGAATATTGCGAGCGCCCCCTGCACGGCAAAGTCGCCTTGGTGGATGACGACTGGAGCACCGTCGGCTCGAGCAATCTCGACCCGTTGAGCCTGTCGCTGAACCTGGAAGCCAACGTGCTGATCCGCGACCGCGCATTCAATCAGCACTTGTTCGAACGCCTCGAAGACCTCAGCCGCAACCACTGCAAAGCCATGGATCCCAAGCGCCTACCCCGTGGACGAATCTGGCACATGACCGTGGGTTTTCTGGTGTTCCACTTTCTACGGCATTTCCCGGCAATCGCCGGCTGGCTGCCGGCGCATAAACCGCGGCTCAAGCCTTTTCGAGGAGAGTTTAAATGAGCCGAACCCAAGCACAGTCCACCGCTGATTCGGCGCCAGCCAACCACTCGAAATGGAGCCGCTGGAAGCGCCCGTTGACCTTGCTGTTCTTCCTCGCCCTGATCGTTCTGCTGACGATGTTCGCCACGCGCATCGAATGGGCCGAAGTGCTGCAGACCCTCGCCGATTTCAAGGTGCGCACGCTGCTCATCGCCGCGAGCGTGACGCTGTTGAGTTTTCTGGTGTACGCCAGTTTCGACCTGATCGGGCGCACCTACATTCGTCAGGATTTGACCTGGAAACAGATCCTGCCGGTGGGCGTGATCAGCTATGCGTTCAACCTGAACCTGAGTGCCTGGGTGGGCGGGATCGCCATGCGCTATCGCCTGTATTCGCGGCTGGGCGTGAGCAAAGGCAACATCGCCAAGATCCTTGGCCTGAGTCTGGCGACCAATTGGTTCGGCTACATGACCATCGCCGGCGTGGTGTTCAGCAGTGGTCTGGTGCGCATGCCGCCGGGCTGGAAACTGAGCAGCGATGCGTTGCAGTGGGTGGGCGTGCTGTTGCTGTTGATCAGCGCCGGTTACCTGGCGGCGTGTCAGTTTTCCAAGCGTCGCGAATGGACGATTCGTGGCGTGGAAATCAACCTGCCGTCGCTGCGCATGGCGGTGCTGCAACTGTTGCTGGGCGCGTTGAACTGGTCGTTGATGGCGGCGGTCATCTTCACGCTGTTGCCGAGCAAGCTGGATTATCCGCTGGTGCTTGGCGTGCTGCTGATCAGCGCGATTGCCGGGGTCATCACCCATATTCCGGCGGGTCTGGGCGTACTCGAAGCGGTGTTTGTGGCGCTGCTGCAGCATGAGGCATCACGGGGCAGTCTGGTGGCGGGACTGCTGGCGTACCGGGCGATTTACTTTCTGCTGCCGTTGTTGATTACCGTGGTGATGTATCTGGTGGTGGAGGCCAAAGCCAAGGCGCTGCGGATCGAGAAGAAACCTTCCTGAGATTGTTGTTGGATGGGAAATAGCTATCGCGAGCAGGCTCACTCCTACAAGGGGAACGCATTCCAGATGTAGGAGTGAGCCTGCTCGCGATAGCGCCGGTACACGCGCCACATCATCTGGATTGAATAATGCTCAACCGCTCACCCACCACCATTTCGGTAATCCAGTCCACCAGAATCGAGGTATAGGCCTGCTGCGACACCGGATCGCTCAAGGCATGGTCGGCGCCGTCGATAATCCGGTGCGTGAGCGAGTGCGTCTGCTGACACGCGGCGCGGTAACTCATGATCGTCGCGTGCGGCACGAAATCGTCGGTTTCCGATTCCACCAACAACACATCCCCGGTGAACTGCGAACAAGCGTGCAGCGCACGGTTGCTGTCGGCGGGCACCAGTGTGCCGCGATAGTCACGTAAATCCGCCTTGTCCAGATCACGCTTGGGCGTGTGCCATTGTTCGTCGCGATACAGCGCCGGCACTCGCAGCGCCAACCAGCGCACCGGCCGCAAGGACGTGAGGATCGAGGCCAGATAGCCACCGTAACTGGTGCCCACCACGGCAATCGCCGAGGTGTCGAGCGCCGGATGCGCCAGCAGGCGGTCGTAGGCCGCCAGCAGGTCACGCAGGTTGTCCTCACGGGTGACGCGGCTCAGCGGGATGCCGGTGCCGCCGGTATGCCCGCGCAGGTCGAACGTCAGACACACGCAGCCCAGACCGGCGATACCTTTGGCACGCTCCAGGTCGCGCTCCTGACTGCCGCCCCAACCGTGGACAAACAACACCCCCGGCACCTTCGATTTGGGACTGAGAAACGTCCCGCTCATCTGTTCATCATCAATGTCGATTTGAATGCTTTCGCTTCTAGCCGTCATAGGGTTTGACCGTTACGTATTTGAGAAGAAAGGCGCTGTTTTCGGCCGGGCCGCGATAGACCTCGATGGCGTCCGCCGGCAGCGTCTGATCGATGTAGGTTTCCACGGAGGACACGCGGATAGCGCGTATCCCTGGATCGTTGACGAAAGCTTGCAGCGCGGCAATTTCCGCGCTGCTGGCCCCGCCCATGCGCCACGATTGTTCAAGCACCCCGCTGCGCGCGTTGCCGTTGGCATCCAGGCCTTGGGCGATGTCGTAATTGCGCCGCGAGGCGAAGAATCGTGGGTAGGCTTCATCGGCGGCGTTGTCGAACACCTGGGCCTGTTCGATCGCCAGACGCACATCGTCGGGCAGATCCAGCGCCAGCAACGCGTCATAACCGCCCTGCACCACCAGCAGGTTCGAGCCGCCGTAGACCTCTTCGCCCTGACCGTCTTCGGTCAGGTACTGGTCACCGCAGTAGCTCAGCACCCTGCCGCCAATGAACGACTGGCCGACGCTGTGGGTGACCACCTGGCTCAAGTCCTGCTCCAGCACCACGCCTTCGCTGAAGATCTTTTGCGCCTCGGGCCGCGCGAGGATTTCATCGAACGCGTCGAGGCTTTTGATTACTGCCTGGCCGCGGCCGGCACAGGCGTGAATCGGCTTCAAGCGGATCGGCCCGGCGTACAGCAAATGCTCGGCGGCCGGCCGCGCATCCTCCAGCGCAAATACGCTGAGGCCGTCGAGCACCACGTTGCGCACGCGCTCGGAGAACAGCGGCGACCAGCCCTGCGGCGCCCGGGCCAGATGGCTGCGTAAACCGTGGCTGATGGCTTTGGTGCAGATGAAATCGTATTCGACGTAACCGCCCCACAGATCATCGGGACCTTTGATCCCCAGCGCTTGCGCATTGGCCGCACCGACGATGGTCTGTGTCGGCAGCCAATACACATCGCACCCCTGATGCTTTTCGGGATCGTAGCTGCCGCCGAATGTGCAGCCGAGAATCTGCGCCAGCCAGCGGGCCAGGGCCTTGTTGGTCTGGACTTCATGTTGCGGCGCGTCGGCACGCAGCGAGTGCGCGACGACGAGTTTGCTGCTGAGTGTCGGGGTCATGCGTTCCCCTTGCATCGGTTCGTGGGTTCAGCAAGGAAAAGTGCAGAGATCAGGCCAATGGCTGATCCGCAGAAAACACCCGGTAACCGGGCGGTTGGCGAAACGGTACTGGCACCGCGCCTGTTTCAAACTGCACGACGGCGCGCGAAAGTCCGGCAAATTGCACGATCACACGCGACACACCGCTCCCCTTGTAGGAGTGAGCCTGCTCGCGATAGCGGTGTGTCATTCAACTCTACTGGCGACTGAAACACCGCTATCGCGAGCAGGCTCACTCCTACAGTGGAACATCATTGCTTGAGCTAGCGTGTCAGGCCAAACCGAGCGCGATAATCACTCGGCGCCAGCCCGGTAATTTTCTTGAAGATCGTGCGAAACGCGCCCGGGTCCTGATAGCCCACCGTCCAGGCGATGTGATCGATGGTGCCGTTGGTGAACTCAAGCATTTCCCGCGCCTTGCCCACCCGCAGGTGCTGGCAGTACTCGGTCGGTTTCAAACCGGTCGCGGCGCGAAAACGCCTTAGAAAAGTACGCTCTTCCAGCCCCGCTCGCTCAGCCATTGCCGTCAGCGAGACCTCCGTCGCGCCGGTGCTTTGCAGCCAGTGCTGGACCTTGAGAATCGCCGCGTCGCCGTGGCTGAGGATCGGCGCAAAATTGCTGCCACATTCGCTGGCGCTGTCGCTGTGTTCCATCACCAGAAATCGCGCGGTCGCGGTGGCGATGCTCGGGCCGAGCAAGCGATCGACCAGACGCAATCCCAACTCGGACCAAGCCATCAGACCGGCCGTGGTGATCAGGTCGCCGTCGTCGACAATCGGCGTATCCGCCTTGAGTTTAATCAGCGGGTAACGCTCGGCAAACGCCTCGGCCGAGGTCCAGTGGGTGGTGGCGCTACGGCCATCGAGCAAGCCGCTTTCGGCAAGCATCAGCGACCCCACGCACACACCGCCCAGCGTCGCGCCGCGGGCATGCTGCTCGCGCAGCCATTGCTTCAGACTGGCAGGCATCTGCGCCGCGCTGAAACCGCCGAGCGACGGTGGAATCAGTACGGCCAGCAAAGCGTTCTGGCTGCCCGGGTGGCTGTCATACACCGGCGTCGGCACTTGCTTGCCTTCAACCTGCCAGTGACTGACCCGCAGCACGGGCAATTGCACCGCCGCATATTCGCCGGCGATGCGGTTGGCCACGGCGAACAGATCGGTCAACCCGTGTACCGCCGCCAGTTGCGCGCCGGGATAAATCAGCACGCCCAATTCAGCCGTGGCGGCTTTTTCTGCAGGCATTGTCAGTTTTCCCCTGTCTATTGTCGGTGCGGCCAATCCTCGAATCGTCGGCCAGCGCCAATACTGAAGCCACACCCAATCACAACCCCGAGGACACTCCCATGGCCAAGCAAGCGCTCATCGTAGTCGATATCCAGAACGACTACTTCCCCCAAGGCAAGTGGCCGCTGGTCGGCGCCGACGCTGCTGCCGATAACGCCGCGCGGCTGATCGCGGCCTTTCGCAAAGCGGGGGATTCGGTGGTGCACATTCGCCACGAATTCACCTCCGAAGATGCGCCGTTTTTCACCCCAGGCTCCGAGGGCGCCAAACTGCATCCCAAAGTGCTCAATCAGGCTGGCGAGCCTGTGGTGCTCAAGCACTTCGTCAACTCGTTCCGTGAAACCGAACTGAAATCGGTTCTCGACGAACAAGGCATCACGGATCTGGTGGTGATCGGCAGCATGAGCCATATGTGCATCGATGGCATCACTCGCGCGGCGGCAGACATGGGCTATGGCGTGACGGTGATTCACGATGCCTGCGCCAGCCGGGATCTGCAATTCAATGGCCTGACCGTGCCGGCCGCACAGGTGCACGCAGCATTTATGTCGGCACTGGGTTTCGCCTACGCCAGCGTGGTCTCGACCGACGAGTTCCTGCGCAGCAACGCCTAGCAACAACTGCAAAACCCACTGGCCCGCCGCGTTGCGGGCCTTTTTGCGTCTGTCATGAAAATCTCACGCGTGAGTCATTGATGGCACTTTGCATTGGTTGTAGTGTGGCCCACGCGTGAGATGTTCATAACCGGGTCATAGCCATGAAAAGCCGCTCTACGACAACTGCCGCCGCAAGCCCCAAGGGCGAGCGAGCCAAGGCGTCCGCGAAAAAACCGTCGAGCTTCTACATGAAGCAGATGCGTGCAGGGCTGGCCGCCGCCGGTTATGTCAAACACGAAACTTGGGTGCTTCCGGAAAACCGAAGCTTGCTCAAGCAAATGGAGCAACAGCTACGCCAACCGATTCTGGCTGGCTCTTTCATGTCGGAGAATTACATGAGCGCAGGCAACAACTGGACCATCGACAGCCTCTTCAATGCCCTCAAGGCCCTGGACGAGGTGGTTTCCCAAGAGATTTCGCTGTCCCTGATCCAGAGCTCCGAGCCGAGCATCAAGCTGGAGATGAATGAATTCGGCGGCCTGCCGATTCACATCGCCCTGGCCGGCCAGCAGATCATCGTCGACACCGTGCTGGTGGACATCGATTCGATCAGCGATGTGCACGCCTTCAACGATGCCGTATTGCGCAGCCGCGAGATGTTCCCGCTGTCGTCGATCGGTATCGAGTCGATGCCCAACGGCCAGACCGTTTACAACATGTTCGGCGCCCTCAGCGCCGACTCGAGCCTGACCAATATCGTCACCGAGGTGAAAACCCTGGTCGACAATGTGCAGCGCGCCAGCGAAGCCTTCGAACACTTCTTCAAGTAATCAACAGGGAATATCCAATGACTCAGTCCATCTGGAGCAAGTTGTTCACCGCGCTGCGCGGCGGCGCCAACGAAGTCGGCGAAGCCATCGCCGACCAGCAGGCCCTGCGCATCCTCGATCAGGAAATCCGCGACGCTGATAGCGCGCTATCCAACGCTCGTCGCGAACTGGTCACCATCATGGCCAAGCACAAACTGGCCGCCGACCGCGTCAGCGAATACGACGCCAAGATCAAGGACCTCGAAGCCAAGGCCGTTGCCGCGCTGAACGCCGGCCGCGAAGATCTGGCCCTGGAAGTGGCCGAAGCGATTTCGACCCTGACCAACGACCTGGATGCCGAGAAGAAGCTCAGCGATGAGTTCGGCGCCTACGCCGAGAACATGCGCAAAGACATCAGCAAGGCCGAGTCGCGAATCAAAAGCCTGCGCCAGCAAGTGGACATGGCCAAGGCCCGCGACAGCGTACAGAAGGCACAGGTCAGCGCTTCGATTGCCAGCGGCGGCGCCAACGGCAAACTGGAAACCGCCGTCGGCACCCTGAACCGTCTGCAAGCCAAACAGCAGCAACGCGCGGCCGAACTCAGCGCGGCGGACGAACTGGCCGACGCCTCCACCGGCAACGACCTGGAACGCAAACTGCGCGACGCCGGCATCACGCCGAACGAAGGCAGCGCCAATGCGATTCTTGAGCGGCTGAAGCAGAAGTCCACGCACTAACTCCGCAATCATAACTGTGGGAGCGGGCTTGCTCGCGAATGCGTACTGTCAGTCAAATTTCTACTGCCTGACACAACGCATTCGCGAGCAAGCCCGCTCCCACATGGTTTGCGGCGTGTCGTACACCGTTGCGCCCGTTACACTAGCGCCACTTTTTCGCCCCCGAACACCTCCACCCGCTTCAAGGAACGTACCCATGGGATGGTTTAAAGACTTGCTGGGCACCAGCACCTGGCAGACCGCTGCGCCAACGACCACCGCTGCCAGTGGCCCGTTGGGCATGGCGCAAGGCAAAGGCGTACGGTTCGACACAACCCTGGCGCTGTTGCTGGAAGGCTCGACCTCGGTGCGGGTACCGTTCGATCAAGCGGTGTGGAGCGCCGGTTGGGTCGATCTCGGCCAGTCCAACAAACTGCACCGCTATTACATGAACGACGAGGATTTCTGGGTGCAGATCCACGTCACTGGTGAAGACCAGATCGAGTCGGTCACCCTCTTCAATTACCTCAGCTACGTGACGGTCAACAGTGACGCCGAACTGCAGCGTCTGGCCGGCCCGAACAGCCTGATCGGTCTGCCGGGCTATACCCACGACGGTGTCGAATACACTCGCGAGTGGGGCACCGAACAGGGCCAGACCGAACTGGTGCCGATGACCGAACACGTGGCCAACCCGGACGAGTCCTACACCATCAAACACCACTCGATACTCTATGCCCGCGACACCGGCCTGACCGATCGCCGCGAACTGCTGCTGTTTTCCGTCGAACAGGACGAAGAAGGCACCGTCAGCCTGAGTACCTCATTGGGCATCTCGCTGTACACGACTGATTTGAGCGCCATTTAAAAAAGGAAGTTTTTCATGCTGGAAGTGCTGGCCGTTTCCCTGAACAAAACCGCACTGGTCGGTTTTGTCGTCTACCTGATCGGCGCCGTTTTGCTGTTCATGCTGTTTCAATTCGTCTATACGCGCATCACCGCGCACAAGGAATTCGAGCTGATCCGCGCTGGCAATACCGCAGCCGCTATCGCACTGTCCGGGGCGATCATCGGTTTTGCCATTCCGGCGAGCAACGTGATTGCCTACTCGGTCAACGTGCTCGACTTTGTACTCTGGGCTGTCATCGCCGCCGTCGTGCAGCTGTTGGCGTTCGTTGCGACCGGGCTGGTGCTCAAGGGCACTTCCCAGCGCATCGCCAACGGCGAAGTCGCCGCCGGCATTTACGTGGCCGCCGTGGCGATCAGCGTCGGCATGCTCAATGCCGCGTGCATGACCCCCTCCAACTGATCGGCAGGACGCCTTCGATGAAACGCAGCAAATACGTGCAATTGTCCCTCGCCGCGTCGGTGGCGATGGCCATTTCCGGTGAAGCCGCGGCGGTGGATCAGCCGCGCAGTTTCCAGAGTGTCGAACAATGCGTCGATGCCGAACTGGCCGCCGACGTCTGCTCCAACGCCTACGTCGCCGCTCTGACCGAACACCGGCGCATCGCCCCGGCGTACGACGACAAAGCCAAGTGCGACGCAGATTTTGCCGCCGACTGGTGTCAGAAAAACTCCGATGGCCGCTTCGTACCGAAACTCGGCGGTTTCAAAGTGCCGCAGAGCGGTGACGCGCCGCAAAATCTCGACGCCATCGCCGATGCGCAGATGCCGGCGGGTGACGCCGCATCTGTGCAGGGTGCGAACACGTCGCAGGTTGCCACTGGCGGCGGCAACGGCTGGCTCACCGGTTGGCTGATCGGCAACGCGATGAGCAACAACGCCAACCGCACCGTTTACCGCGACCGTGAAACGCGCCAGCCGTACAACACTTCGACGCAATATCGCAGAGCTGAAACGACGACGCGCAGTCAGGCGGATTACGAGAGCAGCAAAAGCAAACCGGTGAACGTGGCTTCGTCGACTTCGCGCGGCGGCTTCGGCAGCCAGTCCAGCGCGCGCAGCGGTTGGGGTGGCTGGGGCAGCAGCTCCGGGCGCTCGAGCAGCTGACATGAAAAAGATCCATTGCGCCGAGCGCCCCGACTGGAAACACACCGCCGAAAGCCTCGGTTTCATGTTCCACACCATCGACGACGAACCCTATTGGGACGAAAGCGCCTACTACCAGTTCAGCCTCGCGCAGATCGAAAACGATCTCGAAGACCCGACCACCGAACTGCATGAGATGTGCATGGACCTGGTCGAGCGCGTAGTGAACAGCGAAGAGTTGCTGGATCGCCTGAGCATCCCGGCGGCGTACTACGAGATGATCCGCACGTCCTGGCGTGAAGGTCATCCGCATCTGTACGGTCGCATGGACTTTTCCTACAACGGCGCCGGCCCGGCGAAACTGCTGGAGCTCAACTACGACACGCCGACCAGCCTCTACGAAGCGGCGGCGTTCCAGTGGGGCTGGCTGGAACAATGCATCGAACGCGGTACCCTGCCGCGCCATGCCGACCAGTTCAACAGCATCGACACCCGGCTGCATCAGGCCTTTGCCGAGTTGCAATTGAAGCGGCCGTTCTACTTCGCATCGATGAAAGACTCGGTCGAGGACAAAGGCACCACCGACTACCTGCGGCTGATCGCAGAAAAGGTCGGCATCGAGTCGCGGCACATCGATATCGAGGACATCGGCCTGACGGCTGAAGGTCGTTTTGTCGACCTGCAGGATCGCTGGATCCCGCACCTGTTCAAGCTGCACGCCTGGGAATTCATCTTCCACGAACCGTTTGGCGCGGCGATTGCCGAGTGCGATACGCAGTTTTTCGAGCCGGCGTGGAAGGCGATCCTGTCGAACAAAGGCGCGTTGCCGCTGCTGTGGGAACTGCACAAGGGCCATCCGAACCTGCTCGCCGCGCACCTCGATCCGAATCCGGCCGGCGCCGTGCCAAGGGGCTGGGTGCGCAAGCCGTACTTTTCCCGGGAAGGCGCGAACATCGAGCTGCAAACAGCGGACGGTCTGATCGTAAAAGAGGACGGACCTTACACCGATGCGCCGTTCATCCTGCAAGAGTTCGCGCCGTTGCCGAAGTTTGGCGACAGCTACACGCTGATCGGCTCCTGGGTGATTGGCGATCAGGCGGCAGGGATTGGCGTGCGCGAGGACAACAGTCTGATCACCAAGGATTCCAGCCGGTTCTTACCGCACCTGATCCTCGACTGAAGCACTCGTATCCCTGTGTCGGCCTGGCAGCGATGACGGACCTCGGTCGCCTCATTGGTTGATTGATCCGGGCCATCGCTGGCAAGCCAGCGCCCACACTCAAGCGGTACCCTGAGCGGTTCGTTCATCCTGTGCACGATCCCACAAACGCACTTGCAGGCTGTTATGCACCGCCGTCGCGCAAACTGCCGCCTGGCCTGTAGCGACGCTGAGTTGCTTGAGCGAGTCGACGACATCCCCGACCGCGTAAAGCCCGTCGATCGATGTGCGTTGGTGGCTGTCAACGCGCACAGCGCCCTCCTCGTCGACCTGCGCACCCAGTTGCACCGCCAGCTCCGAGCGGTATTGCGAGCCGAGCGACGGATAGACGATATCGAAGCAAAAGGCTTCGCCCTTGCCCACCGTCACGAGAACTTTGCCATCGCTCACTTCGATGGCCACGACCCGGTCATCGATCAGGCGTATCCCGGCGTGCCGCGCTGCCGCGACTGCCTCCTCACACGCTGGGTTATCACCCTCGACCAGCACCGTTACGCGGTCAGTGAAGTTGCGCAAAAACAGTCCGTGACTAATCGCGCAGTGTGCTTCGCCGTACACCGCGACGTTGTCACCGTTGATTTCGTAGCCGTCGCATATGGCGCATAGCCGAATGACCGACTGTGCGATGCCGTCGTAAGGGCGATCCATTTGCGGCAGGGTATCGACGATTCCCGTTGCCAGCACCACGCGGCGCGCGCTCAGCGTTCGGCCGTTGAGTTGCGCAACGAAACCGGTGCGGTTCTTGAACAGACTTTCCACGCGCCCGGCTTCAATCGTCGCACCGTAAGACACCGCCTGCTCGCGCAATCGGCGGAGCAAGTCGTGACCCGATATACCTGGCGGGAAGCCGGGGTAATTGTGCGAAAGCGGAATCAGGCTCGCACGACTTTGCCCGCCGTCGGCAACCACGACTCGCCGGTGGAAGCGGCTAAGATAAACCGCCGTGGTCAGCCCTGCGGGACCGGCACCAACAACCAGGCAATCGACGTCGACATGATCGGCCTTGGCAGAGGCTGATTCGGGGCGATCAAAAACCTTGCGGTATTCGTCTGGATTAACTGACATGGCCTGCCCTCCTGAATGTTTTTTGACCCCGCTTGACTGACGACAGACAGATCGCGCGATCACCTCCGTTCGCAAACGGCAACGTCCGATGAGCGGTAACGTAAGTCGATGAAATGCAGCTTTTTTTCCGCTCGTCTGCTTAGGCGAAGCAGTTTCGAACCACGTCGCAACGCCATGGCTCGCATTTACATGACCCGCCGCATTCAATCCGTAAAAACTGATAAGACGCGACGCGGCGGATCCTTTGAAGTGCCACTGCCAGGAGTTTTCGCGATGTGTGAGTACATTGTTCAACATGATGTCGCCGAGGGGTTCGAAGCGCTGCTTGCCGCAACGCAGAATCAAAGTATCGGGAGTGCAATTGCGGTGGCGGGCAGCAGCCTGCACCGAACCTGCGAACCGCAGGACAGCCAACACGTGATCAAGCCGAACATGCAGGTCGATGCCATACGCAGCCGCAACGGGGTTCTGGAATGCATCAAGGTTCGCTGGGGGTGGAAGCCTTTCTGGTCGATGGGAACAATGCCGCCGATGACTCACCTGCCTCTGCATCTGGTGATGCGTTCGAAGGTGTTCGACCGGGTCAAGCGCGACGGGCGCATGCTCATCGCTGTCGACGGCTGGTATGAAGCCTGCGAATCCGAGCAATCGAAAAACAACCACCGCCTCAGCTACACCACCTCGCGCCAGAGCGCACCGATTTTTCTCGCGGCGCTGGCGCAGGCCAGTGAACAATTCAATGGTTGTGACGGACTCACCCTGGTCACCCATGATGACAGCGCCACCAAGCAGCAACGCCTGCTGGCATTTACTGCCGAGGACGCACGGGTGTGGCTACGTCCCGATCTGCAATGGGAGCAGGCGCAGGAGCTGGCCATGCACATGGCACTGGCAGAACCGCAGTTGGAACATGTCCTGGCCTCGCCGCGCAGCCTGCGCGGGCGATGAGCACGAACATGTCCTTTATCCAGGGCCGCTCGCGACCTCACGAGGCCACGTCGAGCGACCCTCCATCAATCCGCAAACGCTCAGGCACCCCGCCGTTGCGATTCGTGAGGATGAAACATGCAAGCCCCTCGTGAAGTCACCTACAGCCTGTTCCCTGCAATCGAAGAACCGCGACGCAGCGGTACGCTGGAAGTCGATGAAATCCATACCCTCTATTGGGAAGAAAGCGGCAACCCTGACGGTGTTCCCGTCGTGTACTTGCACGGTGGCCCCGGCGAAGGGGCTCCGCCGGGCAAGCGTCAGTTCTGGGATCCGGATTACTACCGCATCGTGCTGTTCGATCAACGCGGCGCCCTTCGTTCGACGCCCCTGGGCGAGCTGCGAAACAACACGACGCAGGCGCTGGTCGACGATCTGGAAAAACTGCGCGAACATCTGAACATCGAAAACTGGCTGATAACCGGAGGCTCATGGGGCACTACCCTCGCGCTGGCCTACGGCGAGACCCATCCGCAGCGCTGCCTGGGTTTCATCTTGCGCGGCGTGTTCCTTGGCACCGAAGACGAGATCGACTGGTTCATCCACGGCATGCGTCGGTTTTTTCCGCGTGCCCATGAGGATTTCGTGAACTTCATCCCCGAGGAAGAGCGGCAAGATTTGCTACAGGCCTATCTCGAGCGGATGACAGGCGACGACGAGAAATTGAGCGGCGAAGCCATTCGCGGCTGGGTCCGCTACTCGGCCAGTTGCTCATTGTTGCGCCACGATCCCGACGGCGTCGAAGACCAGGCCGCCGATGAACAAACCAGTACCGGTCTGGGACGTCTTGATGTCTGGTACTTCAAAAACCGTCTGTTTCTTGAGGAGGACCAACTGATAAACAACCTTGAGGCAATCAAACATCTCCCGTGCAAAATTATCCAGGGTGGGCACGACATGATCGCCACGCCCAATTCAGCTTTTCGTTTGCACAAGGCTTGGCCAGACTCGGTGCTGAAGATCATCAACGACGCCGGACATTCGCCATCGGAGCCGGGGATTGTCAGTGCGTTGATCGAGGCGACCGAACAGTTCAAGGAATCGGGGAAGTTCTGCTGAAGCGAAGGCATGGCAACCGAGCTGGCCGAAGACTTCGTCCTCGACATCACATTTCCAGAGTGCAGTCACCTGCCGTACACGCGGACGTATCTGCAAGCCAATAAAAAAGCGAAGCCAAATGAATGGCTTCGCTTCTTATGTCTACGGTTCTGAAAGCTGCGGATCAGAACGGAATATCGTCATCAAAGCTGTCGAAATCCGCAGCCGGTTGCGGTGCAGCCTGCTGAGGGGCCGGCGCCGAACGCTGCTGTGGAGCCGACTGTTGCGGGCGTGGTGCCTGCTGACGTGGCGCCTGCTGCTGGTAGTTATTGCCGCCGCCTTGCTGCTCGCCCTGTTGTGGACGACCGCCGAGCAGTTGCATGGTGCCTTGCATGTCGACCACGATTTCGGTGGTGTAACGCTTGATACCGTCTTTTTCCCACTCGCGGGTCTGCAGCTTGCCTTCGATGTAAACCTGCGAACCCTTGCGCAGGTATTCGCCGGCGATCTCGGCGACCTTGCCGAACATCGACACACGATGCCACTCGGTCTTCTCGACCTTCTGACCGGTTTGCTTGTCGGTCCATTGTTCGCTGGTGGCCAGACTCAGGTTGGTCACGGCGTTACCGTTCGGCAGGTAGCGAACTTCGGGATCCTGGCCGCAAGTGCCGACCAATATGACTTTGTTAACCCCACGGGCCATAACGTTCTCCTAAGCGTCGCACGCAGCTCCGGCCGGGTTGTTCACCAGGCGTTCGAGGGTGGTGCGATCCACTAATTCTTTGTCCAGTTTGATGTAAACAGCCGCTTCGTCAGCGACTATCACTGCATCTGTTACCCCTACCAGGGCCTTGAGGCGCTCGACCAGACCCGCTTCGCGGATCGCTTCGGGCGACAACGGCAAGCGCAGGCTCGTCACGTAGGGAGGTTCGCGCATGGTAACAGCAAAGGCCAGCCAAAGTGCAGCCAGCGCGGCGCATCCGAGGAACACAACCGACAGACCGCCGTGCTGGAACAACCAGCCGCCGAGTATCCCGCCAAGTGCCGAACCGAGGAACTGGCTGGTGGAATACACGCCCATGGCCGTGCCCTTGCCACCTGCCGGTGAAACCTTGCTGATCAGCGATGGCAATGAAGCTTCCAGCAGATTGAACGCAGTGAAGAACACCACCGTACCGATCACCAGAGCCCGCAAGCTGTCGCCGAACTGCCAGAAGAATAGCTCAGTCAGCATCAGCGTCATGACGGCGCCGAGCAAAACTCGTTTCATTTTGCGTTTCTTCTCGCCATAGATGATGAACGGGATCATCGCGAAGAAAGAAATCAGCAGTGCGGTGAGATAGACCCACCAGTGCTGCTCCTTGGGCAAACCGGCTTTTTCCACCAGCGCCAGGGGCAAGGCGACGAAGCTCGACATCAACATCGCATGTAACACAAAGATCCCCAGATCGAGCCGCAGCAGGTCGGGGTGCTTGAGCGTCGGCATCAGTGCCTGTCGCGCCACGCCGGACTCACGATGCTGCAATGGCCCGGTGGAGCGCGGCACCATGAACATGATGATCAGGATGCCAACCAGCGCCATCCCGCCGGTGGCGAGGAACAATCCGGACAGCCCGAACGCGCTCGTCAACAAGGGGCCGACCACCATGGCCACGGCGAACGAAAGGCCGATGGTCATGCCGATCATGGCCATGGCTTTGGTGCGATGCTGCTCGCGGGTCAGGTCTGAGAGGAGCGCCATGACCGCCGCGGAAATCGCTCCGGCACCTTGCAGGATCCGACCGGCGATCACGCCCCAGATCGAATCGGCTTGAGACGCGAGCACACTGCCCAGGGCGAACACGATCAGCCCCAGGTAAATCACCGGCCGACGGCCGATGCGATCGGAAATGACCCCGAACGGAATCTGGAAAATGGCCTGGGTCAGGCCGTAAGCGCCAATCGCCAACCCGATCAGGGCCGGGGTCGCTCCCGCCAGGTCCATGCCATAGGTCGCCAGTACCGGCAACACCATGAACATGCCAAGCATACGGAACGCGAACACCAGAGCCAGACCGCTCGCCGCGCGGGTCTCGCTGCCACTCATGCGTTCGCTGTGGGGATCGTGCATGGAAAAACCTCGTGTGAACCGGCGGCGATTCTACCAGTCCCATCGAAAGACGGGGTAGATCGCGACGCTATGACGCGTATAGATGAAACTCTCTTCATCCAGTGCAAAAAACCCGCTGTTTGATAGTGTGCATCCATCCAGTATTTGGCCGTATACTCCTACGTTTTCGACGCCCGCCAAGCGAGGCCACTTTGGACAAGATCCTGATACGTGGGGCCCGTACCCACAACCTGAAGAACATCGACCTGACCCTGCCACGGGACAAACTGATCGTCATCACCGGCCTGTCCGGATCCGGCAAGTCGTCCCTGGCGTTCGACACGCTGTATGCCGAAGGTCAGCGTCGCTATGTCGAATCGCTGTCGGCCTACGCCCGCCAGTTCCTGTCGATGATGGAAAAACCCGACGTCGACACCATCGAAGGCCTGTCGCCGGCGATCTCCATCGAACAGAAGTCGACCTCGCATAACCCGCGGTCCACGGTCGGCACCATCACCGAAATCTACGACTACCTGCGCCTGCTCTATGCACGCGTCGGTACGCCACGCTGCCCGGATCACGATATCCCGCTGGAAGCGCAGACCGTCAGCCAAATGGTCGATCTGGTACTGGCCCAGCCCGAAGGCAGCAAGCTGATGCTGCTGGCCCCGGTGATCCGCGAGCGCAAGGGCGAACACCTCTCGGTCTTCGAAGAGCTGCGTGCGCAAGGCTTCGTTCGCGCCCGGGTCAATGGACGGATCTGCGAGCTCGACGAGTTGCCGAAGCTGGATAAACAGAAGAAGCATTCGATCGATGTGATCGTCGACCGCTTCAAGGTCCGCGCCGATCTGCAGCAGCGCCTCGCGGAGTCATTCGAAACCGCGCTGAAGCTGGCCGACGGCATTGCCCTGGTCGCGCCGATGGACGACGAGCCGGGCGAGGAAATGATCTTCTCCGCGCGCTTCGCCTGCCCGATCTGTGGCCATGCGATCAGCGAGCTGGAACCCAAGCTGTTTTCCTTCAACAACCCGGCCGGTGCCTGCCCGACCTGCGATGGCCTGGGCGTTAAACAGTTCTTTGATATCAAGCGACTGGTCAACGGCGACCTGACCCTCGCCGAGGGCGCGATTCGTGGCTGGGACAGGCGTAACGTCTATTACTTCCAGATGCTCGGCTCGTTGGCTTCGCATTACGGTTTCAGCCTGGAGAAGCCCTTCAACGAACTGCCGGCCGACCAGCAGAAATTCATTCTGCACGGCAGCGGTTCGCAGAACGTCAATTTCAAATACCTGAACGACCGTGGCGATATCGTCAAGCGCTCGCACCCGTTCGAAGGCATCGTGCCGAATCTGGAACGCCGCTACCGCGAAACCGAATCGGCGAGCGTGCGCGAAGAGCTGACCAAGTTCCTCAGCCATCAGGCCTGCCCGGATTGCCGCGGCACCCGTCTGCGTCGTGAAGCACGGCATGTGTGGGTGGGCGAGAAAACCCTGCCGGCGGTGACCAATCTGCCCATCGGCGATGCCTGCGAATACTTCGGCGCCCTGAAGATGACCGGGCGGCGCGGCGAGATTGCCGACAAGATTCTCAAGGAGATCCGCGAGCGCTTGCAGTTCCTCGTCAACGTGGGCCTGGATTACCTGTCGCTGGATCGCAGCGCCGACACGCTGTCCGGAGGCGAGGCGCAGCGGATTCGTCTGGCCAGCCAGATCGGTGCCGGCCTCGTCGGGGTCTTGTACATCCTCGACGAACCGTCGATTGGTTTGCACCAACGGGACAACGACCGTTTGCTGGGCACGCTCAAGCATCTGCGTGACATTGGCAACACCGTGATTGTGGTCGAGCATGACGAAGACGCGATTCGTCTGGCCGACTATGTCGTGGATATCGGCCCGGGGGCCGGTGTGCACGGCGGCCAGATTGTCGCCGAAGGCACGCCGGCCGAAGTCATGGCCCACCCGGACTCCCTGACCGGTAAATATCTGTCGGGCCGGGTCAAGATCGAAGTGCCCGCCAAGCGCACGCCGCGCAACAAGAAGCTGACGCTGTCGCTCAAGGGCGCACGCGGCAACAACCTGCGCAACGTCGACCTTGAAATCCCGATTGGTCTGCTGACCTGCGTCACCGGCGTATCCGGCTCGGGCAAATCGACACTGATCAACAATACGCTGTTCCCGCTCAGTGCCACGGCACTCAATGGCGCGACCACGCTGGAAGCTGCGGCTCACGACAGCATCAAGGGCCTGGAGCATCTGGACAAGGTCGTCGATATCGACCAGAGCCCTATCGGTCGTACTCCACGCTCCAACCCGGCGACTTATACCGGACTGTTCACACCCATCCGCGAACTGTTCGCTGGCGTTCCCGAATCGCGCTCCCGTGGCTACGGCCCAGGGCGCTTCTCATTCAACGTCAAGGGCGGGCGCTGTGAGGCGTGCCAGGGCGACGGCTTGATCAAGGTAGAAATGCACTTTCTGCCGGACATCTACGTGCCTTGCGATGTGTGCAAGAGCAAGCGCTACAACCGCGAGACCCTTGAGATCAAATACAAGGGCAAGAGCATCCACGAAACCCTCGAAATGACCATCGAGGAGGCCCGGGAGTTCTTCGACGCGGTGCCGGCGCTGGCGCGCAAGCTGCAAACCTTGATGGATGTCGGCCTGTCGTACATCAAGCTCGGGCAGTCGGCGACAACCTTGTCCGGTGGTGAGGCGCAGCGGGTCAAACTGTCGCGCGAGCTGTCCAAGCGTGACACCGGCAAGACCCTGTACATCCTCGACGAGCCGACCACCGGCCTGCACTTCGCGGACATCCAGCAATTGCTCGACGTCCTGCATCGCCTGCGCGACCACGGCAACACCGTGGTGGTGATCGAACACAACCTCGACGTGATCAAGACCGCTGACTGGCTGGTAGACCTCGGTCCTGAAGGCGGTTCCAAGGGCGGTCAGATCATCGCTACCGGTACGCCGGAGGAAGTGGCCGAGATGAAGCAATCTCATACTGGCCACTACCTCAAGCCACTGCTGATCCGCGACCGCGCTTAAACGCCGGGCATGAAAAAGCCCCTGTCACTTCAACCGTGACAGGGGCTTTTTTGTAGCCGTTGCAATCAGGACGCGTGGGATTGCAGGTAGTTCTCAAGACCGATCAACTTGATCAGACCCAACTGCTTTTCCAGCCAGTAGGTATGGTCTTCTTCGGTATCGTTGAGCTGAACCCGCAGGATCTCCCGGCTGACGTAGTCTTGGTGCTGCTCGCAGAGTTCGATGCCTTTGCAAAGCGCCGCGCGGACTTTGTATTCGAGGCGCAGGTCGGCTTCGAGCATCTCTGGCACAGTAGTGCCGACATCCAGGTCATCCGGACGCATGCGCGGTGTGCCTTCGAGCATCAGAATCCGGCGCATCAACGCATCCGCGTGACCGGCTTCTTCTTCCATTTCGTGGTTGATTCGCTCGTAGAGCTTGGTGAACCCCCAGTCCTCATACATCCGCGAATGAACGAAATATTGATCACGCGCGGCCAGTTCGCCGGTCAGCAACGTGTTGAGGTAATCGATTACGTCTGGGTGGCCTTGCATCGCCCTACATCTCCCTACTTGAAAGTCTGTAGTTTGAACCAAGCTGACCGGAAGGTCACTCGCCTGGCGCAATAAAAGCGAAGATTTTCTGAGAAAACAGGGCTAAATAACGCAAAAACCGCCCAAATGAGGGCGGTTCTGCTTCTCGTTTAGACTTCGTTAAGCTGTACGTTGAGCAACGTTGCGATTGCTTCTCCATACGCCGGGTCGGCTTTGTAGAAATGCTGCAACTGACGGTCGACAACGTCGCTTGAAACGCCCGCCATCGCACCGGCGATGTTGCTGACCAACAAGGCCTTCTGCTCGTCGCTCATCAACCGAAACAACGCGCCGGCATGGCTGTAGTAATCGGTGTCTTCGCGATGGTCGTAGCGATCAGCGGCACCGCTCAAGGCCAGCGCAGGCTCGGCGTAATGCGGCGCTTGTTTGGGTGCCTCGATGTAGCTGTTCGGCTCGTAATTCGGCGCTGCGCCGCCATTGCTGCCGAAGGCCATCGAACCGTCACGCTGGTACGTGTTTACCGGGCTGCGCGGGGCGTTCACCGGCAATTGCTGGTGGTTGGTACCGACACGATAGCGGTGGGCATCGGCGTAGGCGAATACGCGCCCTTGCAGCATCCGGTCCGGCGAGAGGCCCACGCCTGGCACCATGTTGCTTGGGCCGAACGCGGCTTGCTCAACTTCTGCAAAGTAGTTCAGCGGATTGCGATTGAGCTCAAGCTCACCCACTTCGATCAGCGGAAACTCTTTCTGCGACCAGGTCTTGGTGACGTCGAACGGGTTCTCGTAATGCGCCGCTGCCTGGGCTTCGGTCATGATCTGAATGCAGACGCGCCATTTCGGGAAATCGCCACGCTCGATCGCCTCGAACAGGTCACGCTGGGCGTAATCCGGATCGGTGCCCGCCAGACGTGCAGCGTCTGCCGGTGCGAGGTTCTTGATGCCCTGTTTGGTCTTGTAGTGCCATTTCACCCAGTGGCGCT
The DNA here is from genome assembly GCF_014268595.2 of Pseudomonas hamedanensis. NCBI lineage: Bacteria > Pseudomonadati > Pseudomonadota > Gammaproteobacteria > Pseudomonadales > Pseudomonadaceae > Pseudomonas > Pseudomonas hamedanensis. Next base: position 5,911,784 of record NZ_CP077091.1, read on the forward strand.
CGCCTCGGGCGTTGATCAGGCTGTAGGTGTGACTGCCAAAGCCATGCATGTGGCGGTAGCCATCCGGAATGCCGCGATCCGAGAACAGAATCGTGACCTGGTGCAGTGCTTCGGGGGAATGCGACCAGAAATCCCACATCATTTGCGCACTTTTCAGGTTGCTTTGCGGCAAGCGCTTTTGCGTGTGGATAAAGTCAGGAAACTTCAACGGATCACGGATGAAGAACACCGGGGTGTTGTTGCCAACGATGTCCCAGTTGCCTTCTTCGGTGTAGAACTTCAGCGCAAAACCGCGTGGGTCGCGCTCAGTGTCCGCCGAGCCGCGCTCGCCGCCCACAGTAGAGAAGCGCAGAAAGGTCGGCGTTTGCTTGCCTACCGCTTCGAACAACTTGGCGCTGGTGTATTCGGTGATGTCACGGGTCACGGTGAACGTGCCATAAGCGCCCGAGCCCTTGGCGTGGACACGACGCTCGGGAATGTTTTCACGGTTGAAGTGGGCAAGCTTCTCGATCAGATGGAAGTCGTCGAGCAGCAGCGGGCCACGTGGGCCGGCGGAGCGAGAATTCTGGTTATCAGCGACAGGTGCGCCACTGGCGGTCGTAAGCGTTTTGATCTGGCTCATGCGGTCTTCTTCCTCTGTCAGTCTTGAAACTGCCGGCTAATCGGCTTGGGGGGAGTATCGATCATCAGCGCGACGGCCACAAATTCATTAACTTGCGGACATCGATAGATAATTTCTAATTAAGCTTCCCGGCACATAGTGACGCCAGAACAATGACAGAAGCTTGTACGAACCGCGCATTTCCTACAGACACAAAAAACCGGGCACTAGGCCCGGTTCTTCGTTTCAGACTGACGTCTTACTCGGCGGATACAGCTTCGCCAGCAGTAGCACGATCAACCAACTCGACGTACGCCATAGGCGCGTTGTCGCCAGCGCGGAAACCGCACTTGAGGATGCGCAGGTAGCCACCCTCACGGGTAGCATAACGCTTGCCCAGGTCGTTGAAGAGCTTACCAACGATAGCTTTCGAGCGGGTACGGTCGAAAGCCAGACGGCGGTTAGCCAGGCTGTCTGTCTTGGCCAGAGTGATCAGCGGCTCGGCAACGCGGCGCAGTTCTTTGGCTTTTGGCAGAGTAGTTTTGATCAGCTCGTGCTCGAACAGCGACACCGCCATGTTTTGGAACATGGCCTTGCGGTGCGAGCTGGTGCGGCTCAGGTGACGACCACTTTTACGATGACGCATGGTTCATTCCTTACCAAACACTACGTTCGGTGATTACGACGATCAGGCAGTCGCCTTGTCGTCCTTCTTAAGACTTGCAGGCGGCCAGTTGTCGAGGCGCATGCCGAGGGACAGACCGCGGGAGGCCAGAACGTCCTTGATTTCAGTCAAGGATTTCTTGCCCAGGTTCGGAGTCTTCAACAGCTCTACTTCGGTACGCTGAATCAGGTCGCCGATGTAGTAGATGTTTTCCGCCTTAAGGCAGTTAGCCGAACGTACAGTCAGTTCCAGATCGTCAACCGGGCGAAGCAGGATCGGATCGATCTCGTCTTCCTGCTCGACAACCACTGGCTCACTGTCACCCTTGAGGTCGACGAACGCAGCCAACTGCTGTTGCAGGATGGTTGCAGCGCGGCGAATAGCCTCTTCAGGATCCAGAGTACCGTTGGTTTCCAGATCAATAACCAGCTTGTCCAGGTTGGTACGCTGCTCGACACGGGCGTTTTCCACCACGTACGCGATACGGCGAACCGGGCTGAACGAAGAGTCAAGCTGCAAGCGACCGATGCTGCGGCTTTCGTCTTCATCGCTCTGACGCGAGTCGGCTGGTTCATAACCACGACCACGAGCTACGGTGAGCTTCATGTTCAGGGCGCCGTTAGACGCCAGGTTAGCGATTACGTGATCGGGATTAACGATCTCGACATCATGATCCAGCTGAATATCGGCAGCGGTAACCACCCCCGAACCCTTCTTCGACAAGGTCAGCGTAACTTCGTCACGACCGTGCAGCTTGATGGCCAGACCTTTAAGGTTCAACAGGATTTCAATTACGTCTTCCTGTACACCTTCGATGGCGCTGTACTCGTGGAGCACACCGTCAATCTCGGCCTCGACTACTGCGCAGCCGGGCATTGAGGACAACAGGATGCGTCGCAGCGCGTTGCCCAGGGTGTGGCCAAAACCACGCTCGAGAGGCTCGAGAGTGATCTTGGCGCGGGTTGGACTGACAACCTGCACATCAATGTGGCGGGGTGTCAGGAACTCATTTACCGAAATCTGCATGGATGCACCTATTTTCTAGCCCTTACTTGGAGTAGAGCTCGACAATCAGGCTTTCGTTGATGTCGGCGGACAGATCACTGCGAGCAGGAACGTTCTTGAAAACGCCCGACTTCTTCTCAGTGTCTACTTCTACCCATTCTACGCGGCCACGTTGGGCACACAGATCGAGAGCTTGGACAATGCGAAGTTGGTTTTTTGCTTTCTCGCGAACTGCAACCACGTCACCAGCACGAACCTGATACGACGGAACGTTTACGGTCTGACCGTTGACGCTGATCGACTTGTGCGATACCAGCTGACGGGATTCGGCACGAGTCGAACCAAAGCCCATACGGTATACAACGTTGTCCAGACGGCATTCGAGCAGTTGCAGCAGGTTTTCACCGGTTGCACCTTTTTTGCCAGCAGCTTCTTTGTAGTAGCCGCTGAACTGACGCTCGAGAACGCCGTAGATACGACGGACCTTCTGCTTTTCACGCAGTTGGGTGCCGTAGTCGGACTGGCGGCCGCGGCGTTGGCCGTGGATACCAGGTGCTGCTTCAATGTTGCACTTCGATTCGATCGCGCGCACGCCGCTCTTCAGGAAGAGATCGGTGCCTTCGCGACGAGCGAGTTTGCATTTTGGACCAATGTAACGAGCCATTCTTTACAATCTCCTGGATTACACGCGGCGCTTCTTCGGCGGACGGCACCCGTTGTGCGGGATTGGCGTCACGTCGGTGATGCTGGCGATCTTGTAGCCACAGCCGTTCAAAGCGCGGACTGCGGATTCACGACCTGGACCTGGACCTTTGACGTTGACGTCGAGGTTTTTCAGGCCGTATTCCAGCGCAGCTTGACCAGCACGTTCAGCAGCTACTTGAGCAGCAAACGGGGTGGACTTGCGGGAACCGCGGAAACCCGAACCACCGGAGGTAGCCCAGGAAAGAGCGTTACCTTGACGGTCGGTGATGGTCACGATGGTGTTGTTAAAAGATGCATGGATGTGGGCGATGCCATCAACCACTGTCTTTTTAACTTTTTTACGAGGACGAGCAGCAGGTTTTGCCATGATTAAATTCCTGTCGATTCGCTGGGGCGATTACTTGCGGATCGGCTTACGCGGACCTTTACGGGTACGCGCGTTGGTCTTGGTACGCTGACCGCGCACTGGAAGACCGCGACGATGACGCAGACCGCGATAGCAACCGAGGTCCATCAAGCGCTTGATTTTCATGTTGATTTCGCGACGCAGGTCACCTTCAGTGGTGAACTTCGCCACTTCGCCACGCAGCTGTTCAATTTGCTCGTCGCTCAGATCTTTGATCTTTGCTGCTGGGTTTACCCCAGTTTCTGCACAGATTTTCTGTGCAGTAGTGCGACCAACACCATAGATGTAGGTCAGCGAGATAACAGTATGCTTGTTATCTGGAATGTTAACGCCTGCAATACGGGCCATTCAGTGGGACTCCAATTGACAGCTACCTACGCCCCGGAAGCCAAGAAATAGGGCGCGAGATAATATCGCTGTAATAACAAATAATCAACCCGGTAGCGCACTAGCTACCGGGCTTGAAGCACAATCACACTCAGCCTTGGCGCTGTTTGTGACGCGGTTCCGCGCTGCAAATTACTCGAACAACACCTTCGCGGCGAATAATCTTGCAGTTACGGCACAGCTTTTTCACCGATGCACGAACTTTCATCACCAACTCCTCGAACCTTATGGGTACTCAGCGCAACATGCCGCTGCCGTAACCCTTCAGGTTGGCTTTCTTCATCAGGGATTCGTACTGGTGCGAAACGAGGTGCGATTGTACTTGGGACATGAAGTCCATCACAACCACGACCACGATCAGCAACGAGGTCCCGCCAAGGTAGAACGGTACGTTGGCTGCAACCACCAGGAACTGGGGAAGCAAGCACACGGCCGTCATGTAAAGAGCACCGAACAGGGTCAAGCGAGTCAGAACGCCATCAATGTAGCGCGCAGACTGCTCACCTGGACGAATGCCCGGAATAAAGGCACCGGACTTCTTCAGGTTTTCCGCTACGTCTTTCGGATTGAACATCAACGCCGTATAGAAGAAGCAGAAGAAAATAATCCCTGCACTAAACAGCAGAATATTCAACGGCTGACCAGGAGCGATCGACTGCGAGATGTCCTGCAACCAGCCCATACCTTCAGACTGACCGAACCAGGCACCCAACGAAGCCGGGAACAGCAAAATGCTGCTCGCGAAAATAGCCGGAATAACACCGGCCATGTTCACCTTCAGCGGCAAGTGGCTAGTCTGCGCAGCGAAGACCTTACGGCCCTGCTGACGCTTGGCGTAGTGAACAGCAATACGACGCTGACCACGCTCAATGAACACCACGAAACCGATAATCGCTACTGCCAGCAAACCGATGGCAACCAAGGCGAAGATGTTGATATCACCCTGACGCGCAGACTCGAAAGACTGCCCGATTGCTCTCGGAAGACCGGCGACGATACCCGAAAAAATCAACATCGAGATACCGTTGCCAACACCACGCTCAGTAATCTGCTCACCCAGCCACATCATGAACATCGCACCAGCCACAAATGTGGTTACCGCGACGAAATGGAAGCCAAAGTCACCAGTGAACGCAACGCCCTGCCCCGCCAGACCAATGGACATGCCAATGGCCTGGACTAGAGCGAGAGCGACGGTGAGGTAGCGGGTGTACTGGCTGATCTTGCGACGGCCAGCTTCACCTTCCTTCTTCAACTGCTCCAGCTGCGGGCTGACGGCGGTCATCAGTTGCATGATGATCGATGCCGAAATATACGGCATGATCCCCAGTGCAAAGATACTCATCCGCTCCAGCGCGCCGCCGGAAAACATGTTGAACAAGCTAAGAATGGTCCCCTCATTCTGTCGAAACAGGTCCGCGAGACGGTCCGGGTTGATACCTGGAACCGGGATGTGTGCGCCTATTCGGTAGACGATAATCGCCAGGAACAGAAAACGCAGACGAGCCCAGAGTTCAGACATACCGCCTTTGCCGAGCGCAGAGAGAGCACCTTGCTTAGCCATTTATTCCTCGAACTTGCCGCCAGCTGCTTCGATAGCCGCACGCGCACCTTTGGTGGCGCCGATTCCCTTGCCGATAGTGACAGCGCGAGTCACTTCACCGGACAGCATGATTTTCACACGCTGTACGTTGACGTTGATCACGTTGGCATCTTTCAGGGACTGCACAGTAACGATGTCGCCTTCCACTTTAGCCAGCTCGGACAGACGCACTTCTGCGCGGTCCATGGCCTTCAGGGAAACGAAACCGAACTTAGGCAGGCGACGATGCAGCGGCTGTTGACCGCCTTCAAAGCCTGGAGCGATGGTGCCACCGGAGCGGGAGGTCTGACCTTTGTGGCCACGGCCACCGGTCTTGCCCAAACCACTACCGATACCACGGCCCGGACGATGCTTTTCGCGACGGGAACCCGGCGCTGGACTCAGATCATTGAGTTTCATCGATTAACCCTCGACACGCAGCATGTAGTAAGCCTTGTTGATCATCCCGCGATTCTCGGGAGTATCCTGGACTTCTACAGTGTGACCGATGCGACGCAGACCCAGACCCTTAACGCACAGTTTGTGGTTAGGGATGCGGCCGGTCATGCTTTTGATCAGCGTTACTTTAACGGTAGCCATGATCAGAAGATCTCCTTGACAGTCAGACCACGCTTGGCAGCGATGGACTCAGGAGATTGCATAGCCTTCAGACCCTTGAAAGTGGCGTGAACCACGTTTACCGGGTTAGTCGAGCCATAGCACTTGGCCAGAACGTTCTGCACACCAGCAACTTCGAGGACAGCACGCATAGCGCCGCCAGCGATGATACCGGTACCTTCAGAAGCAGGCTGCATGTACACCTTCGAAGCGCCGTGACCGGACTTCATTGCGTACTGCAGAGTGGTGCCGTTCAGGTCAACTTGGATCATGTTGCGGCGAGCAGCTTCCATTGCCTTCTGGATCGCAGCAGGCACTTCACGTGACTTGCCACGGCCGAAGCCAACACGCCCTTTACCATCACCTACCACGGTCAACGCGGTGAAAGTGAAGATACGGCCGCCTTTAACGGTTTTGGCTACGCGGTTAACTTGAACCAGCTTCTCGATGTAGCCTTCGTCGCGCTTTTGGTCGTTATTTGACATAACTTAGAACTCCAGCCCAGCTTCACGAGCAGCATCAGCCAGCGCTTTAACGCGGCCGTGGTACTTGAAGCCAGAGCGGTCGAAAGCCACTTGCGAGACGCCAGCGGCCTTAGCACGCGTAGCGACCAGCTGGCCAACCTTTGTGGCCGCGTCGATGTTGCCAGTGGCACCATCACGCAGTTCTTTATCCAAAGTCGAGGCACTTGCCAGGACTTTGTTGCCGTCGGCCGAGATGACCTGGGCGTAGATGTGCTGCGACGAGCGGAACACGCAGAGACGCACGACTTCGAGTTCGTGCATTTTCAGGCGTGCTTTGCGAGCGCGACGCAGTCGAGTAACTTTTTTGTCGGTCATTTGCTATGCCCTACTTCTTCTTGGCTTCTTTACGACGGACGACTTCGTCCGCGTAGCGCACACCTTTGCCTTTGTACGGCTCTGGTGGACGGAAGTCGCGGATCTCAGCGGCCACTTGACCTACCAGCTGCTTGTCGATGCCCTTGATCAGGATATCGGTCTGGCTAGGAGTCTCAGCGGTGATGCCTTCCGGCAGTTCGTAATCCACTGGGTGCGAGAAGCCAAGGGCAAGGTTCAGAACCGTGCCTTTTGCTTGCGCTTTGTAACCAACACCGACCAGCTGGAGCTTGCGCTCGAAGCCTTGGCTTACGCCCTGGACCATGTTGTTTACCAACGCACGCGTGGTACCGGCCATTGCGCGAGTTTGTTGATCGCCATTGCGAGCAGCGAAACGCAGCTCACCAGCTTCTTCAACGATCTCAACGGACGAATGGATGTTCAGTTCAAGAGTACCCTTGGCACCCTTCACCGAAAGCTGTTGGCCTGCGAATTTGACTTCGACACCGGCTGGCAGCTTAACGGGGTTCTTAGCGACGCGAGACATGCTTATCCCCCCTTAGAACACAGTGCAAAGAACTTCGCCGCCGACACCGGCAGCGCGCGCAGCACGATCCGTCATCACACCTTTGTTGGTGGAGACGATAGACACGCCAAGACCGCCACGAACTTTCGGCAGATCTTCAACGGACTTGTACTGACGCAGGCCTGGACGACTAACGCGCTTCACTTCTTCGATAACCGGACGGCCTTCGAAGTACTTCAGCGAGATGGACAACGACGGCTTGGCGTCGGTGGTGATCTGAAAATCCGCGATGTAACCTTCGTCCTTCAGGACTTTTGCTACAGCAGCCTTCAACGTGGAAGACGGCATGCTTACGACAGACTTTTCAGCCATCTGGGCATTACGGATTCGAGTTAGCATGTCCGCTAACGGGTCCTGCATACTCATGGGCTAGACGCTCCTAATACAAAAAAATTAGCCTTGCGGCTACTACTTGTCGCCGAGAACTTCCGGGCAGAAAAACACGGGCTCAGGCGAGCCGGTCATTCTAGACACACCCCAGAAATGAATCAAGCCCCAAAAGGGGCTTGATTCAGATTCAAGGTCACCGGTGGTCAGGTTCTTGCAAACCCGAACACCGAGACTTTGACAGCGATTACCAGCTGGCTTTAACCAGACCTGGAACGTCACCACGCATTGCAGCTTCACGCAGCTTGTTACGGCCGAGGCCGAACTTGCGGTAAACGCCGTGCGGACGACCAGTCAGGCGGCAACGGTTACGCATGCGCGAAGCGCTTGCGTCACGTGGTTGCTTCTGCAGAGCCACGGTAGCTTCCCAACGCGCTTCTGGACTTGCGTTCAGATCGACGATGATAGCTTTCAGCGCTGCACGCTTGGTGGCGTACTTGGCAACAGTGAGCTGACGCTTCAGCTCACGGTTCTTCATGCTCATCTTAGCCATTTTCCTACTCCAATCAGTTGCGGAACGGGAATTTGAAAGCACGCAGCAGAGCGCGGCCTTCATCATCGTTCTTGGCAGTGGTGGTCAGGGTAATGTCCAGACCGCGGAGAGCATCGATCTTGTCGTAGTCGATTTCCGGGAAAATGATCTGCTCTTTCACGCCCATGCTGTAGTTGCCACGACCATCGAAGGACTTGGCATTCAGGCCGCGGAAGTCGCGAACCCGAGGCAGGGAGATCGACAGCAGACGATCCAGGAACTCGTACATACGCTCACGGCGCAGAGTCACCTTGACGCCGATCGGCCACCCCTCGCGGACTTTGAAGCCAGCGATGGATTTACGAGCGTAGGTCACAACGACTTTCTGGCCGGTGATCTTTTCCAGGTCAGCAACAGCATGCTCAATGACTTTTTTGTCACCGACTGCTTCGCCCAGACCCATGTTCAGGGTGATTTTTGTAACGCGTGGAACTTCCATCACGTTCGAAAGCTTAAGTTCTTCCTTAAGCTTCGGTGCGATTTCCTTCCAGTAAATCTCTTTTAGTCGTGCCATGGTCTTCTACCTAGCAGTGTTCAAGCATCAACCGCTTTTTGGGTCGACTTGAAGACACGAATTTTCTTGCCATCTTCTACTTTGAAACCAACGCGGTCAGCCTTGTTGGTTTCGCCGTTGAAAATGGCGACGTTAGAAGCGTCCAGTGGAGCTTCTTTTTCGACGATACCGCCTTGCACGCCCGACATCGGGTTAGGCTTGGTATGACGCTTGACCAGGTTCAGACCACCAACAACCAGACGGTTATTAGCAAGAACCTTGAGCACCTTACCGCGCTTACCTTTGTCTTTGCCGGCGATCACGATGATCTCGTCGTCACGACGAATCTTTTGCATGTCGGATCTCCTTACAGCACTTCTGGGGCGAGCGAGACGATCTTCATGAACTTCTCGGTACGAAGTTCACGGGTCACTGGCCCAAAGATACGGGTGCCGATCGGCTCTTGCTTGTTGTTCAGAAGAACAGCAGCGTTGCCATCAAAGCGGATAATGGAGCCATCAGCACGACGTACGCCGTGACGAGTGCGGACTACAACAGCAGTCATCACTTGGCCTTTTTTCACTTTACCGCGAGGAATTGCTTCCTTCACGGTAACTTTGATGATGTCACCGATACCAGCGTAACGACGATGGGAGCCACCCAGCACCTTGATGCACATAACGCGGCGAGCGCCGCTGTTATCGGCCACATCGAGCATGGATTGAGTCTGAATCATATAATTTCTCCGACCCCTAGTCCTTAGACTTCCACAGCGCGTTCGAGAACATCAACCAGCGCCCAAGACTTGGTCTTGGCCATAGGACGAGTTTCACGAATAGTGACTTTGTCGCCGATGTGGCACTGATTGGTTTCGTCGTGCGCGTGCAGCTTAGTCGAACGCTTAACGTATTTACCGTAGATCGGGTGCTTTACGCGACGCTCGATCAATACGGTGATGGTTTTGTCCATCTTGTCGCTGACAACACGGCCAGTCAGCGTACGGACAGTTTTTTCGGCTTCAGCCATGATCACTTACCTGCCTGCTGGTTGAGCACAGTCTTCACGCGAGCGATGTCACGCTTAACTTGCGAGAGCAGATGAGACTGCCCCAACTGGCCAGTTGCTTTCTGCATACGCAGATTGAACTGGTCGCGCAGCAAGCCGAGCAGTTGCTCGTTCAGCTGCTGTGCGGATTTTTCACGAAGTTCATTCGCTTTCATCACATCACCGTCCGTTTAACAAAGGCGGTGGCGAGCGGCAGCTTTGCAGCAGCCAGGGCAAAAGCCTCACGCGCCAGCTCTTCAGAAACACCCTCGATTTCATACAGGACTTTGCCTGGCTGAATCTGGGCAACCCAGTACTCCACACTACCCTTACCTTTACCCATACGAACCTCGAGAGGTTTTTTGGAGATCGGCTTGTCCGGGAATACACGGATCCAGATCTTGCCGCCACGTTTTACGTGACGGGTCAGAGCACGACGCGCTGACTCGATCTGACGAGCGGTGAGACGACCACGAGCTACAGACTTCAGCGCGAACTCGCCGAAGCTGACTTTGCTACCGCGCTGAGCCAGACCACGGTTGTGGCCGGTCATCTGCTTGCGGAACTTCGTACGCTTTGGTTGCAACATTTGGCGTACCCCTTACTTAGCAGCTTTTTTACGAGGCGCTGGTGCTTGTGGTTTCAGTTCTTCTTGGCGACCACCAATAACTTCGCCTTTGAAGATCCAAACCTTTACACCGATCACACCGTAGGTGGTGTGAGCTTCGTAGTTGGCATAGTCGATGTCGGCACGCAGGGTGTGCAATGGCACACGACCTTCGCGATACCATTCAGTACGTGCGATTTCAGCACCGCCGAGACGACCGCTCACTTGGATTTTGATGCCTTTGGCACCAATGCGCATGGCGTTCTGTACTGCGCGCTTCATAGCGCGACGGAACATTACACGACGCTCCAGCTGCTGAGCTACGCTCTGCGCAACCAGCATACCGTCGAGCTCCGGCTTGCGGATCTCTTCGATATTGATGTGCACAGGCACACCCATTTGCTTGGTCAGGTCCTGACGCAGTTTCTCAACATCTTCACCTTTCTTCCCGATAACGATACCTGGACGAGCGGTGTGGATGGTGATACGTGCTGTTTGTGCCGGACGATGGATATCGATACGGCTTACGGACGCGCTTTTTAGTTTGTCTTGGAGATACTCACGCACTTTCAGATCTGCGAACAAGTAGTCCGCATAAGTCCGACCGTCTGCGTACCAGACGGAGGTGTGCTCCTTGACGATTCCCAGGCGAATGCCAATGGGATGTACTTTCTGACCCATCTCTTCGACTCCGTTACTTGTCAGCAACCTTGACAGTGATATGGCAAGACCGCTTGACGATGCGATCAGCACGGCCTTTGGCACGTGGCATGATGCGCTTCAGCGAACGCCCTTCGTTGACGAAAACAGTGCTGACCTTCAGGTCATCAACGTCTGCGCCTTCGTTATGCTCGGCGTTGGCTACGGCCGACTCCAGCACTTTCTTCATGATCTCGGCGGCTTTCTTACTGCTGAAAGCCAACAGGTTGAGCGCTTCGCCCACCTTCTTCCCGCGGATCTGGTCGGCGACCAAGCGGGCTTTCTGGGCGGAGATTCGAGCGCCCGACAACTTAGCGGCTACTTCCATTTCCTAACCCCTTAACGCTTGGCTTTCTTGTCAGCCACGTGCCCGCGATAAGTGCGGGTACCGGCGAACTCGCCCAGTTTGTGGCCGACCATGTCTTCGTTAACGAGAACTGGGACGTGTTGACGACCGTTGTGTACTGCGATGGTCAGACCGACCATTTGTGGCAGGATCATCGAACGACGCGACCAAGTCTTAATTGGTTTGCGATCGTTCTTTTCCGCCGCCACTTCGATCTTCTTCAGTAGGTGAAGATCAATAAAAGGACCTTTTTTCAGAGAACGTGGCACTGTCGTATCCCTCTATTTACTTGCGACGACGGACGATCATTTTGTCGGTACGCTTATTACCACGAGTCTTCGCGCCCTTAGTCGGGAAGCCCCATGGCGATACCGGATGACGACCACCAGAGGTACGACCTTCACCACCACCATGTGGGTGGTCAACCGGGTTCATGGCAACACCACGAACGGTTGGGCGAACGCCACGCCAGCGCTTGGCACCAGCTTTACCCAGCGAACGCAGGCTGTGCTCGGAGTTCGAGACTTCGCCCAGGGTCGCACGGCATTCAGCCAGGACTTTACGCATTTCACCGGAACGCAGACGCAGGGTCACGTAGACACCTTCACGAGCGATCAACTGAGCCGAAGCACCAGCGGAACGAGCGATCTGTGCACCTTTACCTGGCTTCAATTCGATGCCGTGTACGGTAGAACCGACTGGAATGTTGCGCAGTTGCAGAGCGTTGCCTGGCTTGATTGGAGCCAGAGCGCCCGCGATCAGCTGGTCGCCAGCACTCACGCCTTTAGGGGCGATGATGTAGCGGCGCTCGCCGTCTGCGTAGCAAAGCAGTGCGATGTGAGCAGTACGGTTTGGATCGTATTCGATACGCTCGACAGTGGCGACGATGCCATCTTTGTCGTTGCGACGGAAATCGACCATACGATAATGCTGCTTATGACCACCACCGATGTGACGCGTGGTAATACGGCCATTGTTGTTACGACCACCAGTCTTCGATTTTTTCTCGAGCAGCGGTGCGTGAGGAGCGCCTTTATGCAGCTCCTGGTTGACCACCTTGACCACAAAACGGCGGCCAGGGGAAGTCGGTTTGCATTTAACGATTGCCATGATGCACCCCTTCCTTACTCAGCACTGCTGCTGAAATCGAGATCTTGGCCTGGCTGAAGGGAGATAACTGCCTTCTTCCAGTCATTGCGCTTGCCCAGACCGCGAGCTGTGCGCTTGCTCTTACCCAGAACGTTCAGGGTAGTAACACGCTCAACTTTCACGCTGAACAGGCTTTCGACGGCCTTCTTGATTTCCAGCTTGGTTGCGTCAGTAGCAACCTTGAAAACGAACTGGCCTTTCTTGTCTGCCAGAACCGTAGCCTTCTCGGAAACGTGCGGGCCAAGCAGAACTTTAAATACGCGTTCCTGGTTCATCCCAGCAGCTCCTCGAATTTCTTCACGGCCGACACGGTGATCAACACCTTGTCGTATGCGATCAGACTAACTGGATCGGAACCTTGCACGTCACGTACATCTACGTGCGGCAGGTTGCGAGCAGCCAGGTACAGGTTCTGATCAACAGCGTCCGACACGATCAGAACGTCGGTCAGGCTCATGTTGTTCAGTTTGCCCAGCAGATCTTTGGTTTTCGGAGTTTCAACAGCGAAATCCTGAACCACGACCAGACGATCAGTACGCACCAGCTCAGCAAGGATGGAACGCATTGCTGCGCGATACATCTTCTTGTTCAGCTTCTGGGAGTGATCCTGTGGACGAGCTGCGAAAGTGGTACCGCCGCCACGCCAGATTGGGCTACGGATAGTACCGGCACGAGCGCGGCCAGTACCTTTCTGACGCCATGGGCGTTTGCCGCCACCACGAACGTCGGAACGGGTTTTCTGCTGCTTGCTACCTTGACGGCCGCCGGCCATGTAGGCCACGACTGCTTGGTGAACCAGCGTCTCGTTGAATTCGCCGCCAAATGTCAGTTCGGAAACTTCGATCGCTTGAGCGTCATTTACATTTAATTGCATGTCAGCTTCCCCTTAACCGCGAGCCTTGGCTGCTGGACGTACAACCAGGTTGCCGCCAGTAGCGCCAGGAACAGCACCCTTGACCAACAACAGATTGCGTTCAGCGTCCACGCGCACTACTTCCAGGGACTGCACGGTCACGCGCTCAGCGCCCATATGACCGGACATTTTTTTGCCCTTGAATACACGACCAGGAGTCTGGCACTGGCCGATAGAGCCTGGGACGCGGTGGGATACGGAGTTACCGTGGGTGTTATCTTGCCCGCGGAAATTCCAACGCTTGATCGTACCCTGGAAGCCTTTACCCTTGGACTGACCGGTTACATCAACCAGTTGACCAGCGGCGAAGATTTCAGCGTTGATCAGATCGCCAGCCTGGTACTCGCCTTCTTCAAGACGGAATTCCATGGTGGTGCGACCAGCGGCAACGTTCGCTTTAGCGAAGTGGCCAGCTTGAGCTGCTGTTACACGCGAAGCGCGACGCTCGCCGACAGTGACTTGCACTGCACGATAGCCATCGGTCTCTTCAGTTTTGAACTGGGTGACGCGATTCGGCTCGATCTCAATGACCGTGACCGGAATGGAGACACCTTCTTCGGTGAAAATACGGGTCATACCGCATTTACGACCGACTACACCAATAGTCATGTTGTAAACCTCATGAGTGTACGGGGCTTTCACCCGCTATGGCCGCCCATTTCAGAGCGTTACACGACCAAGACCGAGTCTTAGCCGAGGCTGATCTGCACTTCCACACCGGCCGCAAGATCAAGCTTCATCAGCGCATCAACGGTTTTATCCGTTGGCTGGACGATGTCCAGTACACGCTTATGAGTGCGGATCTCGTACTGATCGCGCGCGTCTTTGTTGACGTGCGGGGAAACCAGAACGGTGAACCGCTCTTTACGGGTAGGCAGTGGAATTGGACCACGCACTTGAGCACCAGTACGTTTCGCGGTTTCCACGATTTCCTGGGTTGATTGGTCGATCAGGCGATGGTCAAAAGCCTTCAACCTGATACGGATTTGCTGATTTTGCATTGGATTTCAGACTCCGGCTGCTATTCCCACCGAGCGCAATACGCCCGTTAAAAGGAGGCGCAATTCTATAGACGCCCCTGATAGGTGTCAACCCAATAAAAAAGGCCCCCGCTAAGCGGGGGCCCTCTCAAAACATAGAGCTATCTCAGAAGAGATAATTACTCGATGATTTTAGCTACAACGCCAGCACCAACGGTACGGCCGCCTTCGCGAATAGCGAAACGCAGACCGTCTTCCATTGCGATGGTTTTGATCAGGGTAACAACCATTTTGATGTTGTCGCCCGGCATTACCATCTCAACGCCTTCCGGCAGCTCGCAGTTACCAGTCACGTCAGTAGTACGGAAGTAGAACTGTGGACGGTAGCCTTTGAAGAACGGAGTGTGACGACCGCCTTCTTCCTTGCTCAGTACGTACACTTCAGCTTCGAACTTGGTGTGCGGCTTGACCGAACCTGGCTTGACCAGAACCTGGCCACGCTCAACGTCGTCACGCTTGGTACCACGCAGCAGAACGCCGCAGTTCTCGCCAGCACGACCTTCGTCGAGCAGTTTACGGAACATTTCAACACCGGTGCAGGTGGTGACAGTAGTGTCACGCAGACCAACGATTTCCAGTGGATCCTGAACCTTGACGATACCGCGCTCGATACGACCGGTTACAACAGTACCGCGACCGGAGATCGAGAATACGTCTTCG
The DNA here is from genome assembly GCF_014268595.2 of Pseudomonas hamedanensis. Lineage (NCBI taxonomy): Bacteria > Pseudomonadati > Pseudomonadota > Gammaproteobacteria > Pseudomonadales > Pseudomonadaceae > Pseudomonas > Pseudomonas hamedanensis. Next base: position 5,927,044 of record NZ_CP077091.1, read on the forward strand.
ATTGGCATCAGGAACGGCTTGTCGATAACACGGACTGGATCCGGGATGTAGCTGTCCAGAGTCTCAACCAGCTTACGAACGGACGTGGTGCCCATTTCGTTATCGTCTTTGCCTTCCAGAGCCATACGAGCAGAACCGATGATGATCGGAGTGTCGTCACCTGGGAAGTCGTAAGTGCTCAGCAGATCGCGCACTTCCATCTCAACCAGTTCCAGCAGCTCAGCGTCGTCTACCAGGTCAGCCTTGTTCAGGTAAACCACGATGTACGGAACGCCTACCTGACGGGACAGCAGGATGTGCTCACGGGTTTGTGGCATCGGACCATCAGCGGCCGAGCAAACCAGGATTGCGCCGTCCATCTGGGCAGCACCGGTGATCATGTTCTTCACATAGTCAGCGTGACCTGGGCAGTCAACGTGAGCGTAGTGACGGATCAGCGAGTTGTATTCAACGTGCGCGGTGTTGATGGTGATACCACGAGCTTTTTCTTCTGGCGCGCTGTCGATCTTGTCGAAGTCAACGATTGCCGAACCGAATACTTCGGAGCAAACGCGAGTCAGAGCAGCAGTCAGAGTGGTTTTACCGTGGTCAACGTGACCAATGGTGCCAACGTTGACGTGCGGTAGGGAACGATCAAATTTTTCTTTAGCCACGACAATTAACTCCTAGCCTAAAGGGGCTGAATCAGCCTTGTTTTTTGGTTACGGATTCGACGATGTGCGACGGAGCCGTATCGTATTTTTTGAATTCCATAGAGTAGCTTGCGCGACCCTGGGACATGGAACGAACGTCGGTCGCATAACCGAACATCTCACCCAGTGGAACCTCGGCACGGATAACCTTGCCGGACACTGTGTCTTCCATACCCTGGATCATGCCGCGACGACGGTTAAGGTCGCCCATCACATCACCCATATAGTCTTCAGGCGTAACAACCTCTACCGCCATGATCGGCTCGAGCAACTCACCACCACCCTTCTGGGCCAGTTGCTTGGTCGCCATGGAAGCAGCCACTTTAAACGCCATCTCGTTGGAGTCGACGTCGTGGTAAGAACCATCGAACACGGTAGCCTTCAGGCCGATCAGCGGATAGCCGGCAACAACGCCGTTCTTCATCTGCTCTTCGATACCCTTCTGGATAGCCGGGATGTATTCCTTAGGAACCACACCACCTACTACTTCGTTCACGAATTGCAGACCTTCCTGACCTTCGTCAGCAGGAGCAAAACGGATCCAGCAGTGACCAAACTGGCCGCGACCACCGGACTGACGAACGAACTTGCCTTCGATTTCACAGCTCTTCGTGATGCGCTCACGATACGAAACCTGAGGCTTGCCGATGTTGGCTTCGACGTTGAACTCACGGCGCATCCGGTCAACCAGGATGTCCAGGTGCAGCTCGCCCATGCCGGAGATGATCGTCTGACCAGTCTCTTCATCAGTTTTAACGCGGAAAGACGGGTCTTCCTGAGCGAGTTTGCCCAGAGCGATACCCATTTTTTCCTGGTCATCCTTGGTCTTAGGCTCTACGGCAACCGAAATAACCGGCTCCGGGAAGTCCATGCGAACCAGGATGATTGGCTTGTCAGCGTTGCAGAGGGTTTCACCAGTGGTGACGTCCTTCATGCCGATCAGGGCCGCGATGTCGCCAGCGCGTACTTCCTTGATCTCTTCACGGGCGTTTGCGTGCATTTGCACCATACGACCCACGCGCTCTTTCTTGCCTTTGACCGAGTTGATCACGCCGTCGCCGGAGTTCAACACGCCCGAGTAAACGCGGACGAAAGTCAGAGTACCCACGAATGGGTCAGTAGCGATCTTGAACGCCAGAGCCGCGAAAGGCTCGCTGTCGTCTGCATGACGCTCCATCTCTTCTTCCTCGTTATCAGGGTTGGTACCCTTGATAGCAGGAATGTCGGTCGGAGCAGGCAGGTAGTCGATAACGGCATCGAGAACCAGGGGAACGCCCTTGTTCTTGAACGAAGAACCGCAAACAGCCAGAACGATTTCGCCGGCGATAGTACGCTGACGCAAAGCAGCTTTGATCTCTTCGATCGACAGCTCTTCGCCTTCCAGGTACTTGTTCATCAGCTCTTCGTTGGCTTCAGCGGCAGCTTCAACCATGTTGTTGCGCCACTCTTCAGCCAGCTCTTGCAGCTCGGCAGGGATGTCCTTGCGAACAGGGACCATACCTTTGTCAGAGTCGTTCCAGTAGACAGCTTGCATGTTGATCAGATCGATCTGACCCTGGAAGTTGTCTTCCGAACCGATGGCCAACTGGATCGGCACCGGGGTGTGACCCAGACGCTGCTTGATCTGACCGATCACGCGCAGGAAGTTGGCGCCAGCACGGTCCATCTTGTTTACGTAAACAAGACGTGGAACACCGTACTTGTTGGCTTGACGCCATACGGTTTCCGACTGCGGCTCAACACCCGAAGTACCGCAGAACACAACGACAGCGCCGTCGAGTACGCGCAGGGAGCGCTCTACTTCAATGGTGAAGTCTACGTGGCCCGGGGTATCGATTACGTTGAAACGGTGCTCGTGAGAGTACTGCTTCTCGGAACCTTTCCAGAAGGCGGTAATGGCAGCAGAAGTAATGGTAATACCACGCTCCTGCTCCTGAACCATCCAGTCTGTGGTCGCGGCGCCGTCATGCACCTCGCCCATTTTGTGACTTTTGCCGGTGTAAAACAGTACGCGCTCGGTGGTGGTGGTTTTACCAGCATCCACGTGAGCGACGATACCGATGTTACGGTAGCGGCTAATCGGAGTAGTACGAGCCATAAAGCCCTCGCAAAATTAGTGAAGCTAAAATTAGAAGCGGTAGTGCGAGAAAGCTTTGTTAGCTTCGGCCATACGGTGCACGTCTTCACGCTTCTTAACAGCAGCACCTTTACCTTCAGCAGCATCCAGCAGTTCGCCAGCCAAACGCAGAGCCATAGACTTCTCGCCACGCTTGCGTGCGAAGTCTACCAACCAGCGCATTGCCAGAGCGTTACGACGGGAAGGACGAACCTCGACCGGAACCTGGTAAGTAGCACCACCAACGCGGCGCGACTTCACTTCGACCAGCGGAGCGATGGCGTCGAGTGCTTTTTCGAAGAGTTCCAGGGGATCGGTGCCAGCCTTACGGGCCGCAACGGTTTCCAGGGCACCATAAACGATACGTTCCGCAACGGCTTTCTTGCCGCTTTCCATAACGTGGTTCATGAATTTGGCGAGGATCTGGCTTCCGTATTTCGGATCGTCCAGAATCTCACGCTTTGCTGCTACGCGACGTCTTGGCATGATAAGCCCTCAAGCGGTCTTCAGGTTAGCTCGGGACAGATCCAGAGGATGCGTGCCCGACCTTACTCTTATCGACTCAATAAAATAAAAATCTGCAAAACGACCGATTACTTCGGACGCTTGGTACCGTACTTCGAACGACCCTGGTTACGGCCTTTAACGCCGGAAGTATCCAAGGAGCCGCGAACGGTGTGGTAACGAACACCTGGCAAGTCTTTTACACGACCGCCGCGGATCAGTACCACGCTGTGCTCTTGCAGGTTGTGGCCTTCACCGCCGATGTACGAGGAAACCTCGAAACCGTTGGTCAGACGCACACGGCATACTTTACGCAGTGCCGAGTTAGGTTTTTTCGGCGTGGTGGTGTACACACGGGTGCACACACCACGACGTTGCGGGCAGTTCTGCAGCGCAGGCACGTCGGATTTCTCGACGATACGCTTACGCGGCTGACGTACCAGCTGGTTGATAGTTGCCATCTACTAGCTCCACTGTTGTCTTGCGACGCTATTGTCTTGCAAGAAAAGCAAAATGGCAGGAACGAATTCCCGCCAAATTTAGGGGATCAAGAGTCTAAAGAGGATCTTGGCCCCAGTCAAGGCAAGGCCCCGACCTCCCCGCCCATCAAACCTCGACTAAATGTCTCGATTCGATGAACGGAGCGACCAGGGCCTTACGCTCATTTATCGCAGAACTCAGTTACCGCTCGAGTTCAGCGCTTCGGTCAGTGCGGCTTCCACTTCACTGGCGCTTACGCGCAACGGCTTGTCTGCTTCACGACGACGCTTGCGCTCGCTGTGATAGGCAAGACCGGTACCGGCCGGGATCAGACGACCCACGACTACGTTTTCTTTCAGGCCACGCAGGTAATCGCGCTTGCCGGTGACTGCCGCTTCGGTCAGTACGCGGGTGGTTTCCTGGAAGGAAGCCGCCGAGATGAACGATTCGGTGGACAACGACGCCTTGGTGATACCCAACAGAACGCGAGTGTACTTGGAGACAAACTTGTCTTCCGCGCCCAGACGCTCGTTTTCTACCAGTACGTGAGTCAGTTCCATCTGGTCGCCCTTGATGAAACTGGAATCGCCGGATTCAGCGATCTCAACTTTACGCAGCATCTGACGCAGGATGGTCTCGATGTGCTTGTCGTTGATCTTCACGCCTTGCAGACGATAAACGTCCTGGATCTCGTTGACGATGTACTTGGCCAGCGCGCTCACACCCAGCAGACGCAGGATGTCGTGCGGATCGCTTGGACCGTCGGAGATAACTTCGCCGCGGTTTACCTGTTCGCCTTCGAAGACGTTCAGGTGACGCCACTTCGGAATCAGCTCTTCGTACGGATCGCTACCGTCGTTCGGGGTAATGACCAGACGGCGCTTGCCTTTGGTCTCTTTACCGAACGCGATGGTGCCGCTGACTTCAGCCAAAATCGACGCTTCTTTCGGACGACGAGCTTCGAACAGGTCGGCAACACGCGGCAGACCACCGGTGATGTCACGAGTCTTCGAAGTTTCCTGCGGAATACGAGCGATAACGTCACCGATCGCAATCTTCGCACCGTCCGCTACACCGACCAGGGCGTTGGCTGGCAGGAAGTACTGAGCGATAACGTCAGTGCCTGGCAGCAACAGATCCTTGCCGTTGTCGTCGACCATCTTCACTGCTGGACGAATTTCTTTGCCCGCTGCTGGACGATCTTTCGCGTCGAGAACTTCAATGTTGGTCATACCGGTCAATTCGTCAGTCTGACGCTTGATCGTGATGCCTTCTTCCATGCCTACGTAGGTCACGGTACCTTTCATTTCGGTAACGATCGGGTGAGTGTGCGGATCCCACTTGGCCACGATTGCGCCAGCGTCGACCTTGTCACCTTCTTTAACCGAAATCACAGCACCGTACGGCAGCTTGTAACGCTCGCGCTCACGACCGAAGTCGTCAGCGATCGCCAGCTCACCGGAACGGGACACAGCAACCAGGTGGCCATCCACTCGCTCAACGTGCTTCAGGTTGTGCAGACGGACGGTACCGCCATTCTTCACCTGAACGCTGTCGGCAGCGGAAGTACGGCTTGCCGCACCACCGATGTGGAACGTACGCATGGTCAGCTGGGTACCCGGCTCACCGATGGACTGGGCAGCGATAACGCCGACCGCTTCACCGATGTTCACCTGGTGACCACGAGCCAGATCGCGACCGTAGCACTTGGCGCAAATGCCGTAGCGGGTTTCGCAACTGATCGGCGAACGCACGATCACTTCGTCGATGCTGTTCAGCTCGATGAACTCGACCCACTTCTCGTCAACCAGAGTGCCGGCAGGAACGATAACGTCCTCGGTACCCGGCTTGAACACGTCACGGGCAATAACACGACCCAATACGCGCTCACCCAACGGCTCTACAACGTCACCGCCTTCAATGTGCGGAGTCATCAGCAGACCGTGTTCGGTGCCGCAATCGATCTCGGTTACTACCAGATCCTGCGCCACGTCTACCAGACGACGCGTCAGGTAACCGGAGTTCGCAGTTTTCAACGCGGTATCCGCCAGACCCTTACGAGCACCGTGAGTCGAGATGAAGTACTGAAGTACGCTCAAACCTTCACGAAAGTTCGCGGTAATCGGCGTTTCAATGATGGAACCGTCCGGCTTGGCCATCAGACCACGCATACCGGCCAGCTGACGAATCTGTGCAGCGGAACCCCGCGCACCCGAGTCGGCCATCATGTACATCGAGTTGAAAGACTCTTGGTCGACTTCGTCGCCATGACGGTCGATGACTTTCTCTTTCGAGAGGTTGGCCATCATCGCCTTGGAAACTTCATCGTTCGCTTTCGACCAGAGGTCGATCACTTTGTTGTACTTCTCGCCCTGGGTTACCAGGCCGGAGGCGTACTGGCTCTCGATCTCTTTCACTTCGTCGGTAGCTGCACCGATGATGCGGGCTTTTTCATCCGGGATAACGAAGTCGTTAACACCGATGGAAACACCCGAGATAGTCGAGTAAGCGAAACCGGTGTACATCAACTGGTCAGCGAAGATCACGGTCTCTTTCAGACCAACCACGCGGTAGCACTGGTTGATCAGCTTGGAGATCGCCTTCTTCTTCATCGGCAGGTTGACGACGTCGTACGACAGACCTTTTGGCACAACCTGGAACAGCAGCGCACGGCCGACAGTGGTGTCGACGATACGGGTACCGCTCACGCTGTTGCCGTCACGGTCGTTGACGGTTTCGTTGATACGAACCTTGACCTTGGCATGCAGTGCGGCTTCGCCGGCACGGAATACACGGTCGACTTCCTGCAGATCCGCAAACACGCGACCTTCGCCTTTGGCGTTGATCGCTTCACGGGTCATGTAGTACAGACCCAATACAACGTCCTGCGACGGAACGATGATTGGCTCACCGTTGGCTGGCGACAGAATGTTGTTGGTCGACATCATCAACGCACGCGCTTCCAACTGGGCTTCCAGTGTCAGCGGTACGTGCACGGCCATTTGGTCGCCGTCGAAGTCGGCGTTGTACGCGGCGCAGACCAGCGGGTGCAGCTGAATAGCCTTACCTTCGATCAGTACCGGTTCAAACGCCTGGATACCCAGACGGTGAAGGGTCGGTGCACGGTTGAGCAGGACCGGGTGTTCGCGAATCACTTCGGCGAGAACGTCCCAAACCTCTGGCAGCTCGCGCTCGACCATTTTCTTGGCCGCTTTGATGGTGGTCGCCAGACCGCGCATTTCCAGCTTGCCAAAAATGAACGGCTTGAACAGCTCCAGAGCCATCTTCTTCGGCAGACCGCACTGGTGCAGACGCAGGGTCGGACCTACGGTAATTACCGAACGACCGGAGTAGTCAACACGCTTACCGAGCAAGTTCTGACGGAAACGACCCTGCTTACCCTTGATCATGTCAGCCAGGGATTTCAGAGGACGCTTGTTGGAACCGGTGATAGCGCGGCCACGACGACCGTTGTCGAGCAGTGCATCGACCGCTTCCTGCAACATACGCTTTTCGTTGCGCACGATGATGTCCGGAGCGGACAGATCGAGCAGACGCTTCAAGCGGTTGTTACGGTTGATCACTCGACGATACAGATCGTTGAGGTCGGAAGTCGCGAAACGACCACCATCCAGCGGGACCAGTGGACGCAGATCTGGCGGCAGAACCGGCAGAACGGTCAGCACCATCCACTCTGGCAGGTTGCCGGAACCCTGGAAGGCTTCCATCAACTTCAGACGCTTGGACAGCTTCTTGATCTTGGTTTCCGAGTTGGTTTGCGGAATCTCTTCGCGCAGACGGCCAATCTCGTGTTCCAGGTCGATAGCGTGCAGCAGTTCACGGACAGCTTCGGCACCCATGCGGGCATCGAAATCATCACCGAACTCTTCCAGCGCTTCGAAGTACTGCTCGTCGTTCAGCAGTTGACCTTTTTCAAGGGTGGTCATGCCTGGATCGATAACGACATAGCTCTCGAAGTAGAGAACGCGTTCGATATCACGCAGGGTCATGTCCATCAGCAGGCCGATACGCGACGGCAGCGATTTCAGGAACCAGATGTGGGCAACCGGCGAAGCCAGTTCGATGTGCGCCATGCGCTCACGACGAACCTTGGCCAGTGCAACTTCAACGCCGCACTTCTCACAGATCACACCACGGTGTTTCAAGCGCTTGTACTTACCGCACAGGCACTCGTAATCCTTTACCGGGCCAAAGATCTTGGCGCAGAACAGGCCGTCACGCTCAGGTTTGAACGTACGGTAGTTGATGGTTTCCGGCTTTTTAACTTCACCGAACGACCACGAGCGGATCATCTCCGGCGAGGCCAATCCGATACGGATGGCGTCGAACTCTTCGACTTGACCCTGGTTTTTCAGCAAATTCAGTAGGTCTTTCAAGGCCTTTCCTCCTGGCGGAGCAGAGAGCGGGCAATCCTGCCCCGCTCTCGATTCGCGTCACGTGTTATTCGGTTTCCAGATCGATATCGATGCCGAGGGAACGAATTTCCTTGATCAACACGTTGAAGGACTCGGGCATGCCCGGCTCCATACGGTGATCGCCATCCACGATGTTCTTGTACATCTTGGTACGGCCGTTCACATCGTCCGACTTCACTGTGAGCATTTCTTGCAGAGTGTAAGCAGCACCGTATGCTTCCAGTGCCCAGACCTCCATCTCCCCGAAACGCTGACCACCGAACTGCGCCTTACCACCCAGCGGCTGCTGGGTAACCAGGCTGTAAGAACCGGTAGAACGCGCGTGCATCTTGTCGTCTACCAAGTGGTTCAGCTTCAGCATGTACATGTAGCCAACGGTAACCGGACGCTCGAACTTGTTGCCGGTACGGCCGTCGGTCAGCTGCATCTGGCCGCTTTCCGGCAGGTCTGCCAGTTTCAGCATGGCCTTGATTTCGCTTTCCTTGGCGCCGTCGAACACTGGAGTGGCCATTGGAACGCCGCCACGCAGGTTGTTCGCCAGATCGAGGATTTCCTGATCGGAGAAGCTGTCAAGATCTTCGTTACGACCGCCAATCTGGTTGTAGATCTCGTCCAGGAAGGTACGCAGTTCAGCGACTTTACGCTGCTCTTCGACCATCCGGTTGATCTTCTCGCCCAGACCTTTGGCCGCGAGACCCAAGTGGGTTTCAAGGATCTGACCAACGTTCATACGCGAAGGTACGCCCAGCGGGTTGAGGACTACGTCGACCGGGGTGCCATTGGCATCGTGCGGCATGTCTTCAACCGGCATGATCACGGAGACCACACCCTTGTTACCGTGACGACCGGCCATCTTGTCGCCCGGCTGGATGCGACGACGGATTGCCAGGTAAACCTTGACGATCTTCAGCACGCCTGGAGCCAGGTCATCGCCCTGCTGCAGTTTGCGCTTCTTGTCTTCGAACTTGTCGTCCAGCAGACGGCGACGATCGACGATGTAGGCCTGAGCTTTCTCGAGCTGCTCGTTCAAAGCATCTTCAGCCATGCGCAGTTTGAACCACTGGCCATGCTCAAGACCGTCAAGCACTTCGTCGGTGATGTCCTGACCTTTCTTAAGACCGGCGCCGCCTTCAGCCTTGTGGCCTACCAGAGCGGAACGCAGACGTTCGAAAGTCGCGCCTTCAACGATGCGGAACTCTTCGTTCAGATCCTTGCGGATCTCGTCCAGCTGGGACTTCTCGATCGACAGTGCACGAGCATCACGCTCAACGCCGTCACGGGTGAAGACCTGTACGTCGATGACAGTACCTTTGGTGCCGGTTGGCACACGCAGGGAGGTGTCTTTAACGTCGCTGGCTTTCTCACCGAAGATTGCACGCAGCAGTTTTTCTTCCGGGGTCAGTTGGGTCTCGCCTTTCGGAGTGACCTTGCCGACCAGGATGTCGCCTGCGCCTACTTCAGCACCTACATAAACGATACCGGCTTCGTCCAGCTTGTTCAGTGCAGCTTCACCCACGTTCGGGATGTCCGCAGTGATTTCCTCTGGGCCAAGCTTGGTGTCACGCGCCACGCAGGTCAGTTCCTGAATGTGGATCGTGGTGAAACGGTCTTCCTGAACCACACGCTCGGACAGGCAGATGGAGTCTTCGAAGTTGAAGCCGTTCCATGCCATGAACGCGATGCGCATGTTCTGACCCAGTGCCAGTTCACCCATGTCGGTGGACGGGCCGTCGGCCATGATGTCGCTACGCTGAACGCGATCACCTTTACGCACCAGCGGACGCTGGTTGATGCAGGTGTTCTGGTTCGAGCGGGTGTATTTGGTCAAGTTGTAGATGTCGACACCGGCTTCACCGGTTTCAACTTCATCATCAGCAACGCGAACCACGATACGGCTGGCGTCGACGGAGTCGATCACGCCACCACGACGAGCCACGACGCAAACGCCGGAGTCACGGGCTACGTTACGCTCCATGCCGGTACCTACCAGCGGCTTGTCAGCGCGCAGGGTTGGTACAGCTTGACGCTGCATGTTCGAACCCATCAACGCACGGTTGGCGTCGTCGTGCTCGAGGAACGGAATCAGCGACGCAGCAACCGACACAACCTGCTTCGGCGATACGTCCATCAAGGTAACGTCTTCCGGCGCCTTGACGGTGAATTCGTTCAGGTGACGTACGGCGACCAGCTCGTCGATCAGGACTTTCTGCTCGTTCATGGTCGCCGAAGCCTGTGCGATCACGTGATCGGCTTCTTCAATAGCGGACAGGAACACGATCTCGTCGGTGACCACACCCTCTTTCACCACGCGGTACGGGCTTTCCAGGAAGCCGTACTGGTTGGTGCGAGCGTACGCAGCCAGGGAGTTGATCAGACCGATGTTCGGACCTTCCGGCGTTTCAATCGGGCAGACACGACCGTAGTGAGTCGGGTGTACGTCACGGACTTCGAAGCCTGCACGTTCACGAGTCAGACCGCCAGGGCCGAGTGCGGAGACACGACGCTTGTGGGTGATCTCGGACAGCGGGTTGTTCTGGTCCATGAACTGCGACAGCTGGCTGGAACCGAAGAACTCTTTCACCGCCGCAGCCACTGGCTTGGCGTTGATCAGATCTTGCGGCATCAGGCCTTCGCTTTCAGCCATCGACAGACGCTCTTTGACCGCACGCTCAACACGCACCAGGCCAACGCGGAACTGGTTCTCGGCCATTTCGCCTACGCAGCGAACACGACGGTTACCCAGGTGGTCGATGTCATCGACGATGCCTTTACCGTTACGGATGTCGACCAGGGTCTTCAGTACCGCGACGATGTCTTCCTTGCACAGCACGCCCGAACCTTCGATCTCGGTACGACCGATACGACGGTTGAACTTCATCCGGCCGACCGCAGACAGGTCATAGCGCTCAGGGCTGAAGAACAGGTTGTTGAACAGGGTTTCGGCAGCGTCTTTGGTTGGCGGCTCGCCTGGACGCATCATGCGATAGATCTCGACCAGCGCTTCCAATTGGTTGCTGGTGGAGTCGATCTTCAGCGTGTCGGAGACGAACGGACCGCAGTCGATGTCGTTGGTGTACAGGGTCTCGATGCGAACGACCTGGGCCTTGGCGATTTTGGCCAGGACTTCAGTGTTCAGCTCGGTGTTGCATTCAGCCAGAATTTCACCGGTGGCCGGGTGCACGATGGCCTTGGCGGTGGTGCGGCCCAGGACGTAGTCCAGCGGCACGTCCAGCGTCTTGATACCGGCTTTTTCGATCTGGTTGATGTGGCGCGCGGTAATACGGCGGCCCTGCTCAACGATGACCTTGCCTTTTTCATCCTGGATGTCCAGAACGGCAATTTCACCACGCAGACGCGAAGCAATCAGTTCCAGGCTGAGGGTTTCGCCGCTCAGGTGGAATACGTTGGTGGTGTAGAACGCGTCCAGCACTTCTTCGGTGGTGTAACCGAGTGCACGCAGCAGTACCGAGGCCGGCAGCTTGCGACGGCGGTCGATACGCACGAAGACGCAGTCTTTCGGGTCGAATTCGAAGTCCAGCCACGAACCGCGGTAAGGAATGATGCGAGCCGAGTACAGCAGTTTGCCGGAGCTGTGCGTCTTGCCGCGGTCGTGGTCGAAGAACACGCCCGGGGAACGGTGCAGCTGGGAAACGATAACACGCTCGGTACCGTTGATTACGAAGGTACCGTTTTCAGTCATCAGGGGAATTTCACCCATGTAGACTTCTTGCTCTTTGATGTCCTTGATCGCTTTGTTCGACGATTCTTTGTCGAAAATGATCAGGCGCACTTTTACCCGCAAAGGTACGGCGAAAGTTACACCGCGCAATACGCATTCTTTGACATCAAATGCCGGTTCGCCCAGGCGATAACCGACGTACTCCAGCGCAGCATTGCCGGAGTAGCTGATGATCGGGAAAACGGATTTGAAGGCCGCATGCAGGCCCACGTCGCGGAACTGATCTTTAGTCGCTCCCGCTTGCAAGAATTCACGATACGAATCCAGCTGGATGGCCAGGAGGTAAGGCACATCCATGACGTCCGGCAACTTGCTAAAGTCCTTGCGGATACGTTTTTTCTCAGTATATGAGTAAGCCATCAGCGTTCCCCAGCTTGGTCACCTGCTTGTTTGGCCCCTCCCGACGGGAGCAGCCAGAAAATCGTGCAAACCCCATGGTTTGCGCCACCGCATCGGGTGGTTACAGCGCCTTTATCAGCACCGACCCAGTCGGCTGCCAATAACGGAAAAAGGCCGGTGGCAAGAGCCACCAGCCATCAGCCTGTCGCTTGACGCTCGGGCTGGAGGAGCAAAGTCGATGCTTACTTCAGCTCGACTTTAGCGCCTGCTTCTTCCAGCTTCTTCTTGGCGTCTTCAGCCGCTTCTTTCGAAACGCCTTCAGCTACAACCTGAGGAGCGCCGTCTACTTTCTCTTTGGCTTCTTTCAGGCCCAGACCGGTCAGTTCACGAACTGCCTTGATCACGTTAACCTTCTTCTCGCCAGCTTCCAGCAGAACAACGTTGAACTCGGTTTGCTCTTCAACAACAGCGGCAGCAGCAGCTGGACCAGCCGAAGCGGCAGCAGCGGTAACACCGAAGGTTTCTTCCATCGCTTTGATCAGCTCAACGATTTCCACTACGGATTTCTGGCCGATTGCTTCGATGATTTGTTCGTTAGTCAGAGACATGACTCAATTCCTGAATTGGGGGACGGCCTACGCGACCATCGAAATAAACAAAAAACGCGAGAAGTGACGAGCCTTAGGCTGCGGCAGCTTCTTTCTGGTCGCGAATTGCCGCCAGAGTACGAGCCAATTTGCTGGTAGCGCCTTGAATCACGCTCATCAGCTGAGAAATTGCTTCGTCACGGGTCGGCAGAGTTGCCAGTACGTCGATCTGATTAGCTGCGAGGAACTTGCCCTCGAACGCAGCTGCCTTGATCTCGAACTTGTCCTGACCCTTGGCAAACTCTTTGAAGATACGGGCAGCAGCGCCCGGATGTTCGTTCGAGAATGCAATCAGGGTCGGGCCGGTGAACACGTCGTTGAGGACACTGTATTGAGTGTCAGCAACAGCGCGCTTGAGCAGGGTGTTACGTACAACACGTACGTAAACGCCAGCTTCACGAGCCTCTTTACGGAGTCCGGTCATTGCGCCTACTGTTACGCCACGTGCATCAACCACGACAGCGGACAGAGCGACTTTGGCAGCCTCGTTGACTTCAGCGACGATGGCCTTCTTGTCTTCGAGATTAATTGCCACGGGTTTAACTCCTGCTTGTTACCGTTTCATTCGATCGAAACCGAATGTCGTTTTGGTGTCTGATTCGGTAAGGAACCGGGAGCACCATCTGCGTAGGCTTATGGTTTAAGACTTGCGTCGCCTACGGTCTTGGATAGCCCCCGCCAGGCAGGGACCCCAATCTTTCAACTGGCGCGACTGATCACGCCAATTTTTGTCTTACGCGTCCAACGAGCTCTGATCGATGATCAGACCTGGGCCCATAGTGGTGCTCAGGGTAACGCGCTTGACGTAGATACCTTTCGAGGAAGCAGGCTTGATACGCTTCAGATCAGCGATCAGGGCTTCAACGTTTTCCTTCAGCTTGACGGCATCGAAGCCCATCTTGCCAACGGAAGTGTGAATGATGCCGTTCTTGTCGGTGCGATAACGGACCTGACCAGCCTTGGCGTTTTTAACCGCGGTGGCTACGTCCGGAGTTACGGTACCGACTTTCGGGTTAGGCATCAGGCCACGTGGACCGAGGATCTGACCCAACTGACCTACAACGCGCATGGCATCCGGGGATGCGATCACTACGTCATAGTTCAGGTCGCCGCCTTTCATTTCGGCAGCCAGGTCGTCCATACCTACACGGTCAGCGCCGGCAGCCAGAGCGGCCTCGGCAGCTGGACCCTGGGTGAACACAGCAACGCGAACGGTCTTGCCAGTACCGTGAGGCAGCACGGTAGCGCTACGAACGACCTGGTCGGATTTACGCGGGTCTACACCCAGGTTTACAGCAACGTCGAACGACTCGCTGAACTTGACAGTCGACAGCTCGGCCAGCAGTGCAGCGGCGTCTACAATGTTGTAGGCCTTGCCTGCTTCGATTTTGCCGGCGATAGCCTTTTGACGCTTGGTCAGCTTAGCCATTACACACCCTCCACGTTAAGGCCCATGCTACGAGCAGAACCGGCGATAGTACGCACGGCTGCATCCATATCAGCTGCAGTCAGATCCGCGTTTTTGGTTTTCGCGATTTCTTCCAGCTGAGCACGGGTAACGGTGCCAACCTTAACGGTGTTCGGACGAGCGGAACCGCTGGTCAGACCGGCCGCCTTCTTCAGTAGAACCGAAGCAGGGGTGGATTTGGTTTCGAAAGTGAAGCTACGGTCGCTGTAGACAGTGATGATTACTGGAGTCGGCAGGCCTGCTTCAATACCCTGAGTACGGGCGTTGAAAGCCTTGCAGAATTCCATGATGTTCACGCCGTGCTGACCCAGGGCAGGACCAACAGGTGGGCTTGGGTTAGCCTGAGCGGCCTTCACTTGCAGCTTGATGTAAGCGGTAATCTTCTTGGCCATGAGGCACTCCAATTACGGGTTCTAGCGCCTCGAAAGGCTCCCCGGTTACTTGCGCGTTTATCCCAGTGACGACAAAACCCCACAGCCTAAGGCTACGGGGTTGGGATTGCTTGTCCAGTTAGACCTTCTCGACCTGACTGAACTCGAGCTCCACCGGAGTAGAGCGACCGAAAATGAGCACAGCCACTTGGATCCGGCTCTTTTCGTAGTTAACTTCTTCTACAACGCCGTTGAAATCGGCGAACGGACCATCATTGACACGCACCGTCTCGCCCGGCTCGAACAACGTCTTCGGCTTAGGCTTGTCGCTACCGTCAGCAACGCGACGCAGAATTGCTTCTGCTTCTTTATCCGTGATCGGTGCAGGCTTGTCAGCGGTACCGCCGATGAAACCCATCACGCGAGGGGTATCCTTGACCAAGTGCCAAGTACCCTCGTTCATATCCATCTGGACCAGCACATAGCCAGGGAAGAACTTACGCTCGCTTTTGCGCTTCTGGCCATTGCGCATTTCCACCACTTCTTCAGTGGGAACCAGAATCTCGCCGAAGCCATCTTCCATGCCAGCCAGCTTTACGCGCTCGACAAGCGAGCGCATCACATGCTTCTCGTAACCCGAGTAAGCATGCACAACATACCAACGCTTAGCCACGGGACACCCTTAGCCGACAATCAAGGAAACAAGCCAGCCGAGCAGGGAATCAAGACCCCACAACAGCAACGCCATAACCAGAACAACAGCCACGACAATCAGCGTGGTCTGCGTGGTTTCTTGGCGAGTTGGCCACACGACTTTACGAATCTCGGTGCGAGCTTCCTTAACCAGTACAAAGAAAGACTTGCCCTTCGCAGTCTGCAGGCCTACAAAGGCAGCTACAGCAGCAATGGCAAGCAAAGCAAGTACACGGTACAGGATCGGCGAAGCAGCGTAATACTGATTGCCAACAACGCCAACAACTACCAAAGCGACTACTACAAGCCACTTGAGCAGATCGAAGCGAGAGCCTTGAGCTTCAGCTTTAGGAGTCATCTATGAAGATCCTGTGAAAAGAAAGCCAGACACACCAAGTGAATCTGGCAGGTCAGGAGGGAATCGAACCCCCAACCTACGGTTTTGGAGACCGTCGCTCTGCCAATTGAGCTACTGACCTAAAACAAAATCAGGCCGACCATTATGCCGGCCCGAAAAATACATTACAACCGCTTATTCGATGATTTTGGCTACGACACCAGCGCCGACGGTACGACCGCCTTCACGGATAGCGAAACGCAGACCATCTTCCATCGCGATGGTTTTGATCAGGGTAACAACCATTTTGATGTTGTCGCCCGGCATTACCATCTCAACGCCTTCCGGCAGCTCGCAGTTACCAGTCACATCAGTAGTACGGAAGTAGAACTGTGGACGGTAGCCTTTGAAGAACGGAGTGTGACGACCGCCTTCTTCTTTGCTCAGTACGTACACTTCAGCTTCGAACTTGGTGTGCGGCTTGACCGAACCTGGCTTGACCAGAACCTGGCCACGCTCAACGTCGTCACGCTTGGTACCACGCAGCAGAACGCCGCAGTTCTCGCCAGCACGACCTTCGTCGAGCAGTTTACGGAACATTTCAACACCGGTGCAGGTGGTGACAGTAGTGTCACGCAGACCAACGATTTCCAGTGGATCCTGAACCTTGACGATACCGCGCTCGATACGACCGGTTACAACAGTACCGCGACCGGAGATCGAGAATACGTCTTCGATTGGCATCAGGAACGGCTTGTCGATAACACGGACTGGATCCGGGATGTAGCTGTCCAGAGTCTCAACCAGCTTACGAACGGACGTGGTGCCCATTTCGTTATCGTCTTTGCCTTCCAGAGCCATACGAGCAGAACCGATGATGATCGGAGTGTCGTCACCTGGGAAGTCGTAAGTGCTCAGCAGATCGCGCACTTCCATCTCAACCAGTTCCAGCAGCTCAGCGTCGTCTACCAGGTCAGCCTTGTTCAGGTAAACCACGATGTACGGAACGCCTACCTGACGGGACAGCAGGATGTGCTCACGGGTTTGCGGCATCGGACCATCAGCGGCCGAGCAAACCAGGATCGCGCCGTCCATCTGGGCAGCACCGGTGATCATGTTCTTCACATAGTCAGCGTGACCTGGGCAGTCAACGTGAGCGTAGTGACGGATCAGCGAGTTGTATTCAACGTGTGCGGTGTTGATGGTGATACCACGAGCTTTTTCTTCTGGCGCGCTGTCGATCTTGTCGAAGTCAACGATTGCCGAACCGAATACTTCGGAGCAAACGCGAGTCAGAGCAGCAGTCAGAGTGGTTTTACCGTGGTCAACGTGACCAATGGTCCCTACGTTGACGTGGGGCAGGGAACGATCAAATTTTTCCTTAGCCATCGATATCACCCTCAAACAGAAGAATTAGACAAACAATATCAACCATTAAAACAAAGGCAGATATTTTCATATCTGCCTTGTTATATGGAGCTCTTGAGCGGATTTGAACCGCTGACCTCACCCTTACCAAGGGTGTGCTCTACCAACTGAGCTACAAGAGCAAAACCCTTTGCACAACCTGCAAACTTGGAGCGGGTAGCGGGAATCGAACCCGCATCATCAGCTTGGAAGGCTGAGGTTCTACCACTAAACTATACCCGCGGAGCCTGCAGCTCACGCTTAAATCTGGTGGAGGGAGAAGGATTCGAACCTTCGAAGTCGTAGACGTCAGATTTACAGTCTGATCCCTTTGGCCGCTCGGGAACCCCTCCTAATCAGGCCGGCATTCTATATCATGCCAAACCCCTGTCAAGCATTTTCTCATTTAAAAACCTGAGCTTAGCTGCGTTGACACGCTTCACTTTGAAATCCGGTTAAGGTGTTCGCTGTGGAGCGGGCGCCATTCTATGCAAACTATTCAGCAGGTGCAACCCCTTCGCACAGCATTATTTTATGTTTTAACTCATTGAATTCCTTGGAAAGGTTTTGCAGCTGCTGATCACCCAACAAGCGCTGCCCCTCCGGTGTAACTGTCAGCCAGAAACCGCTTCCGGCAGCATCCTTTGGGGCGGACTGCGCATTAACCTTCATCGCTGACAGCCGCTGCTGCAATCTGATAATCGAATCCTCATCAGAAAAGCCACCAAGGAACAGGCACTGCTGACGCGCTACACCCTCCTCGATGCGCCCATTGCCGGCAGCCTCACTCAACAGACGAATGTCCTGTTGTGAACCACGATACAAACTTAAAGGCGTTACGTCTTTGGCTCGCAGAGGTGCTTCTTGCTGATGCCAGACATAATAAAAAACGTTGAGTACAATAAGCAGCAGGAACAACCAACGCATATAAACCTCAGGACAATGGACACGCCATAGCCAAGCCGACAAAGACCAGGTCAGGTATAACCCTGGCCTCGGGCGAGACACCCGCAACCAATTCGGCATCCCCGCCCGTGATGAAGACAGTAAAACCTTCCCCCCAATAAGCGCGTGCCAGCTCCAACTGGGTCAGGACGAAGCCTCTCAACATCAAAGAACAACCACGCTCTACAGCCTCAACGGTAGTCCGCCCCGGGACATGACTGGAAAGCGCCCGCTCCGCCGCCTCATCTCCGTAGCGAATTTTGCGTGTATGTGTGCGCAGCTGATTCCGCATCAACGGCATACCAGGACAAATAAACCCCCCGAGATGCTCACCGTCAGCTGCAACGAAATCAGCAGTGACCGCAGTGCCGAAATCCAGAACGAGACAGGGCCGACCGGCAGCCAGATGAAAACCACCAAGCATCGCGAGCCAGCGGTCAAGCCCAAGCCGCTCATAGTCTTCATAACCATTGCGCACGCCAGACATCTCACGGGCAGGCTTCGCCGATACGATAGGAATACTGAACTCTCGCTCAATCAGCTCGATCAATGCGCCGGTTTCTTCGCTCGTCCTGACACTGACTAAACGACATTTGCGCAGCGACAGCGACGCAATCATTCGCAGGCTTTCAATCAGTGCCTGATTGGAGTCTACAACCCCTTCCGAAACTACAGTTCCAACCAGGGCTTTCAGCACGCGCCACTTTATAAAGCTGTTGCCGCAGTCAAGCTCAAGAATCATCACGCAACCTCAGGCTGAGCTCTCCGCCACTAAATACCTTCTCAACACCGTCCACTCTGAGGCGCAGCCCACCCTGATTATCAATTCCGAGCACAACGCCATCTATATGACTGTTACCCGCAATCAAGGAAACCGAGCGCCCTTGCCAGAGATGATTTTCCGCCCATTCGGCCTGGAGACTAGCGAAACCATTGGCTTGGTGCTTTTGAATATAAGTGCTGAGCTGATTGCTCAGCTCAGCCACCAGAGCATTGCGGTCACAGGCCTTACCTGACTCTAGTCTTATAGAAGTCCATTGCTGATCGACCCCTTCCGCAATTTGCATATTCACGTTGATCCCTATTCCCAGCACAACATGACAGACATCCGCCGGGTCCCCAACAAGCTCGAGCAGAATGCCAGCGATCTTCTTGCTGCCAACCAAAACATCGTTGGGCCACTTCAGTCCGGCATTCGACACTCCCGAATTTCGCAAGGCCTGCACAACAGCGAGGCCTACGACGAGACTCAGCCCTTCGAGCTGACGCATACCGCCATCGATACGCAGAGCCAGGCTGTAGTAAAGGTTTTCGGCAAACGGGCTTACCCATTTCCGTCCTCGACGACCACGCCCGGCGGTCTGCCGTTCAGCCAGCACCAAAAAAGGCGCGGAAGCACCCTGTGCAATGGAGCGCAAAGCTTCGGCATTTGTCGAATCGACAGAATCGAAGACAGTCACAGGCCATTGAGGCGACTTTTTGGCTATTTCCACAGGATCAAGCAACATCAGTGGCGCAGACAATTGATATCCCCGCCCGCGAACTTTGTGGATTGACAGACCAAGCTCAGCCTCAAGATGCTGCAGTTGCTTCCATACAGCACTTCGACTTATTCCCAGGGCTGTCCCTAGATCCTGTCCGGAATGGAATCGACCGTCCTTCAATAGGTTCAACAACGTCAACATGCAGGTTTCGCCTCACAATGAGGCCCGAATGATAGCCATGCCCCGGGCCGTTGCATAGAAATCAAGCAGACACATTTCTTGCGGACAAAACAAAACCCCAACTGCTTTCGCAATTGGGGTTTCGGAATTTAATCTTGACGATGACCTACTCTCACATGGGGAAACCCCACACTACCATCGGCGATGCATCGTTTCACTGCTGAGTTCGGGATGGGATCAGGTGGTTCCAACGCTCTATGGTCGTCAAGAAATTCGGGTACCGAATCGTGGCCAGACGGCCGCGCTTCAGCAAATTGGGTATGTGACAGCTTTCGGTGTTTGTGAGATTCAAACTTTCGGTTCGTTTCGTCTTCACACACCGCAATCTGGTGCTCTTTCGCTTTTCAGCTCGAAGCAAGCAAATTGCTTGGGTGTTATATGGTCAAGCCTCACGGGCAATTAGTATTGGTTAGCTCAACGCCTCACAGCGCTTACACACCCAACCTATCAACGTCGTAGTCTTCGACGGCCCTTCAGGGAACTCAAGGTTCCAGTGAGATCTCATCTTGAGGCAAGTTTCCCGCTTAGATGCTTTCAGCGGTTATCTTTCCCGAACATAGCTACCCGGCAATGCCACTGGCGTGACAACCGGAACACCAGAGGTTCGTCCACTCCGGTCCTCTCGTACTAGGAGCAGCCCCTCTCAAATCTCAAACGTCCACGGCAGATAGGGACCGAACTGTCTCACGACGTTCTAAACCCAGCTCGCGTACCACTTTAAATGGCGAACAGCCATACCCTTGGGACCGGCTTCAGCCCCAGGATGTGATGAGCCGACATCGAGGTGCCAAACACCGCCGTCGATATGAACTCTTGGGCGGTATCAGCCTGTTATCCCCGGAGTACCTTTTATCCGTTGAGCGATGGCCCTTCCATACAGAACCACCGGATCACTAAGACCTACTTTCGTACCTGCTCGACGTGTCTGTCTCGCAGTCAAGCGCGCTTTTGCCTTTATACTCTACGACCGATTTCCGACCGGTCTGAGCGCACCTTCGTACTCCTCCGTTACTCTTTAGGAGGAGACCGCCCCAGTCAAACTACCCACCATACACTGTCCTCGATCCGGATAACGGACCTGAGTTAGAACCTCAAAGTTGCCAGGGTGGTATTTCAAGGATGGCTCCACGCGAACTGGCGTCCACGCTTCAAAGCCTCCCACCTATCCTACACAAGCAAATTCAAAGTCCAGTGCAAAGCTATAGTAAAGGTTCACGGGGTCTTTCCGTCTAGCCGCGGATACACTGCATCTTCACAGCGATTTCAATTTCACTGAGTCTCGGGTGGAGACAGCGCCGCCATCGTTACGCCATTCGTGCAGGTCGGAACTTACCCGACAAGGAATTTCGCTACCTTAGGACCGTTATAGTTACGGCCGCCGTTTACCGGGGCTTCGATCAAGAGCTTCGCGTTAGCTAACCCCATCAATTAACCTTCCGGCACCGGGCAGGCGTCACACCCTATACGTCCACTTTCGTGTTTGCAGAGTGCTGTGTTTTTAATAAACAGTCGCAGCGGCCTGGTATCTTCGACCGGCATGAGCTTACGGAGCAAGTCCTTCACCCTCACCGGCGCACCTTCTCCCGAAGTTACGGTGCCATTTTGCCTAGTTCCTTCACCCGAGTTCTCTCAAGCGCCTTGGTATTCTCTACCCAACCACCTGTGTCGGTTTGGGGTACGGTTCCTGGTTACCTGAAGCTTAGAAGCTTTTCTTGGAAGCATGGCATCAACCACTTCGTCACCCAAAGGGTAACTCGTCATCAGCTCTCGGCCTTAAGATCCCGGATTTACCTAAGATCTCAGCCTACCACCTTAAACTTGGACAACCAACGCCAAGCTGGCCTAGCCTTCTCCGTCCCTCCATCGCAATAACCAGAAGTACAGGAATATTAACCTGTTTTCCATCGACTACGCTTTTCAGCCTCGCCTTAGGGACCGACTAACCCTGCGTCGATTAACGTTGCGCAGGAAACCTTGGTCTTTCGGCGTGGGTGTTTTTCACACCCATTGTCGTTACTCATGTCAGCATTCGCACTTCTGATACCTCCAGCAAGCTTCTCAACTCACCTTCACAGGCTTACAGAACGCTCCTCTACCGCATCACCCGAAGGTGATACCCGTAGCTTCGGTGTATGGTTTGAGCCCCGTTACATCTTCCGCGCAGGCCGACTCGACTAGTGAGCTATTACGCTTTCTTTAAAGGGTGGCTGCTTCTAAGCCAACCTCCTAGCTGTCTAAGCCTTCCCACATCGTTTCCCACTTAACCATAACTTTGGGACCTTAGCTGACGGTCTGGGTTGTTTCCCTTTTCACGACGGACGTTAGCACCCGCCGTGTGTCTCCCATGCTCGGCACTTGTAGGTATTCGGAGTTTGCATCGGTTTGGTAAGTCGGGATGACCCCCTAGCCGAAACAGTGCTCTACCCCCTACAGTGA
The DNA here is from genome assembly GCF_014268595.2 of Pseudomonas hamedanensis. Lineage (NCBI taxonomy): Bacteria > Pseudomonadati > Pseudomonadota > Gammaproteobacteria > Pseudomonadales > Pseudomonadaceae > Pseudomonas > Pseudomonas hamedanensis. The sequence goes on from NZ_CP077091.1 coordinate 5,949,378, forward strand.
TACATGAGGCGCTACCTAAATAGCTTTCGAGGAGAACCAGCTATCTCCGAGCTTGATTAGCCTTTCACTCCGATCCACAGGTCATCCGCTAACTTTTCAACGGTAGTCGGTTCGGTCCTCCAGTTAGTGTTACCCAACCTTCAACCTGCCCATGGATAGATCGCCCGGTTTCGGGTCTATTCCCAGCGACTAGACGCCCTATTAAGACTCGCTTTCGCTACGCCTCCCCTATTCGGTTAAGCTCGCCACTGAAAATAAGTCGCTGACCCATTATACAAAAGGTACGCAGTCACCCAACAAAGTGGGCTCCCACTGCTTGTACGCATACGGTTTCAGGATCTATTTCACTCCCCTCTCCGGGGTTCTTTTCGCCTTTCCCTCACGGTACTAGTTCACTATCGGTCAGTCAGTAGTATTTAGCCTTGGAGGATGGTCCCCCCATATTCAGACAAAGTTTCTCGTGCTCCGTCCTACTCGATTTCATGACCAAGAGATTTTCGCGTACAGGGCTATCACCCACTATGGCCGCACTTTCCAGAGCGTTCCGCTAATCTCAAAGCCACTTAAGGGCTAGTCCCCGTTCGCTCGCCACTACTAAGGGAATCTCGGTTGATTTCTTTTCC